>NZ_PTRV01000024.1:0-74737 GCF_002965285.1 Escherichia sp. MOD1-EC5990 | reverse complement strand
CAGGATAACGCCGTGGCTGACGGCGCAATGGCGAACACGCTGCGGGTGAGGGTGACGGATGCGTTCGGTAATGTGCTTGCCGGGCAGACGGTCAGCGTGTTGGCAGGCAACGGTGCCACGACTGCTCCGACGGTCACCACGCAGCCGGACGGCACGGCAGAGATCTCTGTCACCAGCCAGACCGCCGGAATCAGTGCGGTCACTGCCAGCATTAACAGCAGCAGCCAGAGCCGGAACGTCACGTTTATCGCCGATGTCAGGACGGCGCAGATCGCGAGTCTGGAGGTGACGCAGGATAACGCCGTGGCTGACGGCGCAATGGCGAACACGCTGCGGGTGAGGGTGACGGATGCGTTCGGTAATGTGCTTGCCGGGCAGACGGTCAGCGTGACGGCAGACAACAGCGCAACGGTCACTCCGACGGTCACCACACAGCCGGACGGCACGTCGGAGATCTCTGTCACCAGCCAGACCGCCGGAACCAGTGTGATCACCGCCAGCGTCAACAACAGCAGCCAGAGCCGGAACGTGACGTTTATTGCGGATGTCAGCACGGCGCAGATCGCGGATCTGATCGTTAGCCAGGATAACGCGGTGGCAGACGGCGCGACGGCGAATACGCTGCAAGTGAGGGTCACCGATGCGTTCGGGAATGCACTTGCCGGACAGGCGGTCAGCGTGTTGGCGGATAACGGCGCAACGGTCGCTCCGACTGTCATCACAGGGCAGGACGGCACGGTGGAAATCAGTGTCACCAGCCAGACGGCGGGCACCAGTGCGGTCACCGCCAGTATCAACAGCAGTACCGCGAGCCGGAACGTCACGTTTATCGCCGATGTCAGCACGGCGCAGATCGCGAGTCTGGAGGTGACGCAGGATAACTCAGTGGCTGACGGCGCAATGGCGAACACGCTGCGGGTGAAGGTCACCGATGCTAACGGGAATGTACTTGCCGGGCAGACGGTCAGCGTGACGGCAGGCAATGGCGCAACGGTCGCTCCGACGGTCACCACGCAACCGGACGGCACGGTGGAGATCAGTGTCACCAGCCAGACGGCGGGAGCCAGTACTGTCACTGCCAGCATCAACAGCAGCAGCCTGAGCCGGAACGTGACGTTTGTCGCGGATGTCAGGACGGCGCAGATAGCGGATCTGGTAGTCACCCGGGATAACTCAGTGGCAGACGGTGCAATGGAGAATATGCTGCGGGCGAGGGTCACCGATGCGTTCGGTAATGCGCTTGCCGGGCAGACGGTCAGCGTGTTGGCGGACAACGGCGCAACGACTGCCCCGACGGTAATCACAGAGCCGGACGGCACGGTGGAGATCAGTGTCACCAGCCAGACGGCGGGAGCCAGTACTGTCACTGCCAGCATCAACAGCAGCAGCCTGAGCCGGAACGTGACGTTTGTCGCGGATGTCAGGACGGCGCAGATAGCGGATCTGGTAGTCACCCGGGATAACTCAGTGGCAGACGGTGCAATGGAGAATATGCTGCGGGCGAGGGTCACCGATGCGTTCGGTAATGCGCTTGCCGGGCAGACGGTCAGCGTGTTGGCGGACAACGGCGCAACGACTGCCCCGACGGTTATCACCGGGCCGGACGGCACGGCAATAATCACCGTCACCAGCCAGACGGCGGGCATCAGTACGGTCACTGCCAGCATCAACAACAGCATTCTGAACCAGAACGTGACATTTATCCCGGATGTCAGCACCGCGAAGATCGCGGATCTGGTGGTCATTAAGGACGGCTCAGTGGCAGACGGTTCGACGGCGAACACGCTGCGGGTGAAAGTCACCGACGCGTTCGGCAATGCGCTGGCCGGACAGACGGTCAGCGTCTCAGCGGACAACGGGGCAGCGGTTGCCGCGACGGTTATCACCGGGCCGGACGGCGCGGCAATAATCACCGTCACCAGCCAGACCGCCGGAGCCAGTACGGTCACTGCCAGCATCAGCAACAGCACTCTGAGCCAGAACGTGACGTTTATTGCTGATGTCAGCACGGCGAAGATCGCGGATCTGGTGGTCATTAAGGACGGCTCAGTGGCAGACGGTTCGACGGCGAACACGCTGCGGGTGAAAGTCACCGACGCGTTCGGCAATGCGCTGGCCGGACAGACGGTCAGCGTCTCAGCGGACAACGGGGCAGCGGTTGCCGCGACGGTTATCACCGGGCCGGACGGCACCGTGGAAATCACCGTCACCAGCCAGACGGCGGGCATCAGTGCCGTTGCCGCCAGCATCAACAACAGCACTCTGAACCAGAACGTGACATTTATCCCGGATGTCAGCACCGCGAAGATCGCGGATCTGGTGGTCATTAAGGACGGCTCAGTGGCAGACGGTTCGACGGCGAACACGCTGCGGGTGAAAGTCACCGACGCGTTCGGCAATGCGCTGGCCGGACAGACGGTCAGCGTCTCAGCGGACAACGGTGCAGCGGTTGCCGCGACGGTTATCACCGGGCCGGACGGCACCGTGGAAATCTCCGTCACCAGCCAGACGGCGGGCATCAGTACAGTTACCGCAACCATCAACAACAGCACTCTGAGCCAGAACGTGACGTTTATTGCTGATGTCAGCACCGCGAAGATCGTGGATCTGGTGGTCATTAAGGACGGCTCAGTGGCAGACGGTTCGACGGCGAACACGCTGCGGGTGAAAGTCACCGACGCGTTCGGCAATGCGCTGGCCGGACAGACGGTCAGCGTCTCAGCGGACAACGGGGCAGCGGTTGCCGCGACGGTTATCACCGGGCCGGACGGCGCGGCAATAATCACCGTCACCAGCCAGACCGCCGGAGCCAGTGCGGTCACCGCCAGCATCAACAGCAGCAGCCTGAGCCAGAACGTCACCTTTGTACCGGGTGATGCATCGCAGCTCACTTCAACCGTTGAAACAAATAAGTCGAACTATACGGTTGGAGAGACAATCACCATCACGGTAACGCTCCGGGATGCGTTCGATAATCTGGTAACCGGTGCAGCTTCACAGTTAGCCGCTAATGGTGTGCTTACGGTGGCTGGCACCGACCCGTCAGAAACGGGAAGCTGGGTTGAATCAGGTGGCGTGTATACCACAACCCGTATGGCGACGATTGCCAGTACCAATCAGCACGCCAACCTGCAATTGCAGACGTGGAGTGATGGTGTAACGTCAGATCGCTATGACATACAGTCCGGTTCTCCGGCGCAAGCTACATCAACTATCGCCACGGATAAAAACGCATACACCGCTGGCGACACTATAACCGTCGCCGTGACGCTGAAAGACGCGCACGGTAACCTGGTTGAAGGGGGCGAGTCCTTACTGTCTGGTGATAACGTAATAGTGGAAGGAGCCGTACGTTCAGGAGGATGGTCTGAAACCGCCGGTGTTTATACTGCTACATGGTCGGCGCAAATGGCGGGAGACTCTCACCACGCGACGTTGACTTTGCCTGAGTGGGGCAGCAGTAAACAATCAGAGAGTTATTCCATCCACAGTGGTGCTCCGGTGCAAACAAATTCAGCCATCAGGACAGATAAAACGACATATATCGCCGGGGAGTCATTAACTGTCACAGTAACGTTGCGGGATGAGTTTGGTAACCCGGCTTTAGGGCTGACATCAGGAGTTATCGAATCATATATCGATAATTTTACGGTGGGCGGCGCAGTCCCCGATTCGATGCAATGGGTCGAACAGAATAATGGTGAATATACCATGATCTGGACAGCATGGTTTGCCGAGAAAAATTTGGTTGCCAGTCTGAAATTAAAAACATGGGCAACGGAGATTGATTCCGCGCTATACGGGATACAACCAGGTGCAGCAGCAAAAACTCAGTCCACGATTATCACGGACAAAACGGTATATATCGCTGGGGAGAGCATAACGGTGACTGTTGTACTTAGTGATGCTCAGGGTAACTTTATTACTGATGGTGTCGCTCAGCTTAATGAGGAAAACGTAAAAGTCAGGAATGCAGATCCTATCCAGGGTAATAATTGGATATACAACGGCAATGGGCAATATCAAAGACAGTATATGGCGCATTTCGCGGAAGTGAATTTGAATGCACAACTGAAGATGGTTGGTTGGAGCGATGCCAATTATTCAAATAATTATACTATTAAACCGGGTGAAGCGAGTCCGCATGGTTCACAGCTTCGTATAAGAGATGATGTTGTGGTTGTTGGGGCGGATTTACCTGTCAGTGTTTTATTAGCTGATGATTTTGGTAACCCGTTGGATAACGGTCTGGATTTGCTGGATAATGCAGTGTACTTACAAAATGTGGAGAAGAAAGAAGGGGCTAAATGGATATATTTGGGTGATGGCATATATGAGCGTACCTATATGGCCTACAAAGAAGGAGAGAACTTAAATTCATTTCTGCAGATTAACGGTTGGCGTGTAAACGGGCAACCTTCCTATACCATCCTTCCTTTTGTGGCAGTCGATTCACTGAGTGTGAATGGTGCAATATTCAGGGCGGCAGATGGTTTTCCTGAAACAGGATTTGATGGGGCTAAATTCACCTTAGTATTAACCCATAATATGAAGAATACAGATTATGATTGGACGGCAGGCATCTATGGTATTAATGTTAACAATAATGGAGAAGTCACAATAAGTCTGCCCCTAAATAGTGAAATCACTATTACCGGGAAACCAAAAGATGGTAAAGGGAATAATGTTGTATTCAAATTCAAGATGAAAAAATGGTTTACTAGTTTAGGTGCTGCCAGTAATAACACTTGGGATATTATAAATGCATCATGCAATAGCTATGGACAAGTGGCGTCATCTTTAGAATTAGCGCAGCGACCAAGTAGTGGTGTAGTTCCACGAAAAGTAGGTACGTTGTGGGGAGAATATGGTAATTTGAAAGCTTATGGCAGTACATTTAGCAGTACGGATTACTGGACAAGTACTGTACTTATAGGGGTTCACGAGAAATTCAATCCTGAAACTGGTATATCAACACCAGGATCAGGAAAGTCTTCTGGTTTGTGTGTGAGATATTTTTAACGAAATAACTACTAAATTGCCCTGCATCAGCAGGGCAATTTCTCTTCGTTCTTACGCAGAAGTACGCATCGCACTGATAGTATTAAATTCATTTTTTACATTGAGCAAACGAGGGTCGTGAAGCAAAACATTTGACCATAAATCATTGTCTTTAACTAATTGTTGCCAGCGCTTTTCATATTCTTTTTTACCATAAACAGTGTAAATTAACGGCAAGATCACACCATTGATTTTGTTAGTGTTAATATTTGCCAGTAACTTCATAATGTCATTTTTTATAGATGCGCCATAGATCAGAAACTTCGTATAAAGCGAGTTAACACAGCTGTAATCAAGACCATGTTCAGGCTCAAGTTTAAGCAATAAACTTTTGGCTTTGTCATTATGTCCTTTCAGTGCCATGAACATAGCCAGAATAGAGGTAATAATTGGATTATTACAGGTGTTTTGACTATTCAGATTTAATGCAAAAGATATCGCGTTATCGAGGGGGGATGTGTAATAAAGTATAATTAATTTAAGAATGCTTATGCCCATTTTATTGGGTTCAAGAGCAATGCTTTTTTCTATTAGATTAAATGCTCTTGCAAGGTCACCGTTCAAAAAGCATAGCAGAGACTGATAATAATAAACGTCTGGCGAATTAGGTTTGAGTAAATGTGCTTGCTTAAATAGCACATTAGACACTGAATGTTCATCTTTTAGCCCACTGATTAAACCCAGTAAACCCAATGCCTGAGAATTTGAAGGGTTAATTTCAAGAGCCTTTTCAATGGAGGTTACTGCCGTAGTTATTGCTTGTTTTTGTTCACTGAGTCCAAGGAGTGCTAATGATATATGGCATTCCGCCAGGCAACAGTAGGGCAAGGTATTTTGCGGTTGCGTACTCACACAATCTCTAAATATTACTAATGCTCGTTTCAAACTCTCTGGTGTATAACGATACATTTCCATTCTGCCATTCATATACATAACAGCAGAATCCAGAGATGGCATTTGTTGTGTATTAATAGATTTAAAATTAATATTGGGTATTTTTTCAATAAGAATATTAATTACTTGTGATAATAATACGGAAAGAGGATTGTCGGGGTTAAAATCAATACTTTGATGATCAATCAACTTATGCGTTCTGGCATGAATTAATTCAATAAATAAACGCCAGTTTTTACCATAGTGAACGACCTGACCCATAATGTAATATTCTGGGCCTGTTTTATTAATAAACTGATGGATAGTAGAAAAATCGCTTGCCTCATTCGTTACCGAGGCAGGTAAAATATCTAAACCACAAAAAGCATATTTTGAAAGGCCCTGCACAAGTTCGTAATGCAGTTTTAGAACATTGATCGAACCTTCAGTACGAAATGGAAAAACAGCAAGAGTGGTAGTCGACTTTACCGGTTCATTATCGGTTACAATCACAATGGGTACAGTAAAACGGTATCCACGACCATAGACCGTTTCGATATACTTACACTGTTTATTCTCATGCAAAAGTTTGCGCAATGCATAAATACACCGTGTTAAAGATTCATCACTGGCAACACTTGCGCTCCAGACCTTATCAATAATCTCTTCTTTGCTAACAATTTCACCGTCAGCATTAAGTAATAGAATAATAACGCCAAGTTCTTTCGGGGGAATATGATATTCTTTGTTTTTGAATAATAATATTCCATTGTTTTTTAATACAAAGTCGCCAAATATATATTGTTGTGTATTATTTTTTCCATGTTGCAGTTGCATAGAACGCTCCTTCCGTTTTCTCTATTCATAGTATTAATTTGATCAATATAAAATAAAGTATTGGCAGAATTGCTCTATCAAAAAACGCTCATTTTGTAAGATTGTGATGAAGAAATGAATGAAAGCTGATGCTTAATAATATGAAACGCTGGTCCCATTTTACGAGACCAGATAGTGGACTATAATATTTGGCGTTACTTAATCAGAAACGTAAATAATCTTTCGCTGAATCAAATAATGCTGTAATGGTTGACGATAATAATTTTATAATCGTATCGTAGGTGGAGTTGGCTGTGCTGTATTTAGTCGTGATAACCTGTACATCGGTTTTCATGTTTTCTGCTTGCCCATTATAACCCGCTAACCATGCCTGGTATTCAGCTGTGCTTATTTCATAACCGGTGAATTCTTTAGATATATTTTTTTCCTTTCCTTTATTATCCCTGTGCACCATTGAATCTGAAGATTGACTCATACTGTCAATAATCTGAGGGTTGGGAATAATAACATATAAACCGCTACCTTGTGGTTCAACTTCGACAATCGGAGAAGGTGTGCGGTGTTTGGGATCGGGTGGAATTACCGGAAGTCCTAAAGCGGCGCACCATTTTTCTGCTTCTTCCAATGGAACACCAATTTTGTCAGCAGGTGCCGGAGGGTATAAAACATAGTCTGGATTGTAATGATAGTGGAAATCACCATTAGGATATTTATCGATATAATAAAAATGCATCAAGGCCTTTTGAAATGCATTGACATCAAAAATTATCGCATCGCCTTTTTTATTAGAGTGAGTCCATTTTCCCATATTGCTTTGGATATGTTCACTGAAGTCCTGCCAGTATGCGCTCATTATCTCAACGCTATTCGCATAAATTTCGAGGTAGTCGCTACCGAGCACACTCATCAAATCAGCAATATCACTGCATATATATTTATCACTTTTAAATTCGTTTGAACTACTGGCCGTTAAAGTACTGCTGGTTGATGAACTTCTCATTTCAGGCGCAGAACTCTCTAAAGAAGCGATAGCGTGATTTAAGGTACCTTTGGTCGATGCCATTGCACTTGACCCGGTTGTGTTGTGAGCAACGTTAGCCAGGGTTTTTCTCACAGAGTTATGCAAGGTCAATATTTTAGCGGGATCCTTTAATTTTCCGTCAATAGTATTAACATTTTCTGTAAGCTGCAGAACTTTTTTTATCAGCGAATAACTTTCGTGTAAGAGCGCAGATCCTTTCTCTGACAGGTTCTCAGTTGGGAAATTTCTGAGCATGTTTTTAACGAAGTTGAGTTGTATGTCATGCTGGCATTTCCAGTCTTCATTTCGCTGGCTACGTTCACTGACTAAAGTTGATAGTTTTTCAACATCTTTCTTGAGCATAGCGCCAATATTATTATCCTTACTGGCGCTGTTATACAAATTACCCTCGCTTTTGCTGTTTTCCAGTTGATGAGGCTCCTCACTTTGCGAGGATGCCTCTTTAAGAGGAATGTTTGCATTCTGCTGACGTAAAATATCTATATTTAAATTATTATCTTTATTAATCATGTGCCATTCCTCCTTAAATATAATTAACTATTATTGCAATTATTTATGAGCGAATGCCTTGAACGATAGCGCTATCAGTATCAATAATAGTTTGTATTATTTGCTGTAATAAATTGAGTGCCTGATCTCTTCCTTGAACATCACGATTAATTTGATCCAGATAGCTACTCATAACTGAATGCAAAACATTTTTAGCTTGCTCCGCAACCTCTTTTTCAGCACGAGTATATTCCGCAGCTACAGTTCCGCTTGATTGCAATGTACTGCCAAAAGCCTGAAAGAGATGATGAGAATTAGAAAGAGAATTATAACGACTAAATTTTTTATTATGACTGTCAATATGCTGTTTATCTGCAATTTGCTTATTGATACTGTCTTTTTCTTTTTCTAATTCTTCTAACGGTATTTTATTTTGGTCATTCTCAGTACTCTTATCTTCTGATAATTTATTATTTATTTCAGCAAGTCTAGCTTTTGCCTTTTTCACATCTTCATTTGTCTTTAATTTCTGTTGGTCTTCCGGTGTATCTGTTTTTTGTCCTTGGTTTGGATTAACATCATCTATTTTACCGGCGGGCTTTTTATATTCTGCATTCGCGACTACGCCAACTCCAATCACATTAACAATTGCGCCCGTTGTAGCACCAGCTAAATTTTCCCAAGAGGAGTTAATTGTTTCTTTACTCTGTAATTGGACAAGATCTTCAAAAAGGATGCTCATGCTAGCCTCGGCCTTGGCAGAGGCATTGTACATTGATGTAAAGACTCTTAAAAATTCCTCCATAATGTTCTGTTGTCTCATAGTCAAATTATCTAACATATCGAGAATGTTAAATGTTATGGTTTTCTCTGTTGACTTGGTAGACTGACAGGATGATTTTGTCGCTATGCCAGCGTTTTGAATTATATTATGTAATGTGTTATTAGCGTAATTAAGACCATCTAATACTTTACATTGTAGTTCGGGAGAAAGAGCACGGACAGAATCAATCAACCTAATAAATTTAGTGTTTGTATCAGTTTTAATATCATTAGGCACAAAACTTTGCAGTATTTTTTTATTTTGAGATACTCTTGTTTCATAACCAGGTTGTTCATCGAACGTTGTTTTATCGAGATTCTTATTATGAGCTGTATTGTTTATGTTGCTAATGTTATTGGGCATTTTTGAATCCTCTTATACGATAGAATGGGAAGCAAATTTCAAAGATTCAGTTCGGTGTTGCAATACACGCACCATCTGAGCTACCTCTTGTTCGACGGTTTTATCTATCCTTTGCATCACTGTAAGCATTTGTTCGCGCGTTTTTGATAAATTACTCATATCCTGCTGAAGAATTTCCATATTTGCGAAATCCTCAGAGGCATATACATTCATGGCTGATGTTGCTATTGAACATACTGATGTGCTGATTTGTTCAAGTCCTTTGGCTATTTTTGCAAATAATAATATCAACTCTGCTGATTCTGTTATTTTACTGCCTACAGCATCTAATGCGGACATGACTTTTTTTGAAACAGATTTAATGATGGTTTCTACTGTGGATTTTATACTCTTTGTTACTTCTTTTGTTATTTCTTCGGTGGCAGTCTTTGTTAGCGCCTTTACGAGTTCACTTATTGCGACAGAACAAATTATCGCTGCACCAATCATTAGTGTTACCATAACAATAGACGCGGCTGCAGTTGAGTATATATCTTGTACCAAATCAATAGTCGTTTGTTTGACACCCAAAACATCCAGAAGAGCGCAGATTGCTAGCAGCGTGGGATCATATTTTGAAATAATACCCGCAAGGCCTTCAGTAAGTTTTCCTAAAATCCATCCGGTAGCCGTGGTGCCCAGCGCGATTTGACAGGTGATATCAATACCTAATACTACTGCGCCCGCTATTCCTCCAATAAGTGCCAATGCACCCGCAATACTTGAACCACCACTTGGAACTGCAGCAAGAAGACCAACAACAATTAAGACTGCGCTTACGGCAAAGGTAACTACAGTTACACACTCATTAACTATTTTTAAAACTTTAGTCGTGGTAGTATATTTATGTGCTGTTTCATTGAGTTTATTTTCCCTGACATGGTTGATTTCTTTCATTACCTCAGATTGATTTTTAATAGATTCGCAATTTGTATCGCCAATAACTTCCATTACTGAGGTAATCAAAAGGATAA
This sequence comes from Escherichia sp. MOD1-EC5990, assembly GCF_002965285.1. Classification (NCBI taxonomy): domain Bacteria; kingdom Pseudomonadati; phylum Pseudomonadota; class Gammaproteobacteria; order Enterobacterales; family Enterobacteriaceae; genus Escherichia; species Escherichia sp. MOD1-EC5990. The sequence goes on along the minus strand of NZ_PTRV01000024.1, from coordinate 64,236 downwards.
ATGTGGCTGTCGCGTTTCTGTTTTTCTGGTTTTCCTGTGTCAGGCAAATATTGGTGGTGAAGTTATTAATCTGTTCTTGCTGTTGAATTTCGTCAAAAACTTCCATACTTTGGCCGATCGCAGCATCAGCATCCATAATGGCTGTATTTAACGATTTCTCAGCTAACGATTTTTTTTGTAACGACAGCGTGAGTGTTTTTTCAGCCGCATTTTTTTGCGTCAGTACTTTATTGTATTGTGGATCGTCTGGTTGCAGTTGCGACAACTCTTGATCCAATGTGTTGACTTTTTTTTCCAGCGATTGCACTCTTTTATCGACTGCATTGTAATTATTGTTGGCCTGATGCAGATTATCGTTGGCTTTTTGCGCTGAATCTAATGATGAGGTGTAGGCGTCGCTTAATTCACGAAACTTATTATGTGCCATTTCGTGTCGAAGCAGGGTGTTGTCCAGGTTATTATGCAAGCGTGTAGTAATATCCTGATCGCCAATGCCTGATAAATTACCCAAAATCATCGTCAGGCGCGCATCGTTCGTCTTTGCTGTAGTGGCGTTGTCTGAATCTGAAACCTGCATTTCAGGCGGAGCAAGCATAGGTTTGTTTTCAAGACGAGCGCGAATATCGTTATCAAGGGACTTCGGGTTTTTATTAAGCCGCATGGGATCAACTTGCGTTTTGTTGCTGTCCTGCAGTCTTTTTTCCGCATCGCTATACTGTGTGCGCAATGTTTCGCTGATTTGTTCAAATGTGATCGTTTGTCCCGTAATCGGTGTCGACATAATTCACCTCCTTTTTAAGCTATCATCGGGTGTAATTAATTTTTTTATTTAACTCATGGCAGATGTTTATTCCCATCTAAAATGGCATCAACGGGAAAGTAAGTAATGTGTTTATTGTTATTCTTCTCATTTATTTTATCGCCATGGTTATTTTTTAAATCAACCGGGGCTTCCTCATGATATTTCCTGATTAACTCTTCAGGCGTAAAAGAAGATTTTTTTACGTTTATGTTCATTTTGCCGACTCACTCTGTTTGAACTTCCTCTTCGGAATTGGCTGTCAAGAGTTCAAGATAAGCATTAGCCATCTCTTTAACTTTTTCATTTTGACTGTAGGTTACGACTGTATTAAATAACTCCGTGGCCATTTTAATGTTTTTTAAGCCCATCTGGCATTGGCCCATATAATAAACCAAAGAGAAATCGTTATCGGGAGATAGCATCAAACAGATATGATACATGTCGAATGCCTTTTGATAATCTTTCTTCAACTGACAGACGGCGGCATATCCCTTTAAATAATTATAATTTTGGAAATCATAAATACAGAGAAATTTAAAAAAGAGTTCAGCTTCGTCAAGTCTTCCTTTTTCATAAAAGTTATAAGCGTAAGCATAAACGCCTTCAAGGGTATCCGGGGTTATGCCATGCAGTTCTGCAAGCGTTGCTCCCATACCTAGTGCACGTTCGAACTTACTGGCAATTTCTTTATTTTCTTCTAAATCCAGATTTGCGCTTTCCATCTCTACTCTCTCCTTTCGAACATTCTTTGTTCAGACTTCACCATTTTTTAGAGGGTGGTGATATCAAAATTCGCTCATTTTTATGCCCATCCGTTGGACTTCCTTTTCTGCATTAAAAACAAGTATTGTTTCAATGAGATAAGATTTTCTATGTGATGAAATGAAAATAATGTAGAGGGAATTTTATCCACAATCCTGATGAACGGGTTCAATTCTGATTGGAATTTGAAAAAGCAGGTGATTTACTGATGTGCGAGCGTACGTCAGTGGCTGCTGGCCTGAGCGCGGAGGTGTGCGAAATTCACATATCCGGGCATTCCACCTTACCCAGCGCTTCCCAGTAGTTATTCTGATTATTACGCTCCATCGCCACAATAGCTTCGCGGATATGTTGTTTGTTACTCTCATCAGACAACATTAATTTTTCCCACGCTTCGTCTGATAATGACGCCTGTGGCGTGCAAATTTTACGTAAATCTTGCAATACCGTGGTCTTTTCTTTTGCCGACTGTAGAGAACTGAATGGCGACTCGGCCTGAGAAATGGCTGGGAAAGTCAGGAATACGGTAATCATGAGTAGCATCGTTGTCTTCATAGCTGCAACCTTCTGCAAATGTGCATCGAATGAAGCATAAGTGTAGTTTGCTTTTGCCGCTCTCATCATGCTGTACGAAAGGTGTTTGCGTGGTCAGTAAGAAGTGCCAGTTTTATATACCTTTTTCTTCTATTCGATAGCTTTTCGTTTTTTAAATCGTAGTGATCTTGCCATTATAGTCAGTTAACGATTAAAAAAAGGATAAAAAATGAAACTGACAACACATCATCTACGGGCGGGGGCCGCATTATTACTGGCAGGAATTCTGCTGGCAGGTTGCGACCAGAGCAGCAGCGATGAAAAGCACATTAAAGTGGGCGTTATTAATGGCGCAGAACAAGATGTCGCGGAAGTCGCTAAAAAGGTGGCAAAAGAGAAATATGGCCTCGATGTTGAACTGGTAGGATTTAGCGGTTCGTTGCTACCGAACGATGCGACAAATCATGGCGAGCTTGATGCGAACGTCTTCCAGCATCGACCCTTTCTTGAACAAGATAATCAGGCGCATGGTTATAAACTGGTAGCGGTGGGAAATACGTTTGTCTTCCCCATGGCGGGTTATTCCAAAAAAATCAAAACCGTGGCGCAAATAAAAGAAGGCGCGACAGTGGCGATCCCCAACGACCCGACCAACCTTGGTCGCGCGCTTTTACTGTTGCAAAAAGAGAAGCTAATTACTCTGAAAGAGGGAAAAGGGTTACTACCTACCGCGCTGGATATAACCGAGAATCCTCGTCATTTGCAGATTATGGAACTCGAGGGGGCGCAGCTCCCGCGCGTACTGGATGATCCCAAAGTTGATGTGGCGATTATCAGCACCACTTACATTCAGCAGACCGGGCTTTCTCCGGTGCACGACAGCGTATTTATTGAAGATAAGAATTCGCCGTATGTGAATATTCTGGTGGCACGGGAAGATAATAAGAATGCAGAAAACGTGAAGGAATTTCTGCAATCTTATCAATCGCCCGAAGTCGCTAAAGCGGCAGAAACCATCTTTAACGGTGGCGCGGTGCCTGGCTGGTAATTCTCACTCATGCCGCGCCGGACGATTTATTTTTCTGGCGCGGCGACGGGAATCCATTGAAATCAAAATCACCGATGACAGAATCAGCAGTGTGCCCAGCCAGTCCGGCAATGTGAACGTGATCCCCAGCAACAGCAAAGAGAGCAGCGCGCTACTTAATGGTTCTGCACAGCTTAAAATGCTGGCTTTTGGACCGCCAATTAATTGTGCTCCTTTCAGGTACAGACTAAATGTCAGGGACGTACCAATGACCACCAAATAAAAAAACGCCAGAATCAAACTGCCATTAACCACAAAATTTGTCCCTTGTCTGGCATAAAATGGCAGCAGGATCAGACCACCAATGAGCATACTCCAGCCGACGACCGGTAACGTGCCATAGCGGGCAATCAGCGTTGAGGGATAGGTGGTATAGAATGCAGCAGCAAATGCCGAGGCAATGCCCCAGAATAACGCGGCCGGAGAGATCGATAATGACGTCGGATTACCGTGTGTCACCAATAAAAAAGTCCCGATCAACGATGTCAAAATAGCGCAAAAAACCAGAATGCCCGGGCGGGATTTACGCACCAGTGAGAACCAGGCGACGATAATCGTCGGTGAGAGGAATTGCAGCACCGTTGCCGTGGCAGCATTCGATTTTTCAATGGTTAGCAAAAAAGTGAGCTGTACGGTTAGCGCGCCAACCACGGAAAAAATCAGCAGACTCATGGCATCTTTGTGATTGTTAATAATAGAAAAGATTTTATCGCCATGCACAAATGACAGCGTCAGCAGAATCAAACCGGCGAATATCAAACGCGTCATAGTCAAAAACTGCGACGACATCTGGCTTTGCTCCATGATGTATTGCGCGCAGACCCCTGAACTTCCCCACAACACGGCGGCAATCAGAACGTTCAGCATCCCCTTTCTGGTGGAACCCATTTTTCCCTCTGCATACTGTTTTGTCGTTTATGTATGCAGGCATGATAGCAAAAATGGCGAGGATGGCTCTGTTTGCGCCACGCCGATTTTTCTTAGCTCAGACTGGTGAGCTAAATATCTTTAATAAACAGCAGGCAAATCATCGCAATACCCAACATCCCTATCGCCAGCCAGAACAACGCGTGGTAGCTCCAGATTTCAACCATAATTCCGTCAACAGAGCCGGCGATAATCCAGCCGACGCGTGAGGTATTTGCATATAACGTTGTCGCAGAGCCTATTTTTTCAGGCATCAGATCCTGAAAATAAAGCATGCCGATACCACAGAGAATACCAAGGAAAATGGCATTTAGAATTTGCAATTCCAGCTCAACTGCCGGAGTCGTCGCCATGAGTACGCTGGCGTAAAAACACATACCACTCACGATAGCAATGAGCATTAATAGTCGCTTGCCAATACGTTTCATGTAATAGCCTGCGATTAACATCATCGGAATTTCCAGACCGGCAGCAATACCAATCATTTCTCCAGCCAGTTTATCGGTTAGATGCAGTTCATCAATAATAAATAGCGGCATATTTATCATGTAGAGATTATTCGCCGCCCACATCATTGAACAGACTACAAAAAGTAGCCGTGTATCTCGCTTTCTATGGATGGAGGGTAAAATTTCTACGGGTTGGGTAACGACAGGAATATTTCTTTGTATTGATGGCAAAAAAAACCAGACTATTAAACCGCAAATAACAAATGCGATGGCAGCGGTGAGATACATCACTTTAAAACTAAATCCCATTGCCAGCTCATAAGCGAGCGGTGGCCCGATAACCCAGGCAAGCGAGATCTGAGCACGTAAAAATGTACTGAACATGACCGTCTCACGGCCTGTTCTGTCGGCGTGTTCACGGGCGAGGGCGAACATTTGCGGGTTTGCAGTGGAAGCAAAACTACTCAGAAGTACGCCCGTAGAGAGGAGAATGAAGTAGTTGCGATTCCACGCAAAAAGAGTGCAGGCCAACACTCCAAATAAGCAACATAGCAGGATCAGTAATTTACGGTCGCCTTGTTTATCGGAGTGCCTTGCCAGAAATTGACTGACCAGAATTCCCATAATAGCGCTACCGGTGAAGAAAAAACCTACCATTATAGGACGGGCTTTCAGTTCATCTGCGAGGAATATACTTAGGGTGGGAGTCTGGAGAGCGCCCGCAATACCAGTCAGAAAGGCGACAAGTAAAAATGCCGCGGCAGTGAGATCAAGTATTTTTGATGGAGTGGTAGCCATTTTTTGCATTCTTCTGAATCACCGGGCGACAAAATATAACTGAGTTACAAATAAGTACCAGTCGAATGAGTATTATATTAAGAATTTTTGAGTATCGCTGATACAACCAGAAAGCAATGCTAGCGCAATATTATAGGGCCAGCAATTGAGATTATTAGCAAAAGCATGTTAAGAATTAATCACCGAATTTATATATTAATTATAGTAAGGCAATGAGCTATTTTTGATAGTAAAAATAAAACAAGTTTATTTGATATATTAAATGAAAAAATTAATCTTGATGGCAGTCTGATTATTGGTGAAGTTTATAGGTCAGTTTTTTTCGCCAGCGGTTAAAGGAATAGAATCGTCGTATAAAAAAAGGGTGTTTTGGGGCGTGTAAAACAACATCTTTACCTTAATGGCGATACAGTTGGCTGAGAGTCAGCAGGGGGGCAAATCACCTGCAAATAAACACGGCGCATGCTGGCGCGAATATCGCGGATGCGTTCGAGGACAGAAGAACCGACAGGCGGATTCTTCAGTCGCTCATCGTCCATCACAAAACCTTTGATCAGGTATTCCTGAAGCCGATTAAATATTGAGCATTAGAAAATATCTGGATTGACTGTATTACAAGAGGTTGGAGAACGTCAGTAGAGGCAAATTGGCGGAAGATCACAGGAGTCGAACCTGCCCGGGACCGCTGGCGGCCCCAACTGGATTTGAAGTCCAGCCGCCTCACCGGAGACGACGATCTTCCGCGCCTCGATTGCTACATGGAGGCGGGGCGCATTATAGCTACTTCCTTGAGTTTCTACATCCCCCAGATCAGTTTTTTCCGCCTAATACATGCAGCGTATTATCACGAAAGCATTATATTTCATATAAAACCCATATTTTACAATGATATATGAGCGTAATTTACGCTACCACGATCACATAAAACAAGAATCATAAATTAATAACCAGATATCGGAATATTCGCTCTCACAGGGATGGTTTACAAAATGCGTTATCGGTCTCAGCACCCCTATAGCATCAAGGAAAAGCAGATGAAGAGTGAAGTGTTGTCCGTTAAAGAGAAAATTGGTTATGGCATGGGAGACGCCGCCAGCCACATTATTTTCGATAACGTAATGTTATATATGATGTTCTTTTATACCGATATTTTTGGCATTCCTGCCGGATTTGTCGGAACCATGTTTTTGGTCGCTCGTGCACTGGATGCGATTTCTGATCCTTGCATGGGGTTGTTGGCCGATCGAACGCGCTCTCGCTGGGGTAAATTTCGTCCGTGGGTACTGTTTGGCGCACTGCCATTCGGGATCGTCTGTGTACTGGCCTATAGCACGCCAGATCTCAGTATGAACGGAAAAATGATTTATGCAGCAATTACTTACACCCTACTTACCTTACTTTATACCGTCGTCAATATCCCTTACTGCGCATTGGGTGGTGTAATCACCAATGACCCGACTCAGCGTATCTCGCTGCAATCCTGGCGTTTTGTGCTGGCGACCGCGGGAGGCATGCTCTCTACTGTGCTGATGATGCCGCTGGTTAATTTAATTGGTGGTGATAATAAACCACTCGGTTTCCAGGGCGGTATCGCGGTCCTTTCCGTGGTGGCATTTATGATGCTGGCATTTTGTTTCTTCACCACTAAAGAACGCGTTGAAGCACCACCTACAACGACGTCTATGCGGGAAGATTTACGTGATATCTGGCAAAACGACCAGTGGCGTATTGTCGGTTTCCTGACCATTTTCAATATTCTGGCGGTGTGCGTACGCGGCGGGGCGATGATGTATTACGTCACATGGATTTTGGGTACGCCGGAAGTGTTTGTCGCTTTTCTTACCACTTATTGCGTGGGTAACCTGATTGGTTCCGCACTGGCGAAACCGCTGACCGACTGGAAATGTAAAGTCACTATCTTCTGGTGGACGAACGCCCTGCTGGCAGTGATTAGCCTGGCGATGTTCTTTGTTCCTATGCAGGCCAGCATCACCATGTTTGTCTTCATCTTCGTGATTGGTGTGTTGCATCAACTGGTGACACCTATCCAGTGGGTAATGATGTCCGATACCGTCGACTACGGCGAGTGGTGCAATGGTAAACGCCTGACCGGGATCAGTTTTGCTGGCACGTTGTTTGTGCTCAAACTGGGGTTGGCCTTCGGCGGCGCTCTTATCGGCTGGATGCTGGCTTATGGCGGATATGATGCGGCAGAAAAAGCGCAGAACAGCGCCACGATTAGCATCATTATCGCGCTATTCACGATTGTTCCGGCGATCTGTTACTTGCTGAGCGCGATTATCGCTAAACGCTACTACTCACTCACGACGCACAATCTGAAAACCGTTATGGAACAGCTGGCGCAGGGCAAACGCCGTTGCCAGCAACAATTCACCTCTCAAGAAGTGCAGAACTAAGGAACGGCAATGAAAATTAGCGACGGAAACTGGTTGATTCAACCTGGCCTCAATTTGATTCACCCGCTTCAGGTGTTCGAGGTTGAACAGCAGGGTAATGAAATGGTGGTCTATGCTGCCCCCCGTGATGTGCGTGAACGTACCTGGCAGCTTGATACGCCTTTATTTACGCTGCGCTTTTTCTCCCCACAGGAAGGTATTGTCGGTGTACGGATTGAGCATTTTCAGGGGGCGCTGAATAACGGTCCTCATTACCCGCTCAATATTTTGCAGGACGTGAAGGTCACAATCGAAAACACAGAACGTTACGCTGAGTTTAAAAGTGGCAACTTAAGTGCGCGTGTCAGCAAAGGTGAGTTCTGGTCACTGGATTTTCTGCGCAACGGCGAACGTATTACCGGTAGTCAGGTGAAAAATAATGGCTACGTGCAGGACACGAATAATCAACGAAATTATATGTTTGAGCGGCTGGATCTTGGCGTTGGCGAAACAGTTTACGGTCTGGGAGAGCGCTTTACTGCCCTGGTGCGCAATGGCCAGACGGTAGAGACCTGGAACCGGGACGGCGGCACAAGTACTGAACAGGCGTATAAAAATATCCCGTTCTATATGACTAACCGTGGTTATGGTGTACTGGTCAATCATCCCCAATGCGTCTCTTTTGAAGTGGGATCGGAGAAAGTCTCCAAAGTGCAGTTCAGCGTTGAGAGTGAATATCTCGAATACTTTGTTATCGACGGCCCGACGCCGAAAGCGGTACTTGATCGTTATACCCGTTTTACTGGTCGTCCGGCGCTGCCGCCCGCGTGGTCCTTCGGCCTGTGGCTAACCACTTCATTTACCACCAACTACGACGAAGCGACGGTTAACAGCTTTATCGATGGTATGGCGGAACGCAATCTGCCGCTGCATGTTTTCCACTTTGACTGTTTCTGGATGAAAGCCTTCCAGTGGTGCGATTTTGAGTGGGACCCGCTGACTTTCCCGGACCCGGAAGGGATGATCCGCCGCCTGAAAGCGAAAGGGCTAAAAATCTGCGTCTGGATTAACCCCTATATCGGGCAAAAATCCCCTGTCTTTAAAGAGTTACAAGAGAAAGGCTATTTACTCAAACGCCCGGACGGTTCGCTATGGCAGTGGGATAAATGGCAGCCAGGTCTGGCGATTTATGACTTTACCAATCCAGATGCCTGTAAATGGTACGCCGATAAACTGAAAGGTCTGGTCGCGATGGGCGTTGATTGCTTTAAGACCGACTTTGGCGAACGTATTCCAACCGATGTTCAGTGGTTTGACGGTTCCGATCCGCAGAAAATGCATAACCATTATGCGTACATCTACAATGAACTGGTGTGGAACGTGCTCAAGGAAACCGTCGGCGAGGAGGAAGCTGTCCTGTTTGCCCGCTCGGCCTCCGTTGGTGCGCAGAAATTCCCGGTACATTGGGGGGGCGACTGTTACGCTAACTACGAATCAATGGCGGAAAGCCTGCGCGGTGGTTTGTCTATTGGCCTTTCTGGTTTTGGCTTCTGGAGCCACGATATCGGCGGCTTTGAGAATACCGCTCCGGCGCACGTTTACAAACGCTGGTGCGCGTTTGGTTTGCTCTCCAGCCATAGCCGTTTACACGGCAGCAAATCTTATCGTGTGCCGTGGGCCTATGATGATGAGTCCTGTGATGTGGTGCGCTTCTTCACGCAACTGAAATGCCGCATGATGCCGTATCTGTATCGTGAGGCTGCTCGTGCGAACGCGCGGGGTACGCCGATGATGCGGGCCATGATGATGGAGTTTCCGGACGATCCGGCTTGTGATTACCTTGACCGTCAATACATGTTAGGCGACAACGTGATGGTTGCTCCGGTGTTCACTGAATCGGGCGATGTGCAGTTCTACTTGCCGGAAGGTCGCTGGACACACCTGTGGCACAACGATGAACTCGATGGTAGTCGCTGGCATAAACAGCAGCACGGCTTCCTGAGTCTGCCCGTTTATGTGCGTGATAACACCCTACTGGCGCTGGGCAACAACGAGCAACGTCCCGATTACGCGTGGCACGAAGGCACGGCATTCCAGCTCTTTAATCTGCAAGACGGGCATGAAGCTATCTGTGAAGTGCCCGTTGCCGATGGTTCCGTTCTTTTCACCCTGAAAGCGGCGCGTACTGGCAACACAATTACTGTGAATGGTGCGGGCGTGGCGAAGAACTGGACGCTGTGCTTGCGCAATGTTGTGAAAGTAAATGGTCTGCAAGGCGGTTCGCAGGCTGAAAGTGAGCAGGGGCTGGTGGTGACGCCTCAAGGGAATGCGCTGACAATTACGTTGTAATTTATTGAAGAATGCCGGGTACGTCTGAGTCGTACCCGGCGAGATTGACTTTTACTGCACCGGCTCCGTCGATGTAACTTCGCTATTGGAAACGACGCCCGCATTCATGGTCTGGGTCACTTGCTGTTTCTCGGCGTTCACGGCATGCAATTGCCCGTTAACCGTGGGTTTTAGCGGTGCATTGGCCTGAATATCGCCGCTGGCGGTGAGCTGAATATTGCCGTCGCCAGTCAACGGTAGTTCAGGCCATCCCCACTGTTGCAAAATATTCACCGGCACACCGCGTCCATTCAGGCTGATATGGGTCTGACGTTGTGGCGTTTGTGAAACACTGGCGGTGGCTTCCAGAATGCCTTTTTCGGTAAATGCGCTCAGTTCGCTGATATTCACCGTGCTGCTGTTGGCAGTTAGCGCCAGCGACGGACGACGGACATCAACACGATTAAACGTTGCGGCGGCGGCATTCAGATTCGCCGAGCCACTCCAGACGCCCCATTTATGATCGGTAACCAGCGTCAGATTGGCGCCGTAACCATCGAGCGCGGTGAGTTGCCACGGGAAGTCAGGGTTGATATCAATAATTAGATTGCGGCTGGCGCTAAATCTCTTCAGTTGCAGACTGTTTAACCAGCCGGGTGTCGTTTCCATCCACAACTGTTGCCAGTTTTTCGGCAAGGTATATTCCAGTCCGGCAATTGCCGCATCATCAAGGATCAACATTTTCCCGTCACGCAACCAGTTCCCTGACGTTCTTACCATGCCACCTTCCCAGCGGCTGGTGAACTGGCGGAGCGCTACGCCCTGCGGGGAAAATTCCGCGTTTATAATAGGGTCAAATAAATGCAGCGAACCATAAATGAACTCGCTGGCGTTCATCGACAATTTGCCTTCCTGTGTCTGCCAGTCATCTTTACTGAAGGTCATGTTGCGCAAGCTGAGATCGAGGTCGGTCACCGCCCAGTCCGGACCTTGCAGACGAGCGTCAATGACTTCCAGGCGACCAATCTGCAACGACGGGACAGAGCGTAATGGCGCAAAGAAGTCGGTTAGCGATTTTTCGCTTTGTAGACGGATATCCGCCAGCCGCAGATTTTCCACTTGCCAGCTGCCGTCGGCGTTACGCTGCGCGTTTCCGGTTAATGTCCCGCGGGCGATGTCGGCACCCAGGTTAGTCAGCGTAACGCGATCGTTATCAATACTGCCTTCAATGAGTACATTGGTGGCAGGAACATCATTGAGCGAAAGCGATCCGGCACTAAACTGAATCTGCGCCTTCGTACCCAGCACTTTACCGGCTTCTGGTGTCCACGGAACCACGCCACCATTTACCCGCTGCGCGCTCAGTTTCCATTCGCTATTCGGGCTATTAAACGCCATATCACGCAGATGCAGACGATCGGCTTTGAACGGCAGCGGCGCGGTCTGGTCGGTGAGATTCAGCGTCCCGTTTTCCAGTAGGATGGTATCGACATGGCGTGGTTCGGTCAGTTGGCGACTGCTTAGCGCAATGTCGACACTTTTTGCCACCAGGGTCGCGGGCTGACCATCACGACCAAACGTGACGTTCTCCAGCACGATATGAGATGGCGCGGAAAAACGGTGATCCATCGCCCCGAAGGCCAGATGATAGTCGCTATTCTCGGAAACCCATGCGCTGATATGTTCTGCTCCCCAGCGGGTTTGCAGAAGGAAATAGAGGCCAGCGATCGCCACTAACAGAGCGATGAGAATGTAGAGAAGCAGCTTCCCAATAAATTTCATGGTCTTCCATCCCGTGAAATGCACATAAGGGAGTTATGCACGATTTACGCGCAATCCTCAAGGCGGGAATGGTGAAAGAGGTGAGACTGCGGCGGTAATTATCTTACCGCCGCCAGTGAATTACTGTTTTTCTGGTGGGAAAATCAGATTCAGCACGATGGCAGTAATACCGCCCGCGGCGATCCCGGAGGAGAGCAGGTTTTTCAGCCATTCAGGGGCAAACTGCAAAATCAGCGGCTGCTGAGACACGCCCAGACCGACCGCCAGCGACAGCGCGATAATCAGAATCGCCCGACGGTTCAGCGGCTCACGAGAAACGATACGCACACCGGAGGCGGCGATGGTGCCAAACATTACAAGCGTTGCGCCGCCCAGAACCGGTTCTGGAATGTGTTGTACAAAACCGCTCACTGCCGGGAACAGACCCAGCACGATCAACATCAGCGCGACGACAAAACCGACATAGCGGCTGGCAACACCGGTCAACTGGATCACACCGTTGTTCTGCCCGAAGCAGGAGTTCGGGAAAGTGTTAAACACCGCCGAAACAAACGAGTTCAGACCGTTTGCCAGCACGCCGCCTTTCAGACGTTTCATGTATAGCGGACCGGATACAGGCTGTTCGGAAACGTCAGACGTCGCCGTGATATCGCCAATAGTTTCCAGCGAAGTGATCATAAAGACCAGCATCAGCGGTAGCAGCAGACTCCATTCAATGCCAAGACCGTAATAGAGCGGCGTTGGCACCATAATCAGTTCTTGCGTCATCGGTTCGTTGCTTTCTGGCAACATGCCCATAAACCACGCCAGCGCATATCCGGCCGCCATCGCAATCACCAGTGAGGCCACGCGCAAATATGGGTTACGTTGACGGTTAAGCAGGATAATTAAGGCCAAGACCACGCCTGCCAGCAACAGATTTTTCGGTGCGCCGAAGGTGTTATCGCTCATGGCTGCGTAACCGCCGCCAATGGATGTTAGCCCAACCTGAATTAGCGACAGGCCGATAATCATCACCACAACGCCAGAAACCAGCGGCGTAATAATGCGGCGCGCCAGATGCAGAACACGGGAGATCACCATCTCGGTGCAACTTGCCAGCATCAACGTGCCGAACAAAGCCGCCATCATGGTAGGAACATCAGCACCACCGGTCTTCAGCGCTGTGCCGCCCATAATCAGCGGGGCAACAAAGTTGAAGCTGGTGCCCTGAATAGACAACAACCCGGAGCCAACCGGTCCCCAGGCCTTAATTTGAATAATCGACGCCACACCGGAGGCAAACAGCGACATACTAATAATGTGTTGTGTGTCTTGTGCCGGTAACCCCAACGCCTGGCAGATTAATAGCGCTGGCGTGATCACCGCAACGAACATCGCCAGCAGATGCTGGCAGGCGGCAAACAGAGTTTGAGGAAGCGGCGGACGATCTTCAAGACGGTAAATCAGTTCGCTGTTTTGAGTCTGCGCAACCGGTTGCGCATTTTCTGACTCGAGGGTGGAAACAGACATCGAAAACAATCCCGTGGTAGCAAAGCGGGCATTTTAGCTGAGCAAAAGAGAAAAGCAAACGTTTGCTACAGCTTCTTCTAAATATTTAAATGAGATAAATGCACTTTTTTATATAACTTTTGGTATTTTTCTGCTTAAAATCCATGCCATTTGTTCATTAACAGCTGAGAATTTGACCCAGGAAAGCATGACTCGATACCCGTCATATTTCATGAAGGTGCCACTGCGCGATGAAGTATGACGAGTATGAAAGAGTGATGCGGATACAAAGGAGTAACTATGTTTCATCTCGATACTTTAGCAACGCTTGTTGCCGCAACGCTGACGTTGCTGCTCGGGCGTAAGTTGGTCCATTCCGTCTCCTTTTTGAAGAAATACACCATACCGGAACCTGTTGCGGGTGGTTTGTTGGTGGCGCTGGCGCTACTGGTACTGAAAAAAAGCATGGGCTGGGAAGTCAACTTTGATATGTCCCTGCGCGATCCGTTAATGCTGGCTTTCTTCGCCACCATTGGCCTGAACGCCAACATTGCTAGTCTGCGCGCTGGTGGGCGTGTGGTTGGTATTTTCCTGATTGTGGTTGTTGGCCTATTGGTGATGCAAAATGCCATTGGCATTGGTATGGCTAGCCTGTTAGGGCTTGATCCACTGATGGGGCTGCTGGCCGGTTCTATTACGCTTTCGGGCGGTCACGGTACGGGTGCTGCCTGGAGTAAATTGTTCATTGAACGTTATGGCTTCACCAATGCGACGGAAGTGGCAATGGCCTGTGCAACGTTCGGTTTGGTGCTGGGCGGCTTGATTGGCGGTCCGGTGGCGCGCTATCTGGTGAAACACTCCACCACACCGAACGGTATTCCGGATGACCAGGAAGTCCCGACGGCGTTCGAAAAGCCGGATGTGGGCCGCATGATCACCTCGCTGGTGCTGATTGAAACTATCGCGTTGATTGCTATCTGTCTGACGGTGGGGAAGATCGTTGCGCAACTTTTGGCTGGCACCGCTTTTGAACTGCCAACCTTCGTTTGTGTGCTGTTTGTTGGCGTGATTCTGAGCAACGGTCTGTCAATGATGGGCTTTTATCGCGTCTTTGAGCGTGCGGTATCCGTTCTGGGTAACGTAAGTCTGTCGTTGTTCCTGGCGATGGCGCTGATGGGGCTGAAACTATGGGAGCTGGCTTCGCTGGCGCTGCCGATGCTGGCGATTCTGGTGGTACAGACCATCTTCATGGCGTTGTATGCCATTTTCGTCACCTGGCGCATGATGGGTAAAAACTACGATGCGGCAGTGCTGGCAGCGGGTCACTGTGGTTTTGGCCTTGGTGCAACGCCAACGGCAATCGCCAACATGCAAGCAATCACCGAACGTTTTGGCCCGTCGCACATGGCGTTCCTGGTCGTGCCGATGGTTGGTGCGTTCTTTATCGATATTGTCAATGCGCTGGTGATTAAGCTGTATTTAATGTTGCCGATTTTTGCCGGTTAATTGATGAAGCGGCGGTATAAGTGCCGCCGCAACAAAGACAAATGTCTGATATGCTTCGCTTATCAAGTCTGCGTATTGATTCACAATTTATTGAATTTGTAGTTTTTTTGTAGGACGGATAAGGCGTTCACGCCGCATCCGGCAGGAAGGTAGGGTAACCTGAAATGGCGGTTTCTCACCGCCGCCTTTTACGCATTTGAGTAACGTTCTGTTTCTGGCATCCAGCGTTCTATCAGGGCTTTTGCCTGCTGTGGGTAACGTTCGTGAATATGGCGTGCCAGGCGCTGAACTTCCGGGATCATCGCCTGATCGCGCAGCAAATCCGCCACTTTAAATTCAGCATTACCCGTCTGACGCGTGCCTAACAATTCGCCAGGGCCGCGAATCTCCAGATCTTTCTGTGCAATCACAAAACCATCGTTGCTGTCGCGCAGCACTTGCAGGCGAATTTGCGCCGTTTTAGAAAGCGGTGTTTTGTAGAGCAACACGCAGTGAGAAGCCACCGCGCCACGACCTACACGCCCGCGCAGCTGGTGTAACTGCGCCAGACCCAGACGCTCAGGGTTTTCGATAATCATCAGGCTGGCGTTAGGCACATCAACGCCGACTTCAATAACGGTCGTGGCAACCAGCAGGTGTAACTCGCCTTGTTTAAATGATGCCATGACGGCCTGCTTCTCGGCTGGTTTCATCCGTCCGTGTACCAGACCAACATTCAACTCTGGTAGCGCCAGTTTCAACTCTTCCCAGGTAGCTTCCGCCGCCTGTGCTTCCAGTAATTCTGATTCTTCAATGAGTGTGCACACCCAGTACGCCTGACGCCCTTCAGTCATACAGGCGTGGCGCACGCGGTCGATAATGTCGTTGCGGCGGGTATCCGGGATTGCCACTGTCGTCACTGGCGTGCGGCCTGGCGGCAGCTCATCTATCACCGAGGTATCGAGATCGGCATATGCAGTCATTGCCAGCGTGCGGGGGATCGGCGTGGCGGTCATGATCAACTGATGCGGATGGAAGCCCTGCTGCTGGCCTTTCTCCCATAACGCCAGACGCTGATGCACGCCAAAACGATGCTGTTCGTCGATAATCACCAGCGCCAGGCCGTTAAACTGCACCTGTTCCTGGAAGATGGCGTGTGTACCGACAATCATCTGCACCTGACCGCTGGCGATGGCTTCCTGCTGTGCCAGTCGTGCTTTACCTTTCTGTTTACCGGCGAGCCAGCCCACTTCGATACCGAGCGGAGCAAACCAGTTACGGAAGTTATTGGCGTGCTGCTCGGCGAGTAATTCGGTTGGTGCCATCAATGCCACCTGTTTGCCGTGCGCAATCGCACGCAACGCGGCGAGGGCGGCGACCAGCGTTTTACCGGAACCTACATCGCCCTGCACCAGGCGCATCATCGGCACATCCAGCGCCATATCGCGCTCGATCTCCGCCACCACGCGTGCCTGTGCGCCCGTTGGCTTGAACGGTAAGGCTGCGAGGAGTTTATTTTTCAGCGCGTCATTGGCGCTCAGCGGCTGGGCATGAAAACGCTGTGCTCCGGCACGTAAGGCTAACATGCTGAGGTTGTGCGCCAGCAACTCTTCCAGAATCAGCCGGCGTTGTGCCGGATGCTGCCCGGTTTCGAGATCGCTAAGCTGTAGCGTCGGCGGCGGGCGGTGCAAAGTGCGCAACGCTTCCGGTAGCGTCATCATTCCTTGTGACAGTTCCGGCGGCAGGAGTTCTTCAATAGCGCAGGTGTCGAGCAGATCCAGCGCCTGGTCGGTTAATTTACGCAGCGTGGCCTGCTTTACGCCTTCCGTAGTTGGGTAAACCGGCGTTAGCGTCTCCTGCAACTCTGGCATACTGAGATCGCCCTGCACGCGGTATTCCGGGTGGATCATCTCCGCACCATATTTACCGCGCTTTGCTTCGCCATAGGCCAGCACGCGGCGGCCAGTCGCCAGGCTATTTTTCATTGCCGCGTTGAAGTTGAAAAAGCGCATGGTGAGAATGCCGGAACCGTCGCTGATCTGGCAGGTCATCATCCGCCGACCGCCGAAGGAGATATTGCAATTCAGCACTTCGCCTTCCACCGTGGCATAAACGCCCGGCAGTAGTTCACCGATGGGGTAGAGATGGGTGCGATCTTCGTAGCGCAGAGGAAGGTGTAAGAGTAAATCCTGCACGGTATGCAGGTTGATTTTCGCCAGCTTGTTACTAAGCGCTGCACCAACGCCCGTTAGGGAACTGAGCGGGACAGCATCTAACAGGCGACCTTTCATGGCGCTTACCCTGCCGCCTGCATAGTGGCCCACCAGTCAGCATCGGCTTCAATTTCGCCTTGCTGATTAACGTGGGGGTAAGGTAGGCCTTTGCGTTTTGCGACTTTCGCCAGCACCGGATAGCCGCCTTCAAACAACAGCCGTTGTTGCTCCGCTTCCGGCAACATGCTGTTTTCCCGCAGATACATGCCTGCGTTTTGCCGCTGGCGCTGGGCTTCGTAAAGAATAAGGGCTGAGGCAACGGAAACATTCAGCGACTGCACCATGCCGATCATCGGAATGATGATGTCCTGATCCGCCAGGGCTAACGCTTCCTGCGTGATACCCGTTTTCTCCTGACCCATCAAAATACAGGTCGGGCGGGTGTAATCAATTTCGCGGAAATCGACAGCGTTATCAGAAAGATGTGTAGCCAGGATCTGCATTCCCTGGCCTTTCAGATGGGCAACGGCATCGCCAATGGTGCGGTGCGTTTTCACCTGTACCCAACTGTTGCTGCCAGCCGCAGCCGAAGCCATGGTGCGCATCCGGCTGCCAGGCCAGACGGCATGAACTTCATGTACGCCAACGGCATCTGCGGTACGAATAATCGCAGAAACGTTATGGGGTTTGTGGACCTGCTCCATGCAGACGGTCAGATCAGGCTGCCGCCTGGCGAGCATTTCGCAGATGCGTGCATAACGTGTTGGGTTCATAAAACATTAATTTCGGTTTCGGGTGACTTTAATCACGTCTGGCATCACGCGGATTTTGCGCATGATATTCGCCAGATGCACACGGTCACGGGCGGTCAGACGAATAAAGGCGCTGTAGACGCGACCATCTTTTTCTTCTGTATTCAAACTTTGAATATTCGAGGTCGTGGTGTTAATTGCCGCCGTCAGGTTTGCCAGCGCGCCCTGATGATTGAACATCTCCACCTTGATTTCGGTGATGAACTCCTGTGCCGTCTCTTTATCCCATTCCACAGCCATAAATTTCTCTGGCTCTTTCTGGTAGCCACGGATGTTACGGCAGGATTCATGGTGGATCACCAGACCTTTACCGGGGCTGACGTGGGCGATAATCGGGTCGCCAGGAATGGGGCGGCAGCATTTCGCAAAGGTGATCAACACGCCATCAGCACCTTTAATCGGCAGATGCCCGTGGCTTTGAGTCGCCGGCGGAATGGAGGCGTCCCCATGTTGCAGATTTTTCGCGACCACCACGCTCATTGCGTTACCAAGGCCGATTTCAGCCAGCAGATCGTCAAGCGTTGCCAGCTTCATGCGGTCCAGCTCGCGCTGAATATTTTCCGGCGGGATTTCATTGAGCTTACGGCTGCCACCCAACGCATGATTGAGCAGACGACGGCCCAGGCTTACAGAATCATCACGCTTGAGGTTTTTCAGCAACTGACGAATTTTGGCGCGCGCTTTCGAGCTAACGACAAAGTTCAGCCACGCGGCGTTCGGGCGAGCGCCCGGTGCAGTAATGATTTCAACGGTTTGACCGCTGGTAAGCGGCTGCGACAGCGGGTAAGGCTGACGGTCGACGCGTGCGCCCACGCAGGCATGACCGATATCGGTATGTACCGCATAAGCGAAGTCGACAGGTGTTGCACCGGCAGGCAGCTCGACAATTCGCCCTTCCGGTGTGAAAACGTAAATCTCATCCGGGAAGAGATCGGATTTAACGCTCTCGATAAATTCAAACGAACTACCGGCGCTCTGTTGCAGCTCCAGCAGGCTTTGCATCCAGCGCTGGGCGCGAATTTGTGCGGTAGTACTGGTTTCGCCGTGCTCTTTATAAGCCCAGTGCGCGGCAACACCCATCTCTGCCATCTGATCCATATCTTCGGTACGGATCTGGACTTCAACCGGCACGCCGTGCGGGCCAATCATCGAGGTGTGCAAAGACTGATAGCCGTTCGCTTTTGGAATGGCGATGTAGTCTTTCACGCGACCCGGACGCGGCTTGTACAGGCTATGCATTTGCCCGAGCACGCGATAACAGGTGTCGGAATCATTGACGATCACGCGGAAGGCGTAGATGTCCATGATTGAGTGAAAACGCTGCTCTTTGAGCACCATTTTGCAGTAGATCGAATAAAGATGCTTCTCGCGACCACTGACGCGGCACGGTATTCCCGCTTCCTGCAAACGCCCTTCGATTTCCGAGAGGATTTTTTGGATCATCTCTTTACGGTTGCCGCGTGCGGCTTTCACCACTTCTTTGATTACGCGGTAACGGTTGGGATACAGCGCCTCAAAACCCAGCTCTTCGAGTTCGGTTTTAATGTGGTGGATACCTAAACGGTGTGCCAGCGGGCTGTAAATTTCGAGGGTTTCACGGGCGATGCGGCGACGTTTGTCCGGGCGAAGTGAGCCCAGCGTGCGCATGTTGTGGGTACGGTCGGCAAGTTTGATGAGAATGACGCGGATATCCTGCACCATCGCCATAATCATCTTGCGAAAGTTTTCGGCCTGCGCCTCTTTCTTATCGCGGAACTTGAGTTTATCAAGTTTCGACACCCCCTCTACCAGCTCGGCGACGCTTTTACCAAAAAGCTGTTCCATGTCCTGGTAGGTGGCGGGTGTATCTTCAATCACGTCATGCAGCAGCGCCGCCATTAGCGTTTCATAGTCGAGTTTCATCTCGGCCAGAATGCAGGCAACCGCTACCGGGTGCGTGATATAGGGTTCACCGCTTGAACGTGTTTGCCCCTCGTGAGCATCACGTGCAACGAGATACGCCTGCCGCAGACGCTTGATTTGGTCTTCCGGCAGGTAGGTTTGAATCAGTTGATTCAGGCTTTCAAACAGATACAAGGGCGACCCGCTTTGTGATTAACGACGACCTTCAGCAATAGCGGTAACGGCTTGTAATTCAGCGGCTTCCTGCTCTTGCTGTTCCTGGCGTTCGCGAACGTCGAGGATCTGGTTGTTAATCAGACCTTCTTCGATTTCGCGCAGCGCGATTACTGTGGTTTTATCGTTTTCTTCCGGTACCAGCGGATCCTTTCCGCCTACCTGCATCTGACGAGCGCGACGCGCGGCGACCAGTACCAGGTCAAAACGGTTACCAATTTTCTCTACAGCGTCCTGAACAGTTACGCGTGCCATACTTAAAAAGCTCCACAGGTGAAGAAATGACTGGGCATGATACTGAAATCAGGTTCAGTCTGCCAACAATTTGCTGATTAAAGCGTCATGACGCTGCTTTTGGCGGCTCATGCGCAGACGTTCGGCGCGAATAATGGTCTTCAAATCGGTCAACGCGGTATCGAAGTCATCATTCACAATCAGGTAATCATATTCGGCGTAATGGCTCATTTCTGCAACAGCTTGCGCCATACGCTTTGCAATGACCTCTTCGCTGTCCTGACCGCGACCGCGTAGACGGCGGTCCAGTTCAATTTTGGACGGCGGTAAAATAAAGATACTCCGCGCGTGCGGCATCTTCTGGCGAATTTGCTGCGCGCCCTGCCAGTCGATATCGAGAAAAACATCGACACCGGTCGCCAGTACTTGCTCAATGGCCTCACGCGAAGTGCCATAGTAATTACCAAAAACTTCTGCGTGTTCCAGGAACGCATCTCTGCTAATCATTTCTTTAAATTCATCATGATTAACAAAGAAATAATGTTCACCGTGGACTTCACCAGGACGCGGTTGGCGTGTGGTGTGTGAAACAGAAACCTGGGTGTCATACAACGGTTGGGTTTTTAATAAAGCCTGAATCAGGCTGGATTTACCCGCGCCACTGGGGGCAGAAACAATATAAAGCGTGCCTTGAGCCATGAGTATCTTTCGTATGTGATTAGCGAAATAAAGCCTACATACGAGCTTATTATACACGGCGCGGCCATGTGACGTAGCCCTTGCTCACACTTTTTGCGCAAAGTTGTTGCGTTTTGCGTAGCTGCTTCCGCATTTGCCTGTGATTCACTGCAATAAAGACGATTCTCAGGAAGCGTCCTCGCAGACTCCGTTTTTGCCACTCGGCTTTGCTTTCATCACGTTGTATATCTGCCTGACTATCTACAGCGGAGGTGATGATGAAAGTATGGATGGCGATATTAATAAGTATCTTGTGCTGGCAATCATCGGCGTGGGCGGTCTGTCCGGCCTGGTCGCCAGCCAGAGCACAGGAAGAAATTTCCCGCCTGCAACAGCAAATAAAACAGTGGGACGATGACTACTGGAAGGAAGGGGAAAGTGAGATTGAAGACGGTGTTTACGATCAGTTAAGCGCCCGTCTCACGCAGTGGCAACGCTGTTTTGGGAACGAGTCCCGCGACGCGATGATGCCACCTTTGGCAGGCACAGTTATGCATCCAGTTGCGCATACAGGCGTGCGTAAATTAGCGGATAAAAATGCACTACGTCTTTGGATGCGTGAACACAACGATCTTTGGGTACAGCCGAAAGTCGATGGCGTTGCGGTAACCCTGGTTTATCGGGACGGGAAACTGAACAAAGCAATCAGTCGCGGCAATGGCCTGAAAGGGGAGGACTGGACGCAGAAAGTTAGCTTAATTCCCTCTGTGCCGCAAACCGTTAGCGGGCCTTTAGTCAATAGTACACTTCAGGGGGAAATATTTCTCAAGCGCGAGGGGCATATCCAACAACAAATGGGGGGAATAAATGCCCGCTCAAAAGTTGCTGGTCTCCTGATGCGCCAGGGGAATAGCGACACGCTGAATTCACTGGGCGTTTTTGTCTGGGCATGGCCGGATGGAACGCAGTTAATGACCGATCGTTTACAGCAGCTGACTACCGCAGGTTTTACTCTAACGCAGATGTATACCCGTGCGGTTAACAATGCTGATGAGGTTGAGCGCATACGCAATGAGTGGTGGAAAGCGAAATTACCCTTCGTCACCGATGGCGTGGTTGTACGAGCGGCTAAGGAACCCGAATCTCGCCATTGGCTGCCGGGCCAGGCAGAGTGGCTGGTGGCCTGGAAATATCAACCTGTAGCTCAGGTTGCCGAAGTGAAGGCGATTCAGTTTGCGGTGGGCAAGAGCGGTAAAATCTCGGTGGTTGCGTCACTTGTGCCTGTCATGTTGGATGATAAAAAAGTTCAGCGGGTGAATGTTGGTTCCGTCAGACGCTGGCAGGAGTGGGATATTGCGCCTGGTGATCAGATCCTCGTCAGCCTTGCCGGGCAGGGTATTCCTCGCATTGATAATGTGGTCTGGCGCGGTACAGAACGCACAAAACCGACACCACCAGAAAACCGCTTTAACTCGTTGACCTGCTACTTTGCTTCTGATGTTTGTCGGGAACAGTTCATTTCACGCTTAGTCTGGCTGGGGTCAAAACAGGTTCTGGGGCTGGATGGCATTGGTGAGGCTGGCTGGCGCGCGCTGCATCAGACTCATCGCTTTGAGCATATCTTTTCCTGGCTTTTATTAACGCCAGAGCAATTACAGAACACGCCGGGGATCGCGAAAAGTAAAAGCACACAGTTATGGCATCAGTTTAATCTGGCTCGTAAGCAGCCTTTTACTCGCTGGGTGATGGCAATGGGAATACCACTAACCCGGGCGGCGCTTAACGCCAGTGATGAACGGTCCTGGTCGCAACTTTTATTTAGCACAGAACAGTTCTGGCAGCAGTTGCCGGGGACTGGATCGGGGCGCGCCAGACAGGTTATTGAATGGAAGGAAAATGCGCAAATCAAGAAGCTGGGCAGTTGGCTGGCTGCCCAGCAGATCACAGGTTTTGAACCTTAGTGACCTTCGTGGCTGTAGTAAAAGACCGGTAATCCCAGCTTAAGACGTAGCGCCAGTAAACGGGCAAAAAAGCCGAATACCAGGGTGGAGATAATCACCACATCATGGTTAGAAACATAGTGTTGCAGCGCGATGTACAGCACGGCGGAGGCAAATGAGACACCGGCATACAACTCTTTCTGGAATACCAGTGGGATGCGTTTACAGAACATATCGCGCAAAACGCCGCCAAATACGCCGGTCGTCACAGCTGCGACAACGGCAATGATCGGGCCGTGTCCCATATCCAGTGCAACCTGTGCGCCAATGATAGAAAAGACTACCAGTCCGAGCGCATCGAGCACCAGAAACACTTTGCGCAGGTAAGGCATTACAGGAGCAACAATAGTGGTGAGTACTGCGGCGGTAGCGACGATAATCACATATTCCGGGTGTTTGACCCAGCCGAGCGGATAGTGGCCCAGCAGAATATCGCGCACTGACCCTCCGCCAATTGCCGTGGCGGTCGCAATAATAATTACGCCAAATGTATCCATGCGCCGTCGTCCGGCCGCCAGCGCCCCCGTCATGGCTTCGGCAGTAATGCCAACCAAATACAAAATGTGTAACAGCATGGTTCTCTCCCTAAAAATCTGTCTGGCAGGGTAGCGATTTGTGCGCATTGTCACGATTGAGATTTTTTAAGGTGAGAGGAAATTGATAATTTGTAGTTATGTGAAATTGTTATTTTCTGTAGTGTGAATGCATTATTCTGATTTCGTGATAAGTAAAATGCATTAGAAAAAGTATGGAGTAATTAAACGTGAGGACGAAACTATATGCGTAGCGCCGCTGTAATTTACAACGGCCTACGGAGATATGTTGTTTACTCAATATTCTGGATTTGCTCGCGCATCTGCTCGATCAACACTTTCAGCTCGATGGCAGAGTTTGTCACTTCGGCATTGATAGACTTCGAGGCCAGGGTGTTTGACTCGCGGTTGAACTCCTGCATCATAAAGTCCAGACGACGACCAACGGCTTCTTTTTTCTTCAGAATGTTGTAGGTCTCTTTAACATGCGCTTCGAGGCGGTCCAACTCTTCGGCAACGTCAATTCGTTGTGCCAGCAGAACCAACTCCTGCTCCAGACGGTTGTTTTCCAGTTGCACCTGGGCGTCTTCCAGCTTAGCCACCAGACGTTCACGCTGCCATTGCAGGATTTCCGGCATATGGGCGCGGACTTTGACCACTTCGGCGGTCACGCCTTCCAGACGCTGCTCGATCAATGCTTTCAGCGCCTGACCTTCGGTTTCGCGCGCGACGATAAAGTCATCCAGCGTACCATCCAGCGCCGCGAGAATTTCAGCAGCAATCGCGTCGAGATCCTGCTCCTGGGCTGCCATCACGCCTGGCCAACGGAGAATATCAACCGGGTTGATTTCCCCTTCGTCACTCTGCATTTTTACCCAGTTCGCGGCAGTTACCAGCTGTTTAGCCAGTTTTTCGTTGAGGATCAGCTCACCTTGCGCGCTAACATCTGGCTCATAGCGCAGGGTACATTCCACTTTACCGCGCGTCAGGCGAGAACGAATACGCTCGCGAACGACAGGTTCAAGGCTACGGAACTGCTCCGGCAGACGAAAGTAAGTTTCCAGATAACGCTGGTTTACCGAGCGCATTTCCCAGGTTGCGCTCCCCCATTCACCCTTGATTTCACGCCGGGCGTAGGCGGTCATACTGCGGATCATAGACGTTCCTGTTTATAAAAGGAGAGGTGGAAGGATTATAGCCATCGATGCCTTGTCAGGATAGGAATAACCGCCGGAAGTCCGTATAATGCGCAGCCACATTTGTTTCAAGCCGGAGATTTCAATATGCGTCCAGCAGGCCGTAGCAATAATCAGGTGCGTCCCGTTACCCTGACTCGTAACTATACAAAACATGCAGAAGGCTCGGTGCTGGTCGAATTTGGCGATACCAAAGTGTTGTGTACCGCCTCTATTGAAGAAGGCGTGCCGCGCTTCCTGAAAGGTCAGGGCCAGGGCTGGATCACCGCAGAATACGGTATGCTGCCGCGTTCTACTCATACCCGTAATGCCCGTGAAGCGGCGAAAGGTAAGCAGGGGGGACGCACAATGGAAATCCAGCGTCTGATCGCCCGTGCTCTTCGCGCGGCAGTAGATTTGAAAGCGCTGGGTGAGTTCACCATTACGCTGGACTGCGACGTGCTTCAGGCTGATGGTGGCACGCGTACCGCTTCTATCACCGGTGCTTGTGTTGCACTAGCCGATGCCCTGAATAAACTGGTTGAAAATGGCAAGCTGAAAACCAACCCGATGAAAGGGATGGTAGCCGCGGTTTCTGTCGGGATTGTGAACGGCGAAGCGGTTTGCGATCTGGAATACGTTGAAGACTCTGCCGCTGAAACGGACATGAACGTGGTGATGACCGAAGACGGGCGCATCATTGAAGTGCAGGGAACGGCAGAAGGCGAGCCGTTTACCCATGAAGAGCTACTCACCTTGTTGGCGCTGGCCCGAGGGGGAATCGAATCCATTGTAGCGACGCAGAAGGCGGCGCTGGCAAACTGATTTTTAAGGCGACTGATGAGTCGCCTTTTTTTTGTCTGTAGAAAAGTAAGATGAGGAGCGAAGGCATGAAACCATATCAGCGCCAGTTTATTGAATTTGCGCTTGGCAAGCAGGTGTTAAAGTTTGGCGAGTTTACGCTGAAGTCCGGGCGCAAAAGCCCCTATTTCTTCAACGCCGGGCTGTTTAATACCGGGCGCGATCTGGCACTGTTAGGCCGTTTTTACGCTGAAGCGTTAGTGGATTCCGGCATTAAGTTCGATCTGCTGTTTGGCCCTGCTTACAAAGGGATCCCAATTGCCACCACAACTGCTGTGGCGCTGGCGGAGCATCATGACCTGGATCTGCCGTACTGCTTTAACCGCAAAGAAGCAAAAGACCACGGTGAAGGCGGCAATCTGGTCGGTAGCGCGTTACAAGGACGCGTAATGCTGGTGGATGATGTGATCACCGCCGGAACGGCGATTCGTGAGTCGATGGAAATTATTCAGGCCAATGGCGCGACGCTTGCTGGCGTATTGATTTCGCTCGATCGTCAGGAGCGTGGTCGCGGCGAGATTTCGGCAATTCAGGAAGTTGAACGTGATTACAACTGCAAAGTGATCTCTATCATCACCCTGAAAGACTTGATTGCTTATCTGGAAGAGAAGCCAGAAATGGCGGAACATCTGGCGGCGGTTAAGGCCTATCGCGAAGAGTTCGGCGTTTAAAGAAACTCGCCGGATGAAAAGTCATCCGGCGTCATATTACTGCAACTGTGCAGCAATTAGCGGCCAGCGGGCGTCAAAGTCATCCGTCGGGCGGTATTTAAACTCGCTGCGGACAAAGCGTGACAGCATACCTTCACAGAAGGCCAGGATCTGGCTTGCCAGCAGTGTTTCATCGGTGGTGTAACCTTCACCCTCACGCATTCTCTTTTCACGCAATACCTGACGCAACTGCGCTTCAATACGCTCGAACAGTTGGTTGATGCGCCCTTGCAGGCGGTCTTGTTCAAACATCAGCGCATGCCCGGTAAGGATGCGGGTCAGGCCAGGATTACGCTCACCAAAACCGAGGAGCAACAACACGATCAGACGCAGGCGCGCTGTGGTGTCCTTCTCATCTTTCAGAATCAGATTGATGCGAGTAATCAGGCTATCTTCGATAAACTCAATCAGGCTATCGAACATGCGGGTCTTACTGGGGAAGTGGCGATACAGTGCCGCTTCGGAAACGCCGACAGAGGCGGCCAGTTTTGCCGTCGTGATACGTTGGCTTCCATCGCTGGATTCCAGCATCAGCGCCAGAGACTGAAGTATTTCTTCGCGACGGTTCCTTTTCGCAGTTTGTTTTTCTGCCATGTTACAAAATACCCCTGAAAATAAGCACTTGCCAGGCGGCACCCACGCTATGACCGCAAACGAAATGTTTGCGGCTATGTTATGACGTTATTCGGATGCGTATGTGTTACTGACGACCAGAGTGACCAAAGCCGCCTTCACCGCGGTCGGTGGCGTCGAAATCTTCCACCAGATTAAATTCAGCCTGTACTACCGGAACAAAAATCATTTGGGCGATACGTTCGCCAGGTTGAATGGTGAAGCTGTCCTGACCACGGTTCCACACAGAGATCATCAACTGGCCCTGATAGTCAGAATCGATCAATCCTACCAGGTTACCGAGCACGATACCGTGCTTATGTCCCAATCCGGAACGCGGCAGCATCATGGCTGCCAGTGAAGGATCGGCAATATGAATCGCCAGCCCGGTTGGAACCAGAGTAGTGGCACCCGGTGCCAGTTCTACGGCGTCGTCGAGACAGGCGCGCAGGTCAAGTCCGGCAGAGCCAGAGGTGGCATAAGTCGGGAGTGGAAATTCCTTCCCAACGCGCGGGTCCAGAATCTTAACGTCGATTTTTTTCATCATAACGGGTCACGATCTCGTCGAGTAATAATTGGCCAAGGAGCTCTTTTCGCTCAAGCGGTAAAACTTTATCTCCGTCCTGCCAGAAAAGGTGTAATGCGTTGCTGTCGCTGTTAAATCCTTGAGTTGGCTGGGAAACATCGTTCGCGCAGATCAGATCAAGGTTTTTACGGATACGTTTTTGCCGGGCGTATTCTTCCACATTATTTGTTTCGGCGGCAAATCCTACGACGTAGGGTCGATGGTCTTTTAGTGCGGCAACACCAGCGACGATATCGGGGTTTTTAACCATTTTTATTGTTAATTCATCACCCTGCGTGGCCTGCTTTTTGATTTTCTCTGGGGCCACTGTAGCGGCGCGATAATCGGCCACGGCGGCGCAACCGATAAAAATATTTTGCTGCTGTACAGAAGCATTTACGGCGGCTTCCATTTCCAGCGCAGTCATTACATCAACACGTTTAACAAACGGTGGCGTCGGTAGTGAAACCGGACCTGATACCAGCGTGACGTTCGCGCCACGACGGGCAGCGGCGGCGGCGATAGCAAACCCCATCTTGCCGGAGCTGTGATTAGAGATATAACGCACCGGGTCAAGCGGTTCACGCGTCGGACCGGCGGTAATCATAATGTTCAGATGTTTCAGGTCGTTGACGGGCGAAAAATGGGCTACCGCCATATCCACAATGGTTAACGGATCGAGCATTCGCCCTGGGCCGATATCACCACAAGCCTGACTGCCACTGTCTGGCCCCCAGATGAGCAAACCACGGGAAGCAAGCACCTCTAAATTATGCTGCGTGGCAGCGGCACGGTACATCTGCTGGTTCATGGCGGGGAGCACGGCTACAGGCGCAGGTGTAGCCAGGCAAATCGTCGATACCAGGTCATTCGCCATTCCGGCAGCAACACGGGCAATCAAATCTGCCGTGGCAGGGGCGAGAATCACTAAATCAGCCCATTTACCCAGCTCAATATGGCCCATAGCGGCTTCGGCTGCCGGGTCAAGCAGACTGTCGGAAACGGGATACCCCGAAACTGCCTGCAAGCTAAGTGGGGTAATAAAGGCTTTTGCCGCTTCGGTCATGGCTACGCGGACGTCGGCCCCGCGATCGCGCAAACGACGCACCAGTTCAGGGGTTTTATAGGCAGCAATACCGCCGCTGACGCCGAGAACGATTTTTTTACCGGCCAGGCTCATGATGATTTTTCCTGTTGGGTGACACCAGAAGTTGGCGATTTTATCACAATACTTTTGTTGTCGTGCCTTCACCTGAGAATCACTTTGCGAGGCGCTTTCCAGGATTGAAAACTGGCCGTCGATTTAACGGAACGGCTATGACAGGATGCGAGCACCACAAAGGAGGTGAAGGTGAAAAACAATGCACAGCTGTTGATGCCGCGCGAAAAAATGCTGAAGTTTGGTATTAGCGCCTTAACGGATGTCGAGCTGCTGGCGCTATTTCTGCGTACCGGAACGCGCGGTAAAGATGTATTAACCCTGGCAAAAGAGATGCTGGAGAATTTCGGCTCTCTTTATGGCTTGTTAACCTCTGAATATGAACAGTTTAGTGGCGTTCATGGAATTGGCGTGGCGAAATTTGCCCAGTTAAAGGGGATTGCTGAACTGGCGCGGCGTTACTACAACGTGCGGATGCGTGAAGAAAGCCCTTTACTCAGCCCGGAGATGACGAGGGAATTTTTACAAAGCCAGCTCACGGGCGAGGAGCGGGAGATCTTTATGGTGATCTTTCTCGACTCCCAACACAGGGTTATAACGCATAGCCGTCTTTTTTCCGGCACGCTAAACCATGTTGAAGTCCATCCTCGGGAAATTATCCGCGAAGCGATAAAAATAAACGCCTCGGCGCTGATCCTTGCACATAATCACCCTTCGGGTTGTGCTGAACCCAGTAAAGCGGATAAACTCATCACCGAACGGATAATAAAGAGTTGTCAGTTCATGGATTTACGCGTGCTCGACCATATCGTGATTGGGCGTGGAGAGTATGTTTCTTTTGCCGAACGCGGCTGGATTTAACCCGCTATGCGCGATCCTTCGGGATCTTTGTCTGTTCGGGACTTGAGCACATCGCTGAGTCAGCGTATACTACGCCACCTTTGAGAATCTCGGGTTTGGCATTTGGGCCTGGCAATCGAGAGTTCACATAGAACTGCGATGACCGGGCTGTAAAGCCTGACGAGGCGCCAATACCCCATACGAAGCTCGAGCTAATTTGATTTTTGGAGAATAGACATGTCCCGAGTCTGCCAAGTTACTGGCAAGCGTCCGGTGACCGGTAACAACCGTTCCCACGCACTGAACGCGACTAAACGCCGTTTCCTGCCGAACCTGCACTCTCACCGTTTCTGGGTTGAGAGCGAGAAGCGTTTTGTCACCCTGCGCGTATCTGCTAAAGGTATGCGTGTAATCGATAAAAAAGGCATCGATACAGTTCTGGCTGAACTGCGTGCCCGTGGCGAAAAGTACTAAGTACTTAGAGGAAATAAATCATGGCTAAAGGTATTCGTGAGAAAATCAAGCTGGTTTCTTCTGCTGGTACTGGTCACTTCTATACCACTACGAAGAACAAACGTACTAAGCCGGAAAAACTGGAACTGAAAAAATTCGATCCAGTTGTTCGCCAGCACGTGATCTACAAAGAAGCGAAAATCAAATAATTCTCGCTTTGATGTAACGAAAAACCTCGCTCCGGCGGGGTTTTTTGTTATCTGCTTGCCCCCATATTGACTGCATCTGTTCATTCCCGGAGATGCTATGCCTGAATTACCCGAAGTTGAAACCAGCCGACGCGGCATCGAACCGCATCTCGTTGGTGCAACCATTCTTCATGCGGTGGTGCGCAACGGTCGCTTGCGCTGGCCGGTTTCGGAAGAGATCTACCGTTTAAGCGACCAACCAGTGCTTAGCGTGCAGCGCCGGGCTAAATATCTGCTGCTGGAGCTGCCTGAGGGCTGGATTATCATTCATTTGGGGATGTCTGGCAGCCTGCGCATCCTTTCAGAAGAACTTCCTCCCGAAAAGCATGACCATGTTGATTTGGTGATGAGCAACGGCAAAGTACTGCGCTATACCGATCCGCGCCGTTTTGGTGCCTGGCTGTGGACCAAAGAGCTGGAAGGGCATAATGTGCTGGCCCACCTTGGACCGGAACCACTTAGCGACGATTTCAACGGTGAGTACCTGCATCAGAAGTGCGCGAAGAAAAAAACGGCGATTAAACCGTGGCTGATGGATAACAAGCTGGTGGTAGGCGTAGGGAATATCTATGCCAGCGAATCTCTGTTTGCGGCGGGGATCCATCCGGATCGGCTGGCGTCATCACTGTCACTGGCAGAGTGTGAATTGTTAGCTCGGGTGATTAAAGCGGTGTTGCTGCGTTCGATTGAGCAGGGCGGTACAACGCTGAAAGATTTTCTGCAAAGTGATGGTAAACCGGGCTATTTCGCTCAGGAATTGCAGGTCTACGGGCGAAAAGGTGAGCCGTGTCGGGTGTGTGGTACGCCGATTATGGCGACGAAACATGCACAACGGGCGACGTTTTATTGTCGGCAGTGCCAGAAGTAATTGATGCGCGCCGGATGGCATACCATCCGGCATAAACGCTACGCTAATTTTGCCATCAATGCCTGATGGACATTCTCTGGCAGGAAATGGGTGACATCGCCCTGATGCCGCGCCACCTCTTTCACCAACGATGAAGAGATAAACGACCACTCTTTCGAAGGCATCAGAAACACACTTTCCAGTTCCGGCATTAAGTGGCGATTCATATGCGCCAGCTGCATTTCATATTCAAAATCCGCCACCGCACGCAGGCCACGAATCAGCACCGTAGCGTGTTGATTACGGGCGAAGTTCGCCATCAAATCACTAAATCCGACTACTTCCACGTTTCCCAGATGCGCAGTTGCGTGCTGTGCCAACGCCACACGCTCTTCCAGAGTAAACATCGGTTTTTTACTGGGACTGGCGGCAATCGCCAGAATAACGTGATCG
The DNA here is from genome assembly GCF_002965285.1 of Escherichia sp. MOD1-EC5990. Taxonomy (NCBI): domain Bacteria; kingdom Pseudomonadati; phylum Pseudomonadota; class Gammaproteobacteria; order Enterobacterales; family Enterobacteriaceae; genus Escherichia; species Escherichia sp. MOD1-EC5990. The sequence continues at coordinate 32,887 of NZ_PTRV01000024.1, read as the reverse complement.
AACATTTGCGTGGCACGCGTCACGATATCGATATGACCATTGGTAATGGGATCGAAAGTACCCGGATAAATCGCCCGTTTTTGCATAACAACCTCAATGCGTTTTCGGTGGCAGGTAAGGTTCCAGAAGTTGAAGCAGACGCTGTAGCGCGCCCTGGTTTTGATACAGCACTTCAACGGCATGACGGCCATAGAAACTACGGTAATCTGCGTCGGTGAGTAAAGAGGAAACCTCTTTTGCAAGCGTAGTGGCATCGGTAACGGTAATCAGCCCGCTTGCCTGCTCCAGCCGCGCGCAAATGTCTTTAAAGTTAAAAGTATGCGGCCCCATCAATACCGGAATAGCGTGTGCGGCAGCTTCCAGCGGATTATGCCCACCACGTTCAACCAGTGAACCACCAACAAAGGCGAGATCGGCAATGCCGTACAGCAACATCAACTCGCCCATCGTATCGCCAACCACAACCTGCGTGCTGGTGGAGGGGACTTCCCCTGAAGAGCGTGTGATATAGCTTAGTCCAGCCTGGCGGACAAGGTTAATCGCATCCGGGAAGCGTTCCGGGTGGCGTGGTACCAGGATGAGCAATAAGTTCGGGAACTGCTGTAATAGCGCCTGATGTGCGGCAATGACCACACTCTCTTCACCTTCGTGAGTGCTGGTGGCAATCCATACCGGGCGATGAGGTGCCCACTGGCGGCGCAGCGTTACTGCTTTGGCAGCCAACTGCGGCGTGACAGAGATATCGAATTTCAGGCTACCAGTGATGGTCACCTGATTATTTTTTGCACCCAGCGCCACAAAACGTGCACCATCTTCTTCATTTTGGGCGGCAATCAGCGTAATTCGACGTAGCAAGCGACGGACGAATTTGCCCAGTTTGGCATAACCTGCGGCAGAGCGTGCAGAGAGTCGCGCGTTAGCGATCACCAACGGAATTTTACGTTTATGTAGCGCCGCAATCAGGTTAGGCCATAGCTCGGTTTCCATAATCAACACCAGTTTGGGGTCGACTTTATTCAGGAAACGATTAAGCGCATCGGGTAGATCGTAAGGCAGATAAACGTGCTGAACATCCTTACCGAACGCAGATTGTACGCGTTCCGAACCGGTTGGCGTCATGGTGGTGACGGTAATCGGTAAATCAGGATAACGATGACGCAGCGCGCGCACCAATGGGATCGCCGCCAGCGTTTCACCAACGGAGACGGAGTGCAGCATAATGCCGCCTGGTTTTAGCGGATGGCGGTAAAAACCGTAACGTTCACCCCAGCGTTTTCGATAGGCCGGAGCCTTACGTCCGCGCACCCAGAGCCGTATCCAGATCAGCGGCTGAATAAGGTAGAGAAGGGCGGTGTAAAGCAATTCGAGCATAGTAAATAGCTGACTTATGGATGTGCTGGGGATTCTATGTATTTAGCTGTGGCTTTACCATTACTTTTCCCGTTTTTGACTTAAATAGCAATTTACCCGCCAATTCTTGCTGAACATCTATACTTTTTTTGTATTTTTATGCGATTCATTGATTTCCGCAGTACGTGCAGTAAGGAATCGCGGAGCAACAGTGAAAGAATATTGTTGCTAATGATTTTATTTGATTGATTTCTTTATTGAAAAACAACGATGTGCTTAAAAATCATTCGGATCGGATTGCCGCGAAAGAAGTGATACACTAGCGCGTCAATATCAGTACGGTATCAGTATTCAGGTAGCTGTTGAGCCTGGGGCGGTAGCGTGCTTTTTCTGCTTCACCTTAATCGGATAATCTCAACAAAAAGAGTTACTTGTGGATAAGCCATTTCGAAGAATTTTGCTCATTAAGATGCGTTTTCATGGGGATATGTTATTAACTACTCCCGTCATTAGTTCGCTGAAAAAAAATTACCCTGACGCAAAAATCGATGTGCTGCTTTATCAGGACACCATCCCGATCCTATCTGAAAATCCAGAGATTAACGCGCTCTACGGCATAAAAAATAAAAAAGCAAAAGCTTCAGAAAAAATTGCCAACTTTTTTCATCTCATCAAGGTATTACGTGCCAATAAGTATGACCTTATCGTTAATCTTACCGATCAATGGATGGTTGCTATACTGGTTCGCTTATTAAATGCCCGTGTGAAAATTTCCCAGGATTATCATCATCGGCAGTCTGCTTTTTGGCGTAAAAGCTTCACCCATCTGGTGCCGTTGCAGGGTGGAAATGTGGTGGAAAGTAACTTATCCGTGCTGACGCCATTGGGACTTGAATCGTTGGTGAAGCAGACAACCATGAGTTACCCGCCTGCAAGCTGGAAACGTATGCGTCGCGAACTTGATCACGCAGGTGTTGGACAAAATTATGTGGTTATCCAACCTACGGCGCGGCAAATCTTCAAATGCTGGGACAACGGCAAGTTTTCCGCTGTGATTGATGCCTTACATACACGTGGCTATGAAGTCGTTCTGACGTCCGGCCCGGATAAAGACGATCTGGCCTGCGTCAATGAAATTGCGCAGGGATGCCAGACGCCACCAGTAACGGCGTTGGCCGGAAAGGTAACCTTCCCGGAACTTGGTGCGTTAATCGATCATGCGCAGCTGTTTATTGGCGTTGATTCCGCACCGGCGCACATTGCCGCTGCAGTTAATACGCCGCTGATATCGCTGTTTGGTGCAACAGACCATATTTTCTGGCGTCCCTGGTCAAATAACATGATTCAATTCTGGGCGGGAGATTACCGGGAAATGCCAACACGCGATCAGCGTGACCGAAATGAGATGTATCTTTCGGTTATTCCGGCGGCAGATGTCATTGCTGCTGTTGATAAATTATTGCCATCCTCCACGACAGGTACGTCGTTATGATCGTTGCTTTCTGTTTATATAAATATTTTCCCTTTGGCGGTTTGCAACGCGATTTTATGCGTATTGCTCAGACAGTCGCCGCCCGAGGTCATCATGTTCGGGTTTATGCCCAGTCGTGGGAAGGCGAATGCCCTGATATATTTGAACTGATCAAAGTGCCGGTTAAATCGCATACCAATCACGGGCGCAATGCGGAGTATTTTGCCTGGGTGCAAAAACATTTACGTGAACATCCCGTCGATAGAGTCGTTGGATTCAACAAAATGCCGGGGCTGGACGTTTATTATGCCGCTGATGTTTGTTATGCCGAGAAAGTAGCGCAGGAGAAAGGCTTTTTCTATCGCCTGTCGTCACGTTATCGCCATTATGCCGCCTTTGAGCGGGCAACCTTCGAACAGGGCAAGCCGACACAGCTGCTGATGCTGACGGACAAGCAAATCGCCGATTTCCAGAAACATTATCAGACTGAAGCGGAGCGTTTTCATATTCTGCCACCGGGGATTTATCCTGATCGTAAATATAGCCAGCAGCCAGCCAATAGCCGTGAAATCTTCCGTAAGAAGAATGGAATAACCGAACAACAATATTTATTGTTGCAGGTCGGTTCAGACTTCACGCGTAAAGGTGTTGATCGTTCCATTGAAGCACTTGCTTCATTACCGGATTCGCTGCGCCACAACACATTGCTATATGTTGTTGGGCAGGATAAACCGCGAAAATTTGAGGCGCTGGCAGAAAAACGCGGCGTGCGCAGTAATGTTCACTTCTTCTCTGGGCGTAACGATGTCTCGGAATTAATGGCGGCGGCGGATTTATTACTGCATCCTGCCTATCAGGAAGCGGCTGGAATTGTGCTGCTGGAAGCGATTACTGCAGGATTACCGGTTCTAACAACTGCTGTTTGTGGTTATGCGCATTATATTGTTGACGCTAATTGCGGCGAGGCTATTGCTGAGCCGTTCCGCCAGGAAACATTGAATGAGTTTTTACGCAAAGCGTTAACGCAATCTTCATTGCGCCAGGCCTGGGCTGAAAATGCGCGACATTATGCTGATACACAAGATTTATACAGTCTGCCAGAGAAAGCGGCGGATATCATAACGGGTGGTCTGGATGGTTGAACTGAAAGAGCCGTTTGCCACGTTATGGCGCGGTAAAGATCCTTTTGAGGAGGTTAAAACCTTGCAGGGTGAGGTATTTCGTGAACTGGAAACTCGCCGCACTCTGCGCTTTGAAATGGCGGGCAAAAGCTATTTTCTCAAATGGCATCGCGGCACGACCCTGAAAGAGATAATCAAAAATTTACTCTCATTGCGGATGCCAGTATTAGGCGCAGACCGCGAATGGAATGCGATTCATCGGCTGCGGGATGTCGGCGTTGATACTATGTATGGGGTGGCATTCGGCGAAAAAGGCATTAATCCGCTGACCAGAACCTCGTTTATTATAACCGAAGATCTGACACCAACCATCAGTCTGGAAGATTACTGTGCTGACTGGGCGACTAACCCTCCAGATGTTCGCGTAAAGCGTATGCTTATTAAGCGTGTCGCGACGATGGTGCGCGATATGCATGCTGCGGGCATTAACCACCGTGACTGTTATATCTGTCATTTCCTGCTGCACTTGCCTTTTTCTGGTAGGGAAGAGGAGTTAAAAATTTCGGTAATTGACCTGCACCGGGCGCAGCTTCGCACGCGCGTTCCACGTCGTTGGCGCGATAAAGATCTTATTGGGCTTTATTTTTCTTCGATGAATATTGGCCTGACTCAGCGGGATATCTGGCGGTTCATGAAGGTGTATTTTGCTGCCCCGCTTAAAGACATTCTCAAGCAGGAACAAGGGCTGCTGTCGCAAGCAGAAGCAAAAGCCACAAAAATCAGGGAAAGAACGATTCGAAAATCGTTGTAACCCGTAACTTATTTTTGCCAAAAATTTGGATACAGAGTAAATATGTCTCAACTCAATGATAGTGACATCATCCTTTTTGAGTATAATTTTCATTATAAGAATATAAGATCTAAAAATACTCTTGATATAGCATTTGGAATTGATAGAAATTTTCTTTTTGGATGTGGTGTAGCCATTGCATCTATTCTATTAAACAATAGCGAAATCTCTTGTGAATTTCATGTTTTCACAGATTATATCAGTGATAAAGACAAGTTATATTTTTCCGATTTAGCAAAACAATATAATTCAAGAATTAATATTTATGTTATCAATTGTGATAAGCTGAAGTCATTACCAAGCACGAAAAACTGGACTTACGCAACATATTTTCGATTTATAATTGCAGATTATTTCTATAGTAAACATGAAAAAATACTATATCTTGATGCAGATATTGCTTGCAAGGGTAGTATTAAAGAACTCTTAGATTATCAATTTTCTACTAATGAAATTGCCGCAGTTGTAGCTGAAAGAGATGTTGAATGGTGGCAGAATCGAGCCTCGATACTAACTACACCGCAATTAGCTTCTGGATATTTTAATGCTGGTTTTTTGCTGATAAATATTGTTGAGTGGAATCGAAATAACATTTCGTCAAAAGCTATTGAAATGTTGCGTGATCCAGATTGGGTAAGTAAAATCACCCACCTTGATCAAGATGTCCTGAATGTATTATTGAATGGTAAAGTCAAATTTATATCAGAAAAATATAATACCCGATATAGTATTAACTATGAATTAAAAGACAAGGTTGATAATCCAGTCAATGATGACACTGTGTTCATACACTATGTAGGGCCTACAAAACCCTGGCATGAGTGGGCTGATTATCCTGTGTCACGTAGTTTTTTGATCGCCAAAGCTGCTTCTCCGTGGTGTAAAGAAGATTTACTTAAACCTGTAAATAGCAATCAGTATCGGTATTGCGCAAAACATAAATTTAAACAAAAGCATTATATAGCAAGCATTCTTAATTATTTAAAATATTATAAAGAAAAATGCTTCTAAATATTTAAGGTTAAAATACTTCATCATGATATATAATAAAACGATAAATGGGTTGAAAGTTCTCATAAAAGATAATGATCCCTTTTACGAGCAAGTTCTGAATGACTTTTTAACTTGTAGGATTAAAACATTAAAAGTTTTTCGTTCTATTGATGATACTAAAGTCATTCTTATTGACACTGCTCGCGGACCTCTTGTGCTTAAAGTTTATGCGCCAAAGCATAAAATGGCCGAACGTTTCTTAAAATCTTGTGTCAAAAAAGATTATTATGAGAACTTAATTTATCAAACTGATCGGGTACGTGGTGAGGGCATCCAATCAATTAATGACTATTTTTTACTTGCTGAACGTAAAACATTAAATTTCTCACATTATTATATTATGCTCATTGAGTATATTGAAGGTGTGGGGTTAAATGAGTATTCGGAAATTTCAGAAGATCTGAAGCATCAATTATCAGAATCGATTAAAGAGTTGCATCAGCATGGAATGGTGTCTGGCGATCCTCATAAAGGAAATTTTATAGTATCCGAAAAAGGATTAAGACTAATAGACCTTTCAGGTAAAAAAACAACCGCAGTTTTAAAAGCGAAAGATCGTATTGATCTCGAACGGCACTATAATATAAAAAATGAATTGAAAGACTTTGGCTATACATACCTTGTATTCAAAAAGAAAATTAAAAAAGCAATCAGGGATGTAAAAATCAAGCTGGGATTGAAGAACAAATAATATTTATGATGAAGGGTAACTAAATTGGATTTTAAACATCTTACTCGATTTAAAGATATAATTGAACTGGACAAACGCCCTGTTAAAATTGAAGAACGGGAAACGTTCAATGTCTCATGGGGTATTGATGAGAACTACCAGATTGGGGCTGCGATTTCAATTGCTTCAATTCTTGAAAATAATAAAGAAAACAACTTCACCTTTCACGTAATCGCTGATTACTTAGACAAAGAGTATATTGAATTATTATCACAATTAGCAACGAAATATCGAACGGTTATTAAATTATATCATATTGATTCTGAGCCACTGAAAGCGTTACCTCAATCAAATATCTGGCCAGTATCTATTTATTATCGTTTGCTTTCATTTGATTATTTTTCTTCGCGATTAGATTCATTATTATATCTTGATGCTGATATTGTCTGTAAGGGTTCATTAAATGAGTTACTGGAATTAGAATTTAAAGATGAATATGGTGCTGTAGTAATTGATGTTGATGCTATGCAAAGTAAAAGTGCTGAGCGTTTGTGTAATGGGGATTTTAACGGTAGCTATTTTAACTCTGGTGTAATGTATATTAATTTACGAGAATGGTTAAAACAAAGACTAACGGAGAAATTCTTTGATCTATTATCAGATGAGTCAATTATCAAAAAATTAAAGTACCCGGATCAAGATATTTTAAACTTAATGTTTCTACATCATGCTAAAATATTACCAAGAAAATATAATTGTATTTATACTATAAAATCAGAATTTGAAGAAAAAAATAGCGAATATTATACCCGTTTTATTAATGATGAAACTGTCTTCATACATTACACTGGTGTAACTAAGCCATGGCATGATTGGGCGAACTATGCATCGGCAGATTATTTTCGTAATATTTATAATATATCTCCATGGAGAAATATACCTTATAAAAAAGCTGTTAAAAAACATGAGTATAAAGAAAAATATAAGCACTTGCTTTACCAGAAAAAATTTCTTGATGGTGTTTTTACAGCAATTAAATATAATGTTATGAAAGGTTAATATTCGAGATGGTTGATAAAATAATATTTACAGTTACTCCTATTTTTTCAATTCCTCCTCGCGGAGCGGCCGCTGTTGAAACGTGGATGTATCAGGTTGCTCAGCGTACCAATTTCCCAAATCGTATTGTTTGTATCAAGAATCCAGGATACTCAAATTACACCTTTGTTAATGATAATTGTAGTATTCATAGGGTTGGATTCAGTCGCATATATAAGCGGTTATTTCAAAAATGGACAAGACTTGATCCTCTTCCATATTCACAGAGAATATTGAATATTGCCCATGATTTTCCTATAACGAAAGAAAGTGTTATTATAGTTCATAATAGCATGAAGCTATACACTCAAATTCGTAAGCGAGCACCTCAGGCAAGAGTGGTTATACATATGCATAATGCATTTGAACCAAAATTGCTTGAGCAAAATGTTAAAATGATAGTGCCTAGTTTATACTTGAAAAAGTATTACCAATCTTATTTAGCAAATGCAGATATTGAGATTGTACCAAATGGAATTGATTTAGAAACCTATCAATCTACTTTTCAGCCGATCACTAGAAGCGAACTTAGTATCTCCCCTGAAGAGAAAATTATTTTTTATGCTGGGCGTATCGTCCCTGACAAAGGCATATTACTGTTGATGCAATCATTCGAAAAATTGGCCGCTGCTCACAAAAATTTAAAATTAGTTGTGATTGGTGATTATACAGAAATGAGTAAAAGTGACAAAGGTGCATATCAACACAATGTCAGGGAAATTGCAAAACGTTTGAAGGATCGTTGCATTATGTTAGGAAGCATACCGCCTGAAAAGATGCATTGTTATTACCCACTGGCAGATTTAGTTGTCATTCCTTCCCAGTTCCAGGAACCATTTTGCATGGTGGCAATTGAAGCTATGGGGGCTGGTAAGCCTGTTTTAGTGAGTACGCGTGGGGGGATGACGGAATTTGTCAAAGAAAATACTACGGGATTCCATTTAAAAGAACCTATGTCTGCAGACTCTATAAGCAGCGATATTTTAAAAACGTTAGCGAATCCTGAATTAACAGCAGTTGCAAAGCAAGGTCAGGATTTTGTGTTTGATCACTACAGTTGGGATGGCGTAACTCAAAGATTTGAAGAGGTCATTCATAATTGGTTTGAATAAATAAAAAGGCCGCATTATGCAGCCTTTTTTATTTTTTACTTGTTTTTCATTGCTAATAATAAGCCGGCGTAAACGCCTAATAAATTTGGTTCAATTTGTTCTACGTTTCCACGGATAACAAAATAACCTATAAAAGATAGTAAGATTATATAATATGCATTATATGGTGAGCGGTTTTTATTCTGGACGCTATTTTTTATACACTCTTTCAATATTGCGCAGTATAGCATCATAAGACTTATCAGCCCTAATAAACCAGTGCCAAACCAGATGAATAGCGCAAAATTATGTGGCCCTATCGATTGTCTAAAGGTCCATTCTGGATAATCAACGACACGTTTATTATAGACATCTTTATATGCAACGTTACCGTAACCGTAACCAATAACAGGATTTTCTAATATTAGATCGAGTGCGCTGCCTTGAGTACCATTTGCATAGCGATAAGAACTATTAGTTTGTTGAAGTTTATACGTTAGATTTGCGGTCATCTCCTTATGTGTGAAAATAACCGATAATGCAATGATGGAAACCATTACTCCTACTAATAGTAACTTCCATTGTTTAAACATCAGAATCCATATTAATCCAATGACTAACACGGAAAGCCAGGCTCCTCTGGATAAAGTTCCTAATATCAGAAAAATAAAAATAACGCTTAGAACCGCAAAAGAAATGCGGTATTTTGCTGATTTGATAAGCCAGAGATTTAACAATGCAGGAAATAAAAAGACCATCGAGTCAGAAATGCTACGGTGTCTATAATCTGCAAATGGCATTACCCCTTGTTGATAGTCCTTATAATAGGCAATCAATTCAGAAAAACAACGTAAGCCCAACGCACTTATAAATGAGAAGAAAACGATTTTTTCGACATCTTCTCTTTTCTCGTCTCTCAATATGACCGGTATTGCTATTGTGCACAGTAAAGTATTCTCAATGATAGCTTTGAAAATTTCCTTCATGCTAGCACCTGCATCTGGGGATTGAAGAAGTGATAGCAATGCAGCAATAGTTAATATGGCAACACTACCAAAAAGACATGTTTTAAATAGTGAAAGATAGTGTTTTGGCCGTTTGCAGAGATAGACGATTGTCGTTATTGTCATAAGAATAACAATAAGATGTTTATACCTTGTAATCCCACCCAAAAAATAGGTGGTAATGAATAAGAATACGAGAGCTCTGTTCCAGTACGCTATCCAGTTTTTTTTCTCGAGAGAGAAAAATAATGTTGAGGTCATCTTATCTCCGATATCAACTTATTGGTTATTATTTCAAGATTTAAATTTTGAAAAACGGTTTGAGCTGGCAAATCTGCAAGAGACATACTTGTAGAACGACACTCTACTTGATTCTTCCCATACCCACCAATTAATCCCGGATCGGTAGGTCCATAAACCGTGATATTGGGTCTATCCAGTGCCGCCGTTAAATGGCTTAACCCCGTATCCACCGACACCACAAATTTAGCCCCGGCCAGCACGCGGGCAACGCCTTCCAGACTCATCTTCGGCAATACTTCAACATAAGCAAATCCTTCCGCCAGTCGTTTCGCCCGTTCTTCCTCATGCGGCGCGCCCCACGGAAGTTTAATCCGTATTCCTGAATCAGCCAGTAAACCAATCAATTCTCGCCAGTGTTCTTCCGGCCAGTGTTTATCATCTCGGGTTGTTGCATGAAGAAATACGGCATATTCGCCAGCATCTGTAGGCAGGTTCGTCAGGAAATGCTGTGCGATAGCATAATCGCCCTGAGTCTGCGGTTTGCTATAGCCCAGACTTTTGGCAAACAGTTCGCGGGTGCGTTCTACGGCGTGCTGCTGTTTTGCAATATGATGTTTACGATTGTAAAACAGGCTGGCTAAAGGTTCGCGAGCGGTTTGCCAGTCCATTCCATGCTTTACGCCATGCGCCAGACGCGTCACCAGCGCCGCGCTTTTTACCAGCCCCTGAGCGTCGATAATTGCGTCATAGTTCTCTGCTTGTAGCGCTTCACGAAACGCTTTCCGTTCAGCTTTTATGGGGGCCGAGAACCAGGCTTTACGCCAGCGACGTATTGCCACAGGAATAACTCGCTCAACGGCGGCGTGCCAGGAAGGAATTTGTGCGAACCCTTCTTCCACCACCCAGTCAAACTTAATCCCCGGGATTGCCTGCTGGGCATCAGTGAGTGCGGGCAACGTATGGAGAACATCGCCCATCGACGATGTTTTAACGATCAAAACCCGCATCCGTCAGGCTTCCTCTTGTAACAATAGCGCGTTGAGTTCTTCCAGTACGCGCTGGGGAGTAATGTCGATCAAACTCTGGTGATAACCCTCCGCAGCATCACCTTTACGCACTTTGTGATAGCCGGTAATCAGGCGGATCACACGCGCTTTATGGGATAGCGGCGGTGTGAAGTCCGGGCTACTCGGACCATACAGGGCAACCAGCGGACGATTGAGCGCCGCCGCAACGTGCATCAGGCCAGAATCGTTAGTGACAATGGCTTTACAGGCTGCAATCAGGATAACTGCTTGATCAAGCTGTGTTTCCCCCGCCAGGTTCCGGCACCATGCCTGCTGCTCGGTATTCAAAGCGGCAAGAATCTCATTGCCCGCTTCATGATCTTTCGCCGAGCCAAACAGAACCACCTGATAACCTTCATCAATCAGCTGCTTTGCCAGCTCTGCATAATGGTAGTGTGGCCAGCGTTTCGCCGGACCAAACTCCGCGCCCGGGCAAAAGCCAATCATCGGACGTTCTGATGAGAGCGAAAATTGATTACAGGTATATGATTTTTCACCTTCGCTCACCTGCAACTGCGGCCATAACAATGGCTGCGGCAGATCTTGTGCGGTACGCATAATGCCTTTGTCATAGGCCAGCGCGACATAGCGTTCCACCATTAGCGGCCAGGCTTCTTTATCGAGCACGCGTACATCGTTAAGTAAACCGTAGCGCATCTCGCCGCGCCAGCCGGTGCGATGAGGAATACCCGCGAAGAAAGGCACTAATGCGGACTTGAAGGAGTTGGGTAAGACGTAGGCGCGGTCGTAGCGCTTTTCACGCAGATTATGACCCAGTTTGCGGCGTTCGCCGATTTCCAGCGCTCCGTGACCGAGAGGCATAGGGATAGCTTCGTTAACTTCCGGCATCCGCGATAACAATGGACGGCACCATGCCGGTGCCATCACGTCGATTATCGCCTGGGGATAGCGCGCCTGGAGCGTGCGATAGAGACTTTGCGACATCATCATGTCGCCAACCCAAGACGGGCCGATCACCAGTATTTTCATGCAGAGCTCTTATGCGTCGCGATTCAGCCAGGCCATGTATTCCGTTACACCTTCAGCAACGGTTTTGAACGGTTTGTCGTAACCCGCCGCGCGCAGATTCGTCAGATCTGCCTGAGTGAACGCCTGATAGCGGCCTTTCAGTTTATCCGGGAACGGAATGTATTCGATCTGGCCTTTCTTGTGATAAGCAAGCGTAGCATCTGCTACTGCCTGGAAGGATTCTGCACGACCGGTGCCGAGGTTGAAGATGCCGGAAACGCCATTTTCCAGGAACCACAGATTCACATCAGCCACGTCGCCCACATAGACGAAGTCACGTTTGAAGTTCTCGCTACCTTCGAACAGCTTCGGTGATTCACCGTTGTTAAGCTGAGTGTTGAGATGGAAAGCGACGCTCGCCATGCTGCCTTTATGGCCTTCACGCGGTCCATAAACGTTGAAATAGCGGAAGCCAACAATCTGTGAGTTTGCTTCTGGCAGGATTTGGCGAACATATTCATCAAACAGGAATTTTGAGTAACCGTAGACGTTCAACGGTTTTTCGTACTCGCGGGATTCAATAAAGTCGGAGGTGCGACCGCCGTAAGTGGCCGCGGAAGAGGCATACAGGAACGGGATTTCGCGTTCCAGACAGTAGTGCAGCAGCTCTTTGGAGTATTGATAGTTGTTATCCATCATATACTTGCCATCCCACTCGGTGGTGGAAGAGCACGCGCCTTCGTGGAAAATCGCTTCGACATCGCCGAACTCTTCGCCAGCCATAATCTGGATCAGGAAGTCTTCCTTATCCATATAGTCCGCGATATCCAGATCGACCAGGTTCACAAACTTGGTGCCGTCTTTCAGGTTGTCCACCACCAGAATATCGGTGATGCCTTTATCATTCAGGGCCTTAACGATGTTGCTGCCGATAAAGCCCGCGCCGCCGGTAACGATGATCATAACTGTAACCTTCGAATTATGGAGTCAGAGACAATCTCAGACACGAATGTCTGTAATCATACCATCACATCCGAATCCCTTCAGCCCTTTACATAAAGATGCAAGGATGCTAATTGCAACAAACTAGTTTTAGTTTTAGCGAGTCCTTCATGGCGGATGTTGGTTTTGCACGTGAATAGTGCTTTAGTATCAATATTCCGATGTTTGATAAATAACTGAAGCATTTGAATGGATAATATACAGTATACATTCTGTTAATATTTATGATATAATTCCATTTTTATTTTAATGGTCTTATTAGTAATGAAATCATCCACCACAATTATCACTGCTTATTTTGACATTGGTAGAGGGGATTGGACTGCTAATAAAGGGTTCCGTGAAAAACTGGCACGCTCAGTAGACGTTTATTTCAGTTACTTTGAGCGTCTGGCCGCACTTGAAAATGAGATGATTATTTTCACTTCTGCCGATTTGAAACCAAAGGTAGAAGCTATTCGCAACGGAAAACCAACAACGGTTATCGTTATCGATATAAAAAAGAAATTTAGACATATCAGAAGTCGTATCGAAAAAATTCAAAAAGATAAGTCATTTACAAATAGACTTGAGCCTCGACAATTAAAAAATCCAGAGTACTGGTCGCCAGAATATGTATTGGTATGTAACCTTAAAGCCTATTTTGTAAATAAAGCTATCAACATGGGGTTAGTGAAAACACCTCTTGTAGCGTGGATAGATTTTGGTTATTGCCGCAAGCCAAATGTAACACGAGGCTTGAAAGTTTGGGATTTCCCATTTGATGAAAATAAGATGCATTTTTTTACTATAAAAAAAGGGCTTACTGTCACATCTCAACAGCAGGCTTTTGATTTCATGATTGGTAACCATGTATATATTATTGGCGGCGCAATTGTTGGTTCCCAGCATAAATGGAAAGAATTCTATAAACTGGTTCTGGAAAGCCAAAAAATAACACTAAACAATAACATTGTGGATGATGACCAGGGCATTTTTGTCATGTGCTATTACAAACGCCCCAATCTCTTCAACCTAAACTATCTGGGGAGAGGAAAATGGTTCGATTTGTTTCGCTGCTTCAGGAGTAACACTTTAGGGGCAAAAATGCAGGCGCTGAGAATTTTTCTTTCAAGAAAATAGCCTTTCTTCCCTTAGTGAGTAGCGCTTGATAGCAGATGATAAAGAAAAAATGGTGCCAGGCATCATTTTTTCTTTTTATATCAATGGAATAAATCATCCATCGTAATGCCCTTCAAAAAACATGTACGCTTTTTGTACGGTCCGTAGATATTAACAGACATCAACATTCACGTTATTTATCCTGAATTTTGCAGAAGTGTTAACGCGTCATCTCGTCGCAACCTATAAGTTTGGGTAATATGTGCTGGAATTTGCCCTGTCTGGAGAATCGCAATGCGTGGAGAATTTTATCAGCAGTTAACCAACGATCTGGAAACCGCAAGGGCGGAAGGGTTGTTTAAAGAAGAGCGCATTATTACGTCTGCGCAACAAGCAGACATCACTGTGGCTGATGGAAGCCACGTCATTAACTTTTGTGCCAATAACTATCTCGGACTGGCGAATCATCCGGATCTGATTGCGGCGGCAAAGGCGGGAATGGATTCTCACGGTTTCGGCATGGCTTCGGTGCGTTTTATTTGCGGCACTCAGGACAGCCATAAAGAGCTTGAACAAAAACTGGCGGCCTTCCTGGGGATGGAAGATGCGATTCTCTACTCTTCCTGCTTTGATGCTAACGGTGGCCTGTTCGAAACGCTGTTGGGCGCGGAAGACGCCATTATCTCCGACGCACTGAACCACGCGTCTATTATTGATGGTGTGCGTCTGTGCAAAGCTAAACGCTATCGTTATGCCAACAACGATATGCAGGAGCTGGAAGCACGTCTGAAAGAAGCGCGTGAAGCCGGTGCGCGTCATGTGCTGATTGCCACCGATGGTGTGTTCTCGATGGACGGCGTGATTGCCAACCTGAAAGGTGTTTGCGATCTGGCAGATAAATACGATGCCCTGGTGATGGTAGACGACTCCCACGCCGTTGGTTTTGTCGGTGAAAATGGTCGTGGTTCCCATGAATACTGCGATGTGATGGGCCGGGTCGATATTATCACCGGCACGCTCGGTAAAGCGCTGGGCGGGGCTTCTGGTGGTTATACCGCGGCGCGCAAAGAAGTGGTTGAGTGGCTGCGCCAGCGTTCTCGTCCGTACCTGTTCTCCAACTCGTTGGCACCGGCCATTGTTGCCGCTTCCATCAAAGTGCTGGAGATGGTTGAAGCGGGTAGCGAGCTGCGTGACCGTCTGTGGGCGAACGCGCGTCAGTTCCGTGAGCAAATGTCGGCGGCGGGCTTTACCCTGGCGGGTGCCGATCACGCCATTATTCCGGTCATGCTTGGCGATGCTGTAGTGGCGCAAAAATTTGCACGTGAACTGCAAAAAGAGGGCATTTACGTCACCGGTTTCTTCTATCCGGTCGTTCCGAAAGGTCAGGCGCGTATTCGTACCCAGATGTCTGCGGCGCATACCCCTGAGCAAATTACGCGTGCGGTAGAAGCGTTCACGCGTATTGGTAAACAACTGGGCGTAATCGCCTGAGTGAGGATGTGAGATGAAAGCGTTATCCAAACTGAAAGCGGAAGAGGGCATCTGGATGACCGACGTTCCTGAACCGGAACTCGGACATAACGATCTGCTGATTAAAATCCGTAAAACAGCCATCTGCGGGACTGACGTTCACATCTATAACTGGGATGAGTGGTCGCAAAAAACCATCCCAGTACCGATGGTTGTAGGCCATGAATATGTCGGTGAGGTGGTTGGCATCGGTCAGGAAGTGAAAGGCTTCAAGATCGGCGATCGCGTTTCTGGCGAAGGCCATATCACTTGTGGTCACTGTCGCAACTGTCGTGGTGGCCGTACCCATTTGTGCCGCAACACGATAGGCGTTGGTGTTAATCGCCCGGGCTGCTTCGCCGAATATCTGGTGATTCCGGCGTTCAACGCTTTCAAAATCCCCGACAATATCTCCGATGATCTGGCTTCCATTTTTGATCCCTTCGGTAACGCCGTGCATACCGCGCTGTCGTTTGATCTGGTGGGCGAGGATGTGCTGGTCTCTGGTGCAGGCCCGATTGGTATTATGGCGGCGGCGGTGGCGAAACACGTTGGTGCACGTAACGTGGTGATTACTGATGTTAACGAATACCGCCTTGAGTTGGCGCGTAAAATGGGTATCACCCGTGCGGTTAACGTCGCTAAAGAGAACCTCAATGATGTGATGGCAGAACTGGGCATGACCGAAGGCTTTGATGTCGGTCTGGAAATGTCCGGTGCGCCGCCAGCGTTTCGTACCATGCTCGACACCATGAACCACGGCGGTCGCATTGCGATGCTGGGTATTCCGCCGTCTGATATGTCTATCGACTGGACCAAAGTGATCTTTAAAGGCTTGTTCATTAAAGGTATTTACGGTCGTGAGATGTTTGAAACCTGGTACAAGATGGCGGCGCTGATTCAGTCTGGCCTCGATCTCTCGCCGATCATTACCCATCGTTTCTCTATCGATGATTTCCAGAAGGGCTTTGACGCTATGCGTTCGGGCCAGTCCGGGAAAGTTATTCTGAGCTGGGATTAACACGAACAAGGGCTGGTATTCCAGCCCTTTTTCCTGAGGATAATCCGTTAAATATGTAAAATCCTGTCAGTGTAATAAAGAGTTCGTAATTGCGCTGATCTCTTATATAGCTGCTCTCATTATCTCTCTACCCTGAAGTGACTCTCTCACCTGTAAAAATAATATCTCACAGGCTTAATGGTTTCTTAATACAAAGCCTGTAAAACATCAGGATAACTTCAGAGGTCGTCGGTATTTATGATGAACAGCACCAATAAACTCAGTGTTATTATCCCGTTATATAATGCGGGAGATGATTTCCGTACTTGCATGGAATCTTTAATCGCGCAAACCTGGACTGCTCTGGAAATCATTATTATTAACGATGGTTCAACGGATAATTCTGTTGAAATAGCAAAGCATTACGCGGAAAACTATCCGCACGTTCGTTTGCTGCATCAGGCGAATGCCGGCGCATCGGTGGCGCGTAATCGTGGGATCGAGGCGGCGACGGGTAAATATGTCGCTTTTGTCGATGCTGACGATGAGGTCTATCCCACTATGTACGAAACGCTGATGACCATGGCGTTAGAGGACGACCTCGACGTGGCGCAGTGCAACGCTGACTGGTGTTTTCGTGAAACGGGAGAAACCTGGCAATCCATCCCCAGCGATCGCCTTCGCTCAACCGGCGTATTAACCGGCCCTGATTGGTTGCGGATGGGGCTTTCTTCCCGCCGTTGGACTCATGTTGTCTGGATGGGGGTTTATCGTCGTGATGTCATTGTTAAAAATAACATTAAATTTATTGCCGGATTACATCATCAGGATATTGTCTGGACAACAGAATTTATGTTTAACGCGCAACGCGTGCGATATACCGAGCAATCGTTATATAAATATTATTTGCATAATACGTCAGTGAGCCGATTGAATAGACAGGGAAATAAAAACCTTAATTATCAACGCCACTATATTAAGATTACCCGACTGTTGGAAAAGTTAAATCGCGATTACGCAGACAGAATAGTGATTTACCCGGAATTTCATCAACAAATAACTTACGAAGCATTACGTGTTTGCCATGCGGTACGTAAAGAGCCAGATATTATTACCCGCCAACGGATGATTGCTGAGATATTTACTTCCGGTATGTATAAGCGCCTGATTTCCAATGTACGCAGCATAAAGGTGGGTTATCAGGCGTTACTGTGGTCTTTCCGCTTATGGCAATGGCGCGACAAAACGCGGTCGCACCATCGCATTACGCGTAGCGCCTTTAATTTGCGCTAGCGTTAAGTTTTGCCGCTTCGGGCTGCTTGCCCCAGCCTTGCCACTGATGCTGGAAGTAAACGATCAGCGTGCTCTGGCTGATGCTTTCGCTTAATACTTCAAAGAAGCGATTAGCATAAACCGGTTCCAGCGGTTTCTTCGGTTTACACAGTTTCACGCCACGGAACGGATTATGCGGTGCATCAGGCACAGCGTTTTTCGGCGGTGTAGAAGTATCAACCTGCGGTTCATTCAGCAAGCTGCTGGCTTTCACCAGTGTAATGTCTGGCGGCAGGTTATAAACCATCTGTTGCAACACGCGTACCGTTGAAGGGTGAGGATGCCCAATGGCAATGGTCGAACCGTTGCGACGCGCCAGGTCAATTGCACGATTAAACTGCACACGGATGTCTGCTTCGTTCTGTGAATCGTCGAGAAACACCTTCCGTTTAATAACCTTCACGCCAGTGCCTTGCGCGGCGCGCATCGCCTGGGTATTACCGATGGTTACGCTGTCGAGGAAGTAAAGATTGTAACGCGCCAGTGCCTGCATCACTTTCTGCATGCCAAACAGGTTAGAGGTCATCTTGCTACCCATGTGGTTGTTGATCCCCACGGCATAGGGCACGTTATTGACCGCACTACGAATAATGCGCTCAATTTCGTCGCTGCTCATCTCCGGGCGCAGCGTATTTTTCTCCAGCGGCTGTTTACTCAACGGTGCCATTGGCAGATGAATCAACACTTCGTGACCGCTGTTATGCGCTTTGGTCGCCATCTCTCTGGCGTGCGGTGAATCGGGTAATACAGCGACGGAGATAGCGGAAGGCATCGCCAGCACCTGGTTTTCGTTGTGCGGGCGATACCCAAAATCATCAATGACGATGGCAAGTTTGCCAGCAAGTACAGGGGAGGAGAGCGCCAACAGAGCGGCAAATGCAAGAACGTTACGACGAAATGGAAACAAAACTTATCTTCCCAACCACGGCTGTGGATTGACCGCCTGACCCTGGCGGCGAATTTCGAAATAGAGTGAAGGCCGACCCTGACCGCCACTGCTGCCCACCAGTGCAATTGGCTGGCCCGCGCGAACCTGCGAACCAACGCTCACCAGTGCGCTCTGATTATAGCCGTAAAGACTCATGTCGCCTTTACCATGCTCAACCACCACCATCAGACCGTAGCCTTGCAGCCAGTCAGCCAGAATCACCCGACCGTCGGCAATCGCTTTAACTTCAGTACCTTCAGAAGCACCAATCACCATCCCTTTCCAGCGCAGCTCACCCTGTAGCTGTTCACCATAGCGATGCAGCGTCGGCCCGCGAACCGGCCAGAATGCCTGACCACGCGGCGCGCCCAGGCCACCAGTTCGGGACATCAGCGATTTTTCGCTTTCGGTCGGTTTGTAGGTGGTGCCTTTGCGCGTCGCTTCTTTCTGACGGTCGCGAACCGCCTGGGCTTCGCGCGCCTCACGTTCAGCACGCGCTTTCGCTGCCGCTTCCGCACGGGCAATGCTGTTACGCAGACGAGATTCGTTGGCGCGCAGCTCGCTCAACTGTTGTTGACCTTGCTGGATGGAAGACTCTAGCCCAGCCAGCGTCTTTTTACGCTCGTTCAGCGCCTGGGTCAGCTTCGCCTGTTGGGCGCGCTGCTCATATAACAGTGTTTGTTGCTCGCTCTGTTTCTCTTCCAGCTCGGCGCGTTGCATAGCGACTTCTTCACGCGTTTGTTTCAACTGAGCAATGGTTTCTTGTCGCGCCTGGTTGAGATAACCGAAATAAGCCTGTAAACGCTGACCACGCTGGCTTTCTTCACCGCTGAGAATGAGCTGAATACCGGTATGCTCGCCCTGACGAAACGCGGCATCCAGTTGCGCGGCGAGGCTGCGTTCCTGGGCGGCTTTTTGCTGCTCCAGTTTGGCAATCGATGCGTTCATCTCATCAATCTGTTTATTCAGTTGATTGAGTGTGTTTTGCGTTTCGCGCAGCTTGCGAGTGGCTTCAGAGATCGCTTCTTCCTGCTTTTTCAATTGTGCGAGCAGGCTTGCGCGTTGTTGTTGCTTTTGGCGTACCGCGCGCTCTTTCGCGGCGATATCGGCCTGAATAGATTTGAGTTGGTCGCGATCATCCGCGTGGGCGGAAAAGGCGCACAACAATACGCCAGCGCTAAGAACGCTGGCGTAGATGATAGGCCTGATTGCAAACCTGCGCGGTTTCACGGCCCGTGTCATGGTATTAATCGCCTTTCCCCTCATGGGGAGGGATTATTCCACGATGAACAGCGGCTTACCAGTCATCTCTTGCGGGATTTCCATACCCATCAGCGACAACATGGTCGGCGCGATGTCAGAAAGTTTGCCGCCTTCAACCGCTTTCACGTTCTTATCGCCAACGTAAATCAGCGGAACAGGCAGGTTGGTGTGCGCTGTGTGCGCCTGACCCGTTGCCGGATCGCGCATCTGTTCAGCGTTACCGTGGTCAGCGGTGATCAGCAGTTGTCCACCTACAGACTCAACCGCTTTCGCAACTTCATCCACGCAGTGATCCAGCGCTTCAACGGCTTTAACCGCTGCTTCCATCACCCCGGTGTGACCTACCATGTCGCCGTTAGGATAGTTACAGATGATAGTGTCGTATTTGCCGCTCTTGATGGCCGCAACCAGTTTTTCGGTCAGCTCTGCGGAGCTCATTTCCGGTTGCAGGTCGTAAGTAGCGACTTTCGGTGAGTTGATCAGAATGCGATCTTCGCCTTTGAACGACTCTTCTACGCCACCGTTGAAGAAGAAAGTGACGTGGGCATATTTTTCGGTTTCGGAAATACGCAGCTGAGTTTTGTCGTTTTTCGCCATCCACTCGCCGAAGGTGTTAACCAGAGAAGCTGGCGGGTAAGCAACCGCAGTTTTGATGTCAGCAGCATATTCGGTCAGCATCACGAAATCGATGTTAACTACTTTCTTACGCGCGAAGCCGTCGAAATCAGCGTTCACGAAAGCACGAGTGATTTCACGCGCGCGGTCAGCACGGAAGTTCATGAAAATCAGCGCGTCGCCGTCTTCCATTGCCGCGTCTGGCTGGCCTTCAGCACGGATAACGGTCGCTTTCACGAATTCGTCGTTTTCGTCGCGAGCATAAGCAGCCTGCAAACCGGCAACAGCGGTGTCGGCCTGGAATTCGCCCTGCGCCAGCGTCAGCAGGTCATACGCTTTTTCAACGCGATCCCAACGATTGTCGCGGTCCATGGCGTAGTAACGACCAATGATGGACGCTACGCGGCCTTTGCCCAGCGCGGCAAATTTCTCTTCGAATTTTTTCAGCGAGGATTCAGCACTGCGCGGCGGGGTGTCGCGACCGTCAAGGAATGCGTGCAGGTAGATTTTTTCTGCGCCGCGTTCCGCTGCCAGTTCTACCATCGCCATGATGTGATCTTCGTGGCTGTGTACACCACCTGCGGACAGCAGACCCATAATGTGTACTGCTTTGCCCGCATTTTTCGCTTTATCTACCGCACCAGTCAGCACCGGATTAGCGAAGAAAGCGCGATCTTTGATTTCAACGTCCAGACGAGTCAGGTCCTGATACACGATGCGGCCGGCACCCAGGTTAACGTGGCCTACTTCGGAGTTACCCATTTGACGGTCAGGCAGACCGACTTCCAGACCGGAAGCGTCGATCAGGGTATGCGGACGATTGGCCCACAGTGCATCCATTACCGGGGTTTTAGCACTAAAAATGGCGTTATCCTGCTGTTCTTCGCGATAGCCATAGCCATCCAGAATCACCAGTACCATAGGTTTTTTAGAAACCGACATTGCGACAACCTCATACTCAAGAGTCAAAATTTGCGTAATTTTACTACAGCTGAATCGATAAAATAGCCTCTGAAGATCAAAATATACGACCGCTCGCGGCAAGCCGATGCCAGATTTACGCTTTTTTTTCGTAGCGCCCCGCAAAATTGCATTCCAGTTAACGCGCTGGCTGTATTTGCCGCACCGCGCAGGTATACTCCTTTCCTGGTTTTTTTAATCACTACGTCGGGAGTTGTTACCCCCCATGCAAGAAATTATGCAATTTGTTGGCCGTCATCCCATACTGAGTATCGCCTGGATCGCGTTACTGGTGGCGGTTCTTGTGACTACGTTTAAGAGCCTGACCTCGAAAGTGAAGGTGATTACTCGTGGTGAAGCTACACGTCTGATCAACAAAGAAGACGCTGTGGTTGTGGATTTACGTCAGCGTGATGACTTCCGTAAAGGCCATATCGCAGGTTCTATCAATCTGTTGCCGAGCGAAATCAAAGCCAATAATGTTGGTGAGCTTGAGAAGCACAAAGACAAGCCGGTTATCGTGGTAGACGGTTCTGGCATGCAGTGCCAGGAGCCTGCAAACGCGCTGACGAAAGCAGGTTTTGCGCAAGTATTCGTGCTGAAAGAGGGCGTAGCTGGCTGGGCTGGCGAGAACTTGCCCCTGGTGCGCGGCAAATAATTTACCTGTCGTCTTTCATGATGCAGGCCGTTAGCTGCAATTAGGCCCCCTGAGACTTATTGTTATAAGCTTCTGGGGACACTCCATTTTGCTGCCGCCCTGCAACATGAAATTTCAGGGTAAAAAAACAGGAGCTAATTTATGGCCAATGTTGAAATCTATACCAAAGAAACCTGCCCGTATTGCCATCGTGCGAAAGCACTGCTGAGCAGCAAGGGTGTGAGTTTTCAGGAGTTGCCGATCGATGGCAACGCCGCTAAGCGTGAAGAGATGATCAAACGCAGCGGTCGCACCACGGTTCCCCAGATTTTTATTGACGCACAGCACATTGGCGGCTGTGATGACTTGTATGCATTGGATGCACGTGGTGGACTGGATCCCCTGCTGAAATAACGTGTGAACGTTGGCATTACATTGCGCAGTATTTAAGGACAACACTTAAGGGTTTTCGACACATGTCAGAACAAAACAACACTGAAATGACTTTCCAGATCCAACGTATTTATACCAAGGATATCTCTTTCGAAGCGCCGAATGCGCCGCACGTTTTCCAGAAAGATTGGCAGCCAGAAGTTAAACTTGATCTGGATACGGCATCTTCTCAACTGGCAGATGACGTTTACGAAGTGGTACTGCGTGTTACCGTAACGGCATCCCTGGGCGAAGAAACTGCGTTCCTGTGCGAAGTTCAGCAGGGCGGTATTTTCTCCATCGCGGGTATCGAAGGCACCCAGATGGCACATTGCCTGGGCGCGTACTGCCCGAACATTCTGTTCCCGTATGCTCGTGAGTGCATCACCAGCATGGTATCCCGCGGTACATTCCCGCAACTGAACCTTGCGCCGGTTAACTTCGATGCGCTGTTCATGAACTATTTGCAGCAGCAGGCTGGCGAAGGTACTGAAGAACATCAGGATGCCTGATGAACCAACGTAATGCTTCAATGACTGTGATCGGTGCCGGCTCGTACGGCACTGCTCTTGCCATCACCCTGGCAAGAAATGGCCACGAGGTTGTTCTCTGGGGCCATGACCCTGAACATATCGCGACGCTTGAACGCGACCGCTGTAACGCCGCGTTTCTCCCCGATGTGCCTTTTCCCGATACGCTCCATCTTGAAAGCGATCTCGCTACCGCACTGGCAGCCAGCCGTAATATTCTTGTCGTCGTGCCAAGCCATGTCTTTGGTGAAGTGCTGCGCCAGATTAAACCGCTGATGCGCCCTGATGCGCGTCTGGTGTGGGCGACCAAAGGTCTGGAAGCGGAAACCGGACGTTTGTTACAGGACGTGGCGCGTGAGGCGTTAGGCGATCAAATTCCGCTGGCGGTTATCTCTGGCCCAACGTTTGCGAAAGAACTGGCGGCAGGTTTACCGACGGCTATTTCGTTGGCCTCTACCGACCAAACCTTTGCTGATGATCTTCAGCAGTTGCTGCACTGTGGTAAAAGTTTCCGCGTTTACAGCAACCCGGATTTCATTGGCGTGCAACTTGGCGGCGCGGTGAAAAACGTCATTGCCATTGGCGCGGGGATGTCCGACGGTATCGGTTTTGGTGCGAATGCGCGTACGGCGCTGATCACCCGAGGTCTGGCTGAAATGTCGCGTCTTGGCGCGGCGCTGGGGGCCGATCCTGCCACCTTTATGGGCATGGCGGGGCTGGGTGATCTGGTACTTACCTGTACCGACAACCAGTCGCGTAACCGCCGTTTTGGCATGATGCTCGGTCAGGGCATGGATGTACAAAGCGCGCAGGAGAAAATTGGTCAGGTGGTGGAAGGCTACCGCAATACGAAAGAAGTCCGCGAACTGGCGCATCGCTTCGGCGTTGAAATGCCAATAACCGAGGAAATTTATCAAGTATTATATTGCGGAAAAAACGCGCGCGAGGCAGCATTGACGTTATTAGGTCGTGCACGCAAGGACGAGCGCAGCAGCCACTAAACCCAGGGAACCTTTGTTACCGCTATGACCCGGCCCGCGCAGAACGGGCCGGTCATTATCTCATCGTGTGGAGTAAGCAATGTCGTGTGAAGAACTGGAAATTGTCTGGAACAATATTAAAGCTGAAGCCAGAACGCTGGCGGACTGTGAGCCAATGCTGGCCAGTTTTTACCACGCGACGCTACTCAAGCACGAAAACCTGGGCAGTGCACTGAGTTACATGTTGGCGAACAAGCTGTCATCGCCAATTATGCCTGCCATTGCTATCCGTGAAGTGGTGGAAGAAGCCTACGCCGCCGACCCGGAAATGATCGCTTCTGCGGCCTGTGATATTCAGGCAGTGCGTACCCGCGACCCGGCAGTCGATAAATACTCAACCCCATTGTTATATCTGAAAGGTTTTCATGCCTTGCAGGCCTATCGCATAGGTCACTGGCTGTGGAATCAGGGCCGTCGCGCACTGGCTATTTTTCTGCAAAACCAGGTTTCTGTGACGTTCCAGGTGGATATTCATCCGGCGGCAAAAATTGGTCGCGGTATCATGCTCGACCACGCGACGGGCATTGTGGTGGGTGAAACTGCGGTGATTGAAAATGACGTGTCGATTCTGCAATCCGTTACCCTTGGCGGTACGGGAAAATCTGGCGGCGACCGTCACCCGAAAATTCGTGAAGGCGTGATGATTGGCGCAGGTGCGAAAATTCTCGGTAATATTGAAGTTGGTCGCGGTGCGAAGATTGGCGCAGGTTCCGTGGTGCTGCAACCGGTACCGCCACATACCACCGCCGCTGGCGTTCCGGCACGCATTGTCGGTAAACCAGACAGCGATAAGCCATCAATGGATATGGATCAGCATTTCAACGGCATTAACCATACGTTTGAATATGGGGATGGGATCTGACGTCCTGTGATTGTGCCGGATGCGATGTAATCATCTATCCGGCATACAGTAACTAATCTCTCAACACCGCTCCCGGATACCCCAGCTGTCGCCAGGCTTCATACACCACGACCGACACCGCATTGGACAGGTTCATGCTGCGGCTGTCCGGCACCATTGGAATGCGAATTTTTTGTTCAGCGGGCAGGGCATCGAGAATGCTCGCGGGCAGGCCGCGTGTTTCCGGGCCAAACATCAGATAGTCGCCATCCTGATAACTTACGGCGCTGTGTGCGGGTGTGCCTTTCGTGGTGAGGGCAAACAGACGCTGGGGATTTTCTGCTTCCAGGAACGCAGCATAGTTATGATGACGCGTAACGGCGGTAAATTCGTGGTAGTCCAGTCCTGCGCGGCGCAGGCGCTTGTCGTCCCAGGCAAATCCCATCGGTTCGATGATATGCAGACGAAAGCCGGTATTAGCGCAAAGACGGATGATGTTGCCAGTATTTGGCGGAATTTCTGGTTCGTAAAGTACGATGTTTAGCATACTGCCCCCTTAGTGCGGGGGCAGGATAGCAGAAAATTGAGAAGTGGTGCGGCCTTTTCCCCTCACCCCGGCCCTCTCCCCGGAGGGGCGAGGGGGAAACGACTATGCGGCATTCCCTTTCGCCATCGGAGCCAGCGCCGCAGGCAACTCTTTACCCAGCCCCTGCACCAGCGAATCTTGCGTAATTTCACTGATCGATTTTGCGCCAGTCAGTGTCATTGCCACTTTCATCTCTTTTTCGATCAGATTCAGCAGATTTGCCACGCCCGCTTGGCCCGCCGTTGCCAGCGCATACAGGAAAGCACGACCCAGTAGTACAGTATCGGCACCGAGTGCAATCATACGCACGACATCAAGCCCGTTACGAATGCCGCTATCTGCCAGAATGGCGATATCACCTTTCACCGCATCTGCAATAGCAGGCAACGCACGGGCAGAAGAGAGTACACCGTCCAGCTGGCGGCCACCGTGGTTAGAAACCACAATGCCATCTGCGCCAAAACGTACCGCATCACGCGCATCTTCTGGGTCGAGGATCCCTTTGATCACCATCGGGCCATCCCAGAAATCGCGGATCCACTCAAGGTCTTTCCATGAGATAGAAGGATCGAAGTTATTCCCTAGCCAGCCGATGTAATCTTCCAGTCCGGTCGGTTTGCCGAGATAAGCCGAGATATTACCGAGATCATGCGGACGACCATTCAGGCCCACATCCCACGCCCATTGCGGATGCGTTACCGCCTGCAAGTAGCGGCGCATTGCCGCGTTCGGGCCGCTCATTCCAGAGTGCGCATCACGGTAACGCGCACCAGGCGTTGGCATATCCACAGTGAAGACCAGAGTTGAACAGCCTGCCGCTTTTGCACGCTCCAGCGCGTTACGCATAAAGCCGCGATCGCGCAGCACATATAACTGGAACCACATCGGACGCTTGATGGCGGGGGCGACTTCTTCAATTGGGCAAACAGAAACGGTCGAGAGAGTAAACGGAATGCCATGTGCATCCGCTGCTTTTGCGGCCTGAACTTCGCCGCGTCGCGCATACATGCCACACAAACCTACCGGACCTAGCGCCACCGGCATCGACAATTTCTCATTAAACAGCGTCGTTTCCAGGCTTAAGTCGGACATGTTTTTCAGAATTCGCTGGCGCAGCGCCACCTCTGACAAATCTTCCACGTTGCGGCGCAGGGTGTATTCAGAATATGCCCCCCCATCCATATAGTGGAACAGGAATGGCGGCAGAATGCGTTGTGCTGCGGCGCGATAATCGCTGGCTGCGGAAATAATCATGCGTTTTTCTCCCTCGAATTCTCATTATGGTCACCAGGCAGGCGGGTAATGCGTGCATGGCGAGCTTGATCTTCATCGAATCGTTTCATGGTGGTGTGAACAAAGCTAAGGTGCGCCATCATTGCTTTACGCGCCCCGTCAGCATCACCGGCAAAAATGGCGTCAATGACAGCCTGATGTTGTTCGGTCAGTTGTGAAAAAACCGGGGGCACCAGATACATCCGCTGACGGCTATGCTTCACTGAGGATTGCAGGACATCGAAGAAACCACGCATGGTTTGCAGCAGCACAATGTTATGTGAGGCTTCGGCAATCGCCAGATGAAAACGAACGTCCGCTTGTGAGGCGAGATCCGGGTCTTCGCTGAGTGTTGCTTCAAAGCAAAGCTGAATTTTCTCTTTTTCGCCAGGCGTGGCGCGCATTGCTGCATGCCACGCGGTGCTGGCTTCTATGGCGTAGCGAGCTTCCAGAATATCGAAACTGTAATCCGGATCATCGGCCATCAGCGTTTTCAACGGCTGGACGATGTTTTGCTCCGACCATGTGTCATGACGCCAGCGAATAAACGTCCCGCCGCCGCGTCGACTGAGCAGCACACCTTCGCTCACCAGTTTCGCCAGCGCCTCGCGCAGTGAATTTCGCGACACACCGAGTTGCATTGCCAGTTGACGTTCAGCGGGCAATTTCATGCCCGCCTCCAGGTTTTTTTCATCGATCAGCGCCCGCACACGATCGGCAACCTCGTCTGACAGGCGTCTGGGTAAAACAATCATTAAGGAATCATCCACGTTAAGACATAGGCCTGAAGCGTGGTGATCACGCCCACCATACAGGTGAAGATCAGGCTGTGTTTGACAGTAAAGCGGAACAAATCAGACTCTTTGCCCACCAGTCCTACCGCCGCACAGGCGATAGCGATAGATTGCGGAGAGATCATTTTGCCGGTGACACCACCGGTGGTGTTGGCAGCAACCAGCAACAGGTCAGAAACGCCAATTTGTTGTGCGGCGGTAGCCTGCAAAGCGGCAAACAAAGCATTAGATGACGTATCCGACCCGGTCAGGAATACCCCAAGCCAGCCGAGGAACGGCGAGAAGAAGGTGAATGCATGGCCGGTATGCGCCAGTGCCAGCGCCAGTGTTGATGACAGTCCGGAATAGTTCGAAATAAAGGCGAATGCCAGCACCATACCGATGGAGTAGATAGGCAGAGCCAGTTCTTTTAGCGTGCTGCCGAAGGTGCTGATAGCGTCAGATGGTTTCATCTTCAGCCAGACAATCGAGAGCAGGGCAGCAAACAGAATGGCGGTACCGGTGGCAGAGAACCAGTCGAACTTAAACACGGCGGCATACGCTGTCGCTTCGCTGACCACTGGTGGCATACGGGCAACCAGTTTATCGAGGTACGGCACCGGAATATTGATCACCCACTCATACAGCGCGCCACCCGATGCGAACAGGGCTTTAAACGGCGGGATACTCCACAGTGTTACGGTAGCGGTCAGGAACAGGAACGGTGTCCAGGCACGTAATACCTGACCCGCGGTGTAACCGGTGTGGGCCAGCGTCATATCAACCTGTGACGCTCCCAAATCACCAAAACGGAATACGCGCACCGGCTGCCAGCGTTTGAGGAACAGTGTCAGGCAGAGCAGCGATACCAGCGAAGAGATAATGTCTGGCAGTTCCGGCCCAATGAAGTTAGAGCTGAGGTATTGAGCAATGGCAAACGAACCACCTGCAACCACGACCGCAGGCCAGGTTTCTTTGATACCGCGCCAACCGTCCATAATCGCCATGATCCAGAACAGCACGATAATGGTCATAAACGGCAGCTGACGCCCCACCATCTGACCAATCTCAAAGCTGTCGATGCCTGTTACCTGCCCGGCGACCAGAATCGGAATACCCATCGCGCCAAATGCCACTGGCGCGGTGTTAACAATCAGGCACAGTCCGGCGGCGTACAGTGGTTTAAAGCCCAGACCGACCAGCAATGCGGCGGTAATTGCTACCGGTGCGCCAAAGCCTGCGGCTCCTTCAAGGAAAGCGCCGAAACAGAAACCGACGATCAGCATTTGCAGGCGCTGGTCAGGGGTTATCGAAAGAATAGACGAGCGGATGATGTCAAACTGCCCGGTTTTCACCGAGATCTTATAGACGAACACCGCTGCAATAATGATCCACGCGATGGGCCACAAACCGTAGAAGAAGCCATAAATCACCGAGGCCAGCGCGTTAGCGACCGGCATTTTATAGAACAGCAAAGCCACGGCAAGGGCGATTGCCACCGTCCAGGAGGCGGCGACGTATCCTTTCAGTTTGAGCTTAATCAGCGCAAAGAAGAAAAACAGAATGGGAAGCGATGCTATCAGGCTGGAAAGCCAGATATTCCCGGCGGGATCATAGTTTTGTTGCCAGAGATTCATTGCAGGTCTCCTGCAGTCCACACACGCCGCGTGATGAGTCTGTTGCTCATCTCCGTGTCACACGTTGTGTAAAAGTGGCACTGCCAATTGTGTTGTGTAGGGATAATGACAATGAATAGTTAACCAAATGTTATATATTAGCAACATTGATGTGAGCTTTAATTGGGGAACTGTGAACCAGAGGTCAGATAAGCGAAGAATTGGTAGGGCCAATTTGGAGTGAGGAAGGTGTCTGTAAAGAAAAGGGCAATTCCCATCAGGGAATTGCCCTCAGATTGTTGATCTGGTGCGTCTTATCTTGCCGGATCCGGCGTGAACGCCTTATCCGGCCTACAGGAATGTGCTGAATCATCCCGTAGGTCTGATAAGCGTAGCGCATCACGCAATTTGGCGTTTACCCATTCATTAATGGATCATTACCACTGAATACCGGCACCGAGTGCGGCGGAGTATTCACCCTGGCTATTGGTACTACCTTGTAATTTGTAGACCCAACGACCATTGGCGCTCACCATCGACACACCTAAAGCAACAGCCGATTCGCCGTTGTAAGTACCACCACCAATAGAGGCCATGCTGGCTCCCGGCGTGTAAGCCTGCGGCAGACCGGTCATTGCCATTGCGGAAGCGATACCACCGCTCAACTTGCTTTCGGTTTTGGACAGTTTGTTATCCATCTCAACCATGCGCTGATCGGTGTATTGCTTCGTTTCCTGCACACTTTGCTTCAACTGTGCATAGTTCACTGCGTCGTTGTTGTTCACGCCCGCAGAAACGTTGCTGATGCGAGTCGTACCGCCATTGCCGCCACCGAGAGTGATGTTGCTGTAGTCGATAGAGCCATCAGCTTTGGTGTCGTAGCGAACGCCACCTGCTTCGGAAGACTTCAGTTGCGAAACGTTAACCGCATCAGTGGCATTAACACCGGCAGCAACGTTGGTGATACGGCGCTGGTTGGTAGAAGAACCCACAGAGATTGTGTTTTCTTCGTTGGCCACGGAGCCTGTACCCAGAGCGACGCTGTTGTCAGCGGCAGCAATGGATCCAGAACCAATCGCCACACTGTCTTTACCCTGGGCGTTAGCATCTACGCCATCGGTGTTGGTCTTGAAGTACTTGGTGCTACCTGTGGTTACGATATCGCCAATACCGTTCTCGATATTGGTCACGCGAGTATCCAGATTCGTCACCTGATTGTTCAGGTTAGTAATGCTCTGGGTATTCTGGGAAACCTGCGCATCCGTTACTTTCAATTGACCCACGTTGACCGCATCGGTATCAGCCGAACCAGCCGCGACGTTGGTGATCTGACGTTGACCGTCTTCGCTACCTACGGAGAATTCACCCACAGAGTTCTGCGGTGCATCCATGTTGTAGGCGGTGTAGCCAGTTTGTGCGCCACGGGTAGTTTGAGAACCATTACCCATTGCAATGCTGTTTGCATGGTTTGCACGCGCGTTGCTACCGATAGCAATACCGTTAATCGCATCTGCCAGAACTAAAGTGTTCAGGCCGATACCAATACCTGCATTACCATTAACGATGGTTTTTGCGCCCATTGCCAGCGAGTCTTCACCGACTGCCAGTGAGTCTTCAGCCGTTGAATTGGCGTGATAGTATTTGGTCGGCGTGGTGGCTACTGCACCAATCGCATTCTGCAACTGGCGAACCGTAACGGCATCATGGGCTTCAGAACCATCGGCAACATTGATGATTTGACGATATTTACCATCGTCACCGATCGACAATGCGCCAAGCAGTTCACCGTCAGTTGTGTCATAACCAATCACAACACCTTCTTCCGACACGCTGGTGTCACGAGAACCTTTAACTATTACACGGCTGGAAACGGAACTGCTACCCAACGCAATACTCGTATCAACGATGCTGCTGCTGCCCTGACCGATGGCCACGCTGCTATCGCCTTTGGCAACAGAGTTATAACCCACAGCAGTAGAGCCAATGCCTGCTGCGCTGGCATCGGTGAAGGTTAAACCAGTGTCATTGGTACGCACATAGTTAATGCCCGCACCGTTTTCTTCGATGTAGGTTTCGCTAGTGTTACCGGCAAGCTGATTGATGACTTCGCTGTTCTGCTGGATCAGCATATTGGTGTTAAACAGCTGAGAACCGTTGATAGCATCGGTGCTACCTTCACCAATGTTACCATCAGCAACGTTTGTGATAATGCTGGCCTTGCCGTCATGACTGGCGTTGTAAGCCCCTTCGCCGTTATTGGCGGTCGCATCCCACAGCAGCGCGTTCTCATCAAGCGCATCCAGAGCGTCACCGACATTGTTGTACTCGGCATTCGCAATGGTGTAAGTCGGCGCAGTGATAGTACCGTCAGCGTTAACTTCTGCATCACCGCCCAGAGCATCAGCGATATATTTGTTAGTGGTATAGAGTTGTGAGCCGTTAATCGCGTCGCTGCTGGTGGCAGAGATTGCACCATTTGCGACGTTAGTAATCTTACTGGCAGTGTTATCTACCCCACGACCGGCGCTGAATGCACCAGCACCGTCATTGGCTGTTGCATCCCAGAGCAGGGCGTCATCCAGCGTGGTATCGATCGCTTCCAGTGCGTCACCAACGTTGCTGTAACTGCCGCCAGCGATGGCATAAGTCGGTGCGGTGATACTGCCATCCGCATTCACCACAGCGTTCCCGCCCAGAGCATCGGCAATGTAGTCACTAACGCCATAAAGCTGTGAACCGTTAATAGCGTCACTACTGGTGGACGAGACTGCACCGTTTGCAATATCAGTGATTACACTGGGATCATTATTAATGCCGTGTTTGGCGCTGAATTTGCCTGCGGTTGTATCCCAGAGCAGAGCATCACCGAGAGAATCACTAAATGAAGTGTTAATCGCAGCCAGAGCATCCCCGACGTTAGTGTAGTCAGTGCCGCCAATACTATAGGTTGGCCCGGTTAATACACCTGTATCGCTAATATCAGCACCACCACCCAGATAGGACGTGAATGAATCAGCCAAACCGTAAAGTTGTGAGCCATTTATGGCGTCAGTGCTGTCAGAGGAGACTATGCCAGCTTGTACGTTGCTGATTTTGTTGGTGGCGTTGGTGCCGTGTGCAGCGGTGAATGCGCCTGCGGCATCGTCCCATTTCAGGGCGTCTTCACCGAGGTTAGTCACCGTATCAGTCAGGTTAGTGATATTGGTGGTGTTAGTCGCCACGTTATCGTTAGTGGTTTTCAGCTGAGAACCGTTAACGGCGTCGGTGCTGGTGTCAGAGAGTTCGCCAGCGGTGACGTTAGTGATTTTGTTGGTGGCGTTGGTGCCGTGTGCAGCGGTGAATGCGCCTGCGGCATCGTCCCATTTCAGGGCGTCTTCACCGAGGTTAGTCACCGTATCAGTCAGGTTAGTGATATTGGTGGTGTTAGTCGCCACGTTATCGTTAGTGGTTTTCAGCTGAGAAC
>NZ_PTRV01000023.1:0-74756 GCF_002965285.1 Escherichia sp. MOD1-EC5990 | reverse complement strand
CTTTATTATCGAGTTCGGTGACCGCCTGGACGGTCACTTCTGAGAAAAGGCATTTACACAGAATCTTAAACAGGCTCCTCTAAGGCTATGCGTTGGCTCCAGTCTGGATCAGCAAATTTGATTTCCTCTACTATTAATTCGAATACTCGATCCAAAAGGCCCTCTTCGCCTTTTTGAATCTCCGCATTTAATGCCTGTTCAGTGACGATGTGTAAGGGCTCGTAGGGAATAGGGCAATAGAAATCGGCTTCCGGTAAAATACCCGTGCGTGACATTAGCGTAATACTTAGCTTTTCACTTGTGTTATTGAGTTGATAAATAACATGTTGTTTATCATCTTCAATAAATGAACCATGTTGAATAGCCACTGCCATTGCCGCATCCAGTCCGCTCAAGGATGTTCCCATAATACCCACGTTACACGCATCAACCTTTGCTTCCATCAGGCCTGACCACGGGCTGGGAAAATACGTTCTGGTTGCTTCTTCTTCATCAGGCCAGACGTGACCCGTCGCGATCACCGCTAAATCAAACGTCTCGATGGGTAAATCCTGATTTGTAGCGAGCATGACGCCAGCATTTATAATTTTCAGATCGGTAACCTGGCATGATTCATAAACAGCCACTGCAAATTTTTGCTGTCGTGCCTGGTCTACTAATCGTAAAAATTGATCGCGGAAATATTCGCCCAGCAGAATTCGCGGTAAAAACTGGCGATCGTGCAAGGTTTCTTTTTTAACGCCATAACGCTGGAGATGGCTGGCTTCTTGCTTTTGTAGCCATTCGAGATATGTACAAGAAATCGGCGGTATTTCAATACTGGCAATATTTGCCAGCATCAGTTTTGAGTTTTCCTCATCACTGTATGGCATCCCGACACCGGCTTCGTCAGCCTGCTCGAAGATAGAAATAGAAAGTGGAGTTTGTTGCTGTAGAAGCGAGAATAAGGTGTAGATCCCCGTAGGCCCGGCACCCACAATAGCAATTTTTTTCATTGTTACTTACCTGTACGCATTCTTTCGAATTTAGTGTTATCAGATAAGTTTGGTTGAAATTTTTAGAATTTGAGAAATTTCAGACAGGGATGAAAAGGGCGCTAACCGCCCTTGGTTAAAATCTGTCAGGCGAGTTTTGCCTGATTGATTTGACTCAGTGGCTCATTGACATCGAAAACTTTGGCGACAACTTCCTCAACGCCGAGATTTTTCAGTCGGGCAGTATGTTTTTCCAGATAGGCAAGGGCGCTTTTTTCATCAGTGAAAAGGTAGATCCCACCGGCTTCGTGGTTCTTTTCACTTTCTGTCCATACCTTCCACAGAAAACCAGGTTCCTGATTAATCGACTCAGCAAGCGGTTTAAGCTGCTCAGCCATTGCGTCGCCAAATGGGCCATTAAAAGCAAAATGAAGTTGTAACAAAGTTGCCATAGCGATTCTCCTTCTGATAACGCATACGAAGACAGTGTAAATCTTTTAACGTATTGGATACAGAGAAGAAACAGAGGGAAAAAGGAGAAGACCAGATTAAGAAAATCTGGTGCGTCCGAGTGGACTCGAACCACCGACCCCCACCATGTCAAGGTGGTGCTCTAACCAACTGAGCTACGGACGCAGGATGGTGCGTTCAATTGGACTCGAACCAACGACCCCCACCATGTCAAGGTGGTGCTCTAACCAACTGAGCTATGAACGCAACGTTGTAGGTGACAACGGGGACGAATATTAGCGGCAGAGTGGGAAGGTGGCAAGAGGCAAAACGTATTTTTCTGCGGTATTTCGACCGTTTGCAGAGCTTTTAAGCAAATTGGCTATATTTTGTTGATTTGCAAGGGCGATTTTTATTCAGGATCGCATTTACATCTGACACAACCCAATAATCTGTGTATCAGAGTTTAAACAGAGTTGTTTGCCACCATCTCAAAATCTGTCGTGGATAAATCCTCCGTAGCCTTTACACTTAGGTAGCAATAAAGGCACACAGATGCAGCAAAGGAATAAATCATGGGATCTGATGCGAAAAACTTGATGAGCGACGGGAACGTGCAAATTGTTAAGACCGGCGAGGTCATTGGCGCGACGCAACTTACTGAAGGTGAGTTAATTGTTGAAGCTGGCGGAAGAGCCGAAAATACCGTGGTCACGGGGGCTGGCTGGTTGAAAGTTGCAACCGGTGGGATCGCCAAATGCACACAGTACGGCAACAATGGCACGCTATCGGTCAGTGACGGTGCCATTGCCACAGATATTGTTCAGTCAGAGGGAGGCGCAATTAGTCTCTCTACGCTCGCTACGGTTAATGGCCGCCATCCAGAAGGAAAATTTAGCGTTGATCAGGGTTATGCCTGCGGTTTGTTGCTGGAAAATGGCGGTAACCTGCGTGTACTGGAAGGCCATCGCGCGGAAAAAATCATTCTCGATCAAGAGGGCGGCCTGTTGGTCAATGGGACAACCTCAGCGGTCGTGGTAGATGAAGGTGGTGAATTGTTGGTGTATCCAGGTGGGGAAGCCAGCAATTGTGAGATTAATCAGGGCGGCGTTTTTATGCTGGCGGGGAAAGCCAGTGATACATTGCTTGCTGGTGGCACCATGAATAATCTCGGTGGTGAAGACTCTAACACTATTGTTGAGAATGGAGCCATTTATCGTCTGGGGACGGATGGCCTTCAGCTCTATAGTTCCGGTAAGACGCAAAACCTGTCCGTTAATGTGGGTGGTCGGGCTGAAGTGCATGCTGGTACGCTGGAAAACGCGGTAATACAAGGTGGGACAGTGATCTTGTTGTCACCCACCAGCGCGGACGAAAATTTTGTCGTAGAGGAAGATCGCGCACCGGTTGAACTGACCGGGAGTGTTGCATTACTGGACGGCGCTTCAATGATTATTGGCTATGGCGCAGATCTGCAACAATCAACGATTACTGTACAGCAGGGCGGCGTGTTGATTCTCGATGGCAGCATGGTAAGAGGTGACAACGTCACTTTAAATGTGGGCAACATTAATCTCGATGGCGGGAAAGTGTGGTTGATCACTTCTGCGGCAACGCATGTGCAACTGAAAGTTAAACGCCTGCGCGGAGAGGGAACGATTTGCCTGCAAACCAGTGCGAAAGAGATTTCACCTGACTTCATCAATGTTAAAGGGGAAGTTAACGGTGATATACACGTTGAGATAACCGATGCCAGTCGGCAAACTTTGTGTAACGCACTGAAATTACAGCCAGACGAAGACGGGATTGGTGCAACGCTCCAGCCTGCGTAAAAACACAGGCGCAACCCGTGAAGGTTGCGCCTTATCTTTACTAGCGAGCTGCTCGTTGCAGAATGATGGTTGATGGCAGACGTTGCAGGAAACGCATTCGCAGCATCATCATAATAGCTGCCGATGTCAGGCCGATAATAAACCCTATCCAGAAGCCTGCTGGCCCCATAGGCTCAACAACCAGATCGGTCAGTGCCAGAATATAGCCGCTTGGCAAGCCCAGCACCCAGTAAGACGTAAAGGTGATATAGAAAATGGAGCGCGTATCTTTATATCCACGCAAAATCCCACTGCCAATGACCTGGATTGAGTCAGAAATCTGATATACCGCCGCCAGCAACATCAAATGCGCAGCCAGCGTTACAACCTCGGGATTGTCGTTGTACAACAGGGCGATTTGCTCCCGCAGTGAAACCGTGAATATGGCCGTCAGGGTTGCCATACAGACACCCACCATAAGCCCGGTCCGCGCAGCGGTTTGCGCATCCAGCGTTGAGCCCTGACCCAGACGATAACCTACGCGGATAGTTACCGCTGCCGCCAGCGACATGGGAAGCACGAACATCAGTGAACTAAAGTTCAGGGCAATCTGATGTCCTGCGACATCAACAATACCTAGCGGAGACACTAACAGAGCCACGACGGCAAACAGCGTTACTTCAAAGAACAGCGCCAGCGCAATTGGCAAACCGAGTTGAATCAGTCGTTTCATAACCGCAGGATCGGGCTTCGCGGTGCCTTTTTCGTTACGAATATCGCGCATCGAGCGGGCGCGTTTAATGTAAGAAACCATGGCAAGGAACATAACCCAATACACCGCCGCAGTAGCCACGCCACAACCAACGCCACCGAGCTCAGGCATACCGAAATGACCATAAATAAAGATATAGTTCACCGGAATGTTCACCAGCAGGCCGATAAAGCCCATCACCATACCCGGCTTGGTTTTTGCCAGACCTTCACACTGGTTACGGGCAACCTGGAAGAACAGATAGCCCGGTGCGCCCCACAGCAATGCACGCAAATAACCCACGGCTTTGTCCGCCAGAGCCGGGTCGATATTTTCCATAGATCGGATAATGTAACCCGCATTCCACAGCACCAGCATAATAAGAACGGAAACAAAACCTGCCAGCCAGAACCCTTGTCGCACCTGATGCGCAATGCGCTCACGTCGACCGGAACCATTTAATTGCGCGATAACCGGCGTTAATGCCAGCAGCAGCCCGTGACCAAAGAGGATCGCCGGAAGCCAGATAGAAGTACCGATAGCGACCGCCGCCATGTCGGTGGCACTATAGCCGCCCGCCATCACGGTATCGACAAAACCCATCGCAGTTTGGGCGATTTGCGCGAGAATCACCGGGATTGCTAATGCTAATAACAGACGCGCTTCACTGATATACTTCTGCACGTGAACACCTTTTATTTGTAGTTATATGAGAGACTAAAAAGCCGCCTGAATGGGCAGCAAAAAGAAGAAGCAGGGGAAATTCAGTCTATTGTAGCGAGGATTTATTAATTCTCCAGTGAAAAAATAGCCATTCTTACCCCTTCACTGGTAAGGGCGTTTTCCACCTGCTATTGTGCTGAACAGAATGTCTTAACTGATTTCAGGAGTTGTAAGTATGTTTACGGGGATTGTACAGGGCACCGCAAAACTGGTGTCGATTGACGAGAAACCAAATTTTCGCACGCATGTGGTGGAGTTACCCGACCACATGCTGGACGGTCTGGAAACCGGTGCGTCCGTGGCGCATAACGGTTGCTGCCTGACCGTGACGGAGATTAACGGCAACCATGTCAGTTTTGACCTGATGAAAGAAACGTTACGTATTACCAATCTTGGCGATTTAAACGTGGGGGATTGGGTAAATGTTGAGCGGGCGGCGAAATTTAGCGATGAAATTGGCGGACACTTAATGTCAGGTCATATTATGACCACCGCTGAAGTGGCTAAAATATTAACCTCGGAAAATAATCGCCAGATCTGGTTTAAAGTCCAGGATAGTCAGCTGATGAAATATATCCTGTACAAAGGATTTATTGGCATCGACGGTATTAGCCTGACCGTCGGCGAAGTCACGCCAACGCGTTTTTGCGTCCATTTAATTCCGGAAACACTGGAACGCACGACTCTTGGGAAGAAAAAACTCGGCGCACGCGTCAATATTGAGATCGATCCACAAACTCAGGCAGTGGTAGATACGGTAGAACGTGTGCTGGCGGCACGAGAAAATGCCATGAATCAACCAGGTACAGAAGCCTGATCTGAAATCGCCCCCGGAGCGGGGGCGATAGAATAGCCTCTAGCGAGCGACTCGAAGGCCGTTTTCGACTCCGCGAGAGAACACCACCTGCCAGAGCTGAATATCACGGGCGCGGAAAGCACCTGCACAGGCATTCAGATAATAGGTAAACATCCGTTTAAAGCGTTCACTGTAGTTATCCGCAATTTCTGGCCATGCGGCGAGGAAACGTTCATACCACGCCATCAACGTAGTATCGTAATCAGCACCGAAGTTATGCCAGTCTTCCATCACAAAGTGGGGTTCGCTGGACTGAGCAATCTGGCGTACAGAGGGCAGGCAACCGTTCGGGAAAATATATTTATTAATCCAGGGATCAACATTCAGATCGGTTTTTTTCGAACCGATAGTATGGAGCAGGAATATACCTTCCGGTTTCAAATTACGATCCACCACCGCAAAATAGGTATCGTAATTTTTCGGTCCGACGTGCTCGAACATCCCCACAGAAACAATACGATCAAACTGGTCGTTCAGGTCACGATAATCTTGCAGCAAAATGGTGACATCCAGGCCTTCACAGCGTTCCTGAGCCATTTTTTGCTGTTCAGCAGAAATGGTGACGCCCACCACGCTTACGTCATAGTTAGACGCCATGTAATGCGCCAGTCCGCCCCAACCACAGCCAATATCCAGTACGCGCATCCCTGGTTTTAACTGCAATTTTTCACAAATCATTTTGAGCTTCGCCTGCTGGGCAGATTCCAGATTATCGGCATCTTTCCAGTAAGCGCAGGAATATTGCATGAAGGGATCAAGCATGCGGCTGAACAAGTCATTACCCAAATCGTAATGCTCTTTGCCGACTATCCAGGCACGTTTTTTACTCTGCAGATTGAAGAGACGAGCGCCGGCAATACGCAGCGTGTCTTTGAAATGATGGGGGAGTTGGTTCTCGAGACCTGCGCGTAAGACTTTGCTAAAAAACATATCCAGTCGGTCACATTCCCACCAGCCATCCATATAACTTTCGCCTAACCCCAAAGAGCCTTCCTGCAGAACGCGTTTAAAAAAATCGGGGTTTTTGACACGAATATCCGCCGGGGCAGAACCGTTAATGGCTATACCGGCACGGCTAAGTAATTCGTTGGCGATACGGTACCAGTTGTCATCCGGTACACTGACTTCTTCTATACACGATGAACTCATAGTTTCTCCATCACTGGTCGGTGATCAGAACCTTAAAACAGCGTAGACGCTTTTTGGGCTTTGTGAGAAATATCGCAGAAAAATCCGCGAGTCTATAATCCGACGTAGAACAGAGGGAAAGGAGGAACCCTTGCCGAAATGACCATCCATAGTGAGTCGGGAACGATCCTGTCCCCGTAAAAACATAATATTTATCGTAGCTTTAACAACTCGAAATTAGTATAGGCCGCTAATTTCAATCATACAACAAAATTTTGTTAGCAGCCTAAGTATAAGCATATCGATATAGATCAGTGTGATTCGCTATGAGCGACTTCGGCATTGCCATGATTCTGGCAGTCTACTTCTTCACAACGTTGCATCATGTAACCCAGAGCGACCAGCACTACTGTTGATAACATCACGCTGGTGGTGGTGAGCAATGGCGTGCTGATACTGATAAGCCAGGAAACTACCAGACTTGCGAGGAAGCACAGACCCAGTTGTAGAGTGTTCTGCAACGCTGCGGCGCGACCAGTTGCATGTGGGAAAGGACGCAGTGCCTGGGCGACAACAATCGGGTAGATCGCGCCGTTGGCAATCGCCATCACACAGAATGGGATCAGGATTTCGGCCAGCGACACATGGCTAATGAAGCCCGCAGCCCAGGTCGCAATGACGCTGACAGCAAACAGCACCAGCAACCACGGTAATAACTGCTTGCCTTGCCATTTTTGTAGTGCGGCGCGACAGCCATAGCCACCAATCAGAAACGCGATAGTTTGCGGGACATAGCTTAAACCAATCACTGCCGGGCTGTAACCCATTTCGCTAAGGATGAACGGTGAACCGGTCAGCCATGCAAAAAAACTGGCTGAACAGGCCGCGTATACCAGCACGTTGCCGCGATAGGTTTTAGAACGTAGCAGATCGGTAAAGGTCAGACCATCCTGACTATTGTTACGGGCCTTCGTCGTGGGTTTGAGCCAGAAAATAGGCAGAATCAGCACCACGGTAATGGCAAACAGGGTGGCGAATATCGCCTGCCAGGAAAAATGGACCAGCAGCCAGCTTCCTAACAGAGGAGCCAGTGCCGGAGATAGACCCACCAGCGGCATGATGGTCGCAAAAATACGGTTAACTTTCTGTGAAGGATAATAATCTGTCACTAATGCTTGCCAGATAACCGCCGCGGCGCAGACACCTACAGCCTGTACAAAACGCAATACCAGCAGCGTGGCGGCGTTTTCAACCCACAGCATCCCCAGACTACCTAACGCAAAAATTGTCAGGCCGATGAATAACACCGGTTTACGACCATAACGGTCGGAGAGCGGCCCCCACAGAAGCTGGGCTGCGGCAAATCCGGCAAGGAACAGACTAAGGCTGGCACTGACAGCAGACGCAGGCGTTTGCAGGTCGGCCTGTATGGCGGCGAAAGCAGGCAGATACATATCGGTTGCCAGAAAACCGAGTACGCTCAAACCTGCCAGCCAGACTAAAAATCTTTTCCCAGGTTGCATGTATATTCTCTAAATCTCTCAATTAAACACCGCCGCAAAGTGTAGGGAGTGAAATTAGTGTTGTGAAACGGTAATATTTGATGACTGGTTTCAAAAATTTTGCAGGCAGACTATGTGGTCAGAATATTCACTCGAAGTTGTTGATGCGGTAGCGCGTAATGGTAGTTTTAGCGCTGCAGCCCAGGAGTTGCATCGCGTTCCTTCTGCGGTCAGCTATACCGTGCGTCAGCTGGAAGAGTGGCTGGCGGTGCCTCTGTTTGAACGACGTCACCGTGATGTGGAACTGACCGCTGCCGGAGCGTGGTTTCTCAAAGAAGGGCGCTCTGTTGTCAAAAAAATGCAGATCACTCGGCAGCAATGTCAGCAGATAGCGAACGGCTGGCGCGGTCAGTTAGCTATCGCAGTGGATAATATTGTCAGGCCAGAACGTACACGGCAGATGATCGTTGATTTTTATCGCCATTTTGATGATGTCGAA
Organism: Escherichia sp. MOD1-EC5990; assembly: GCF_002965285.1. Classification (NCBI taxonomy): domain Bacteria; kingdom Pseudomonadati; phylum Pseudomonadota; class Gammaproteobacteria; order Enterobacterales; family Enterobacteriaceae; genus Escherichia; species Escherichia sp. MOD1-EC5990. Next base: position 66,062 of record NZ_PTRV01000023.1, on the reverse strand, counting down.
CTTCTTGTCTTTCAGGAAGTGTTCAACGGTGTCTGGGATGCGCTTTCCGACGGGCGCGTGGAACTGGCGATTGGCGCAACACGCGCGATTCCGGTAGGCGGTCGTTATGCCTTCCGGGATATGGGGATGCTAAGCTGGAGTTGCGTTGTTGCCAGCCACCACCCGCTGGCGTTGATGGATGGCCCGTTCAGCGATGATACGTTGCGCAACTGGCCGTCATTGGTGCGCGAAGACACCTCGCGAACGCTACCTAAACGTATTACCTGGTTGCTGGATAACCAAAAAAGACTTGTCGTGCCTGACTGGGAATCATCGGCAACCTGTATCTCGGCAGGATTATGCATAGGGATGGTGCCAACACATTTCGCCAAACCGTGGCTTAATGAGGGGACGTGGGTAGCATTAGAACTGGAAAACCCCTTTCCGGATTCGGCATGTTGTCTGACATGGCAGCAAAATGATATGTCGCCTGCGTTAACCTGGTTGCTTGAGTATCTCGGCGATAGTGAGACGCTGAATAAGGAGTGGCTGCGGGAGCCGGAAGAGACTCCCGCAACGGGTGATTAACGACGATAGTCTCGGAACGGGCCGTCAGCCACGGAGCGGCGTTCAATCAAGCGCGGATGCACTTCAATGGACTGCGGTTCTTCACGTTTGTTGACGATACGATCCAACAGCATGTTGAACGCTGTTTCACCCAGCGAATCTTTTGGCTGATGGATCGTGGTCAGCGCCGGCGTAAAATAGCGGGCGTTGCGCACGTTATCATAACCGATCAGCGAAACATCCTGCGGGACGCGCAGACCCATTTCATCAGCAGCACAAAGTGCGCCCATTGCCATGATATCGCCACCACAGAAGACGGCAGTAGGGCGATGCGGCTGCGACAGTATTTGCTGCATGGCGCGATAACCGGATTCAGGTTCAAAGTCACCCTGTACAATCCAGCTTTCCGGCACCTTGATCATCGCTTCTTCCATCGCCTTCATAAAACCGGCAAGGCGGCCTGCGCCAGTGTTACGTTCCAGCGGGCCGGGGATAACGCCGATTTCGCGGTGACCGCGTTCAATCAGATAACGCCCGGCCATGTAGCCGCCTTCGAACGCGTTATCAATGACCGCATCGGTGAAGTCAGCTTTTGCTTCACCCCAGTCCATTACCACCATTGGGATATGGCGATACTCTTCCAGCATCGTCAGCAACGGCTCTGGGTACTCAGAACACATCACCAGCAGACCATCGACGCGTTTTTGCGCCATCATCGACAGATAAGCCCGCTGTTTCTCAAGATTGTTCCACGCATTACCCAGAATCAGGGTGTAACCTTTCTGGAAGCAATTTTTTTCAACCGCTTCAATGATCTCGGCAAAATAGGCCGCTTCGCTGCTGGTCGCCAGCAAACCGATAGACTTGGTGTGGTTAACCTTCAGGCTACGCGCCACCGCGCTAGGGGAGTAGTGTAATTCTTTAATCGCTGCCCACACGGCGTTGCGCGTTTCTTCAGCGACGAAACGTGTTTTGTTGATTACGTGTGACACAGTTGTAGTGGAAACGTTTGCTCGTTTCGCTACATCTTTTATTGTTGCCATTCCATTTCACTCCAGACCCTAACTTCAGCTCCTGCAAAATCGCAAGGTAAACGTTTGCCTTTACACACCTTACGCACAACAAAAGTGTTGCGGTACGCCGGAAAAACGACACGGAGCGTCAGGAAGGGGTCAATGGCCAGTACGCAAATAGTGTAAGCGTGGAATTTTGGCCGATCTTGACGAAAAGGGGAAGTGGTAAAAACACTTATCATTATAAATGACGGGAGATTTTTTCATCACAGTGTGTAAAAATGCGTAATATCACTTTTTGTGTGGTAATAAAAAAGGAGAAAACTTGATGAGCACCGACCTTAAATTTTCACTGGTAACAACGATTATCGTCCTCGGTTTGATCGTAGCCGTGGGTTTGACTGCCGCGCTGCACTGATTTCCTCTCGAGGGAGCGCGTTCTCCCTCGCATCTCCTTCCTGTTTGTTAGCAAAATGGCAAAAGTGTTTTCTCTTTTTGTTATTTTCATTTTTTTGTGATTGCTGTCATGCTTTCGCCACTTTAATGAATATCGCGTAATGACGCGAAGAGGTGGAGATAAGGCATGAAAATTAACTATCCGTTGCTGGCGCTGGCGATTGGCGCGTTTGGTATCGGGACAACGGAGTTCTCGCCAATGGGCTTGTTGCCCGTCATTGCGCGCGGTGTGGATGTCTCGATTCCCGCTGCCGGAATGTTAATCAGTGCCTATGCAGTTGGCGTAATGGTGGGCGCGCCGCTGATGACGCTTCTACTTTCTCATCGTGCCCGCCGCAGTGCGTTGATTTTCCTGATGGCGATTTTCACGCTTGGCAACGTACTTTCCGCCATCGCGCCGGATTATATGACCCTGATGCTTTCACGCATTTTGACCAGCCTGAATCACGGAGCATTTTTTGGTTTGGGTTCAGTTGTGGCCGCAAGCGTGGTGCCAAAACATAAACAGGCCAGCGCAGTTGCCACTATGTTTATGGGGTTAACCCTGGCAAATATCGGTGGTGTTCCGGCGGCGACCTGGTTGGGTGAAACCATCGGCTGGCGGATGTCATTTCTGGCAACGGCGGGGCTGGGCGTGATTTCAATAGTAAGTCTGTTCTTCTCATTACCTAAAGGTGGCGCAGGGGCGCGACCTGAAGTGAAAAAAGAGCTGGCGGTATTAATGCGTCCGCAGGTGCTGTCTGCATTGCTGACGACGGTGCTGGGAGCTGGCGCCATGTTTACCCTCTACACCTATATCTCTCCGGTACTGCAAAGTATTACCCACGCAACACCGGTGTTCGTCACGGCAATGCTGGTGCTGATTGGTGTCGGGTTCTCTATTGGGAACTATCTCGGCGGCAAACTGGCAGATCGTTCAGTTAACGGCACGTTGAAAGGCTTTTTGTTGCTGCTGATGGTGATTATGCTGGCAATCCCGTTCCTGGTCCGCAATGAGTTCGGCGCAGCTATTAGCATGGTGGTGTGGGGCGCTGCAACCTTTGCGGTAGTACCGCCGTTACAGATGCGCGTGATGCGTGTCGCCAGTGAAGCGCCTGGTCTGTCTTCATCAGTCAATATTGGTGCCTTTAATCTTGGAAATGCGCTGGGAGCAGCGGCTGGTGGTGCGGTAATTTCCTCTGGGCTGGGATACAGCTTTGTGCCGGTGATGGGGGCGATTGTCGCGGGACTGGCATTATTGCTGGTGTTTATGTCAGCCAGAAAACAACCTGAGGCAGTTTGCGTTGCCAACAGCTAATTAAACAAAAACGCAGAAGGATAACCTTCTGCGTTACAGTTGCTGGCAACGTGCGATTTATCTTGCCGGATGCGGTGTTAACGCTTCATCCGAGTTGGCATGGTAAGCGAAGCGCATCAGGCAATGTTGCATTTGCCATCAGTTATTATGCAGCGAGATTTTTTGCTACGAATTCCCAGTTCACCAGCGCCCAGAAGTGCTCCAGATAGCCAGGACGTGCATTGCGATAGTCGATGTAATAAGCGTGTTCCCAGACATCAACGGTCAGCAGTGGAGTCGCATCGGTGGTCAGCGGAGTACCCGCGTTAGAGGTTGAAACGATAGCCAGCTTGCCATCGCTGTTTTTCACCAGCCAGGTCCAGCCAGAACCAAAGTTTTTGATCGCTGCATCAGTAAACTGTGCTTTGAAATCGGCAAAGCTGCCAAAAGATGCGGCGATAGCTTCAGCGACTTTTCCAGTCGGTTCGCCACCCGCGTTCGGTGACAGGCAGTTCCAGTAGAAAGTATGGTTCCAGACCTGAGCTGCGTTGTTGAATACGCCACCTTCAGAACTGCGAATAATCTCTTCCAGTGATTTACCTTCAAACGCGGTACCTTTAATCAGGTTGTTCAGGTTAGTGACATAAGTCTGATGATGCTTGCCGTAGTGATACTCGATGGTTTCCGCAGAAATGTGCGGTGCCAGAGCATCTTTAGCATATGGTAGTGCAGGTAATTCGAATGACATTGCTACTCTCCTTTATTATTAATTTGCATACGTACAATAGCCTTATTGTGCGTATGGATAGGGTAGCAAATTAAAAGGTGAGACAAAAGATGAACTTACCCTGTTGCCGTAACAACAGGGTAAAGTTTTAGCGAAGTGTTTTTGGGGTCATTACCCGGCGAGCGCCAACATAGTGGCGCTGCCAGTAGTCTTCACTGAGAGAAGTGATTTGAATTTCCTGACCCGTACGCGGTGACTGAATAAATTTGCCGTTGCCGACATACACGCCGACATGATCGGCTGTACCGCGTCCCTGAGTACGGAAGAAGACCAGGTCGCCGTTTTTCAGTTCACTACGTTCGATAGGTGCTGCATCACGCAGGTGATACATTTCATTCGCCGTACGCGGAATACGAATTTTCACCAAATCTTTATAAGCGTAATAAACCAGGCCGCTGCAATCAAAACCGGTACGCGGTGAGCTGCCACCCCAACGATATGGCTTACCAATTTGCTGCATCAGTTTATTCATTGCCACTTTTGTGGCTTTTTGCACCTTCGCTTTGTGTGCGTCGGCAAGGGTTCCTGACGCGGCATTTTTGACTTTCACACAATGCGATTTATAGCCCTTACGTTTGGTACACTTTTCAGTAAAGCTGGCTGAGGCCGTTTTATTGACGACGTGTTTGCTGCGAGTTTTGGCGTTTTTAGAAGCGGTAATGGAAGATTTTTTAACGGAAGAAGCGGTTTTGCTTTTGGTCGTACTTTTACTGGCGGCTTTTTTCGCTGTTTTCTGGCTGGCTTTCTGGGTCTTTTTGGTGGTTGCCGTGCTTTTCTTTTTATCTGCTTTTTTGGTGATATGAGTGGTAGCAGAACTCTCCCTGGCTTGCTTTGAAGCATGGGCCATAGGCGTTAAAGGCAGGGTGGTAAAAAGTAAAGCACAGAGCGTGATCGAAATACGGTTTATCCGCGCCACTGAGCGTCCCTCTGTTAAGGCAGGTCTATCATGCCTGCGTCTGATTTACAAAACTTGATGATTCTAATGCATAGAAGAAGAGAAAGTTAATAGCTTTTATTGTTAAAAAATACGTTTCGTCGGCGAGCGCAAAAAAATGCAGCAGTGGAAGCTAAAAATGGTTATAAATACGCCAGTTTGCCGTGCATAAGGGAAGAAACGAATATTTGAAATGCAACAAATAGAACAAAGGGATAAAATAGCAAAAGCGTGATGAAAATGTTATTTTCCGATGCCGCACTGACCCGCTACAATGTCAGATTACTGCCGTAAAGAAGTTTGAGGAAGCAAGACAATGAGCACCACTATCGAAAAAATCCAACGCCAGATTGCTGAAAACCCGATCCTGCTGTACATGAAAGGTTCACCGAAACTGCCGAGCTGCGGTTTCTCTGCCCAGGCAGTCCAGGCGCTTGCCGCATGTGGCGAACGTTTTGCCTATGTTGATATCCTGCAGAATCCGGACATTCGTGCGGAACTGCCGAAATATGCTAACTGGCCGACCTTCCCGCAACTGTGGGTTGACGGCGAGCTGGTCGGCGGTTGTGATATCGTGATCGAAATGTATCAGCGTGGCGAACTGCAGCAGCTGATCAAAGAAACTGCCGCTAAATACAAGTCTGAAGAGCCGGACGCTGAATAATCCGTCCTGCAATACTGACGGATGCGAACGGGCATCCGTCAGTCCTTTCTCTATCCCCAATCCAGTCCTTGTGGCGAACTTGAAAATCCCGCCTCACGCAGCAGCGTAAACATCGGCGTTTGCCGGACCGGCAGGTCATTCACTTCTGTTAGCGTAAAGCGCAGCCGTGGTTCGCGACGCAGTGCGGTAGTCAGCGCGTGGAAAATCTCTGGGGCGAGTAATTCTTCTTTTTCCTGCCAGACCAGCATTTTTTTGCCACCTTGCGCCAGATAGAGTAACAATTTGCCGCCAGAAACGACCACCAGCGCACCCGCCCGACGCGTTGGTATCAGCGTTGCCGGATGTGCAGGCCAGGGCAGAAGATTTCCCCATGCATTAGCCGGATCGTTGGCAGAGAGCGCCACTGGTGTATAGTGGCGCGTTTGCGTGGCTTGTGTCGCCAGATCGCGCAATCGGTCAATAGTCAGACGTTCAGCGAATTGCGCGCCACCCAGACCTTCTACAAAACGACCTCGCATAATTCGCCCGGAGTCTTCCATACTTCGACAAAGCGTTTGCATCGATGGAAACCCGCCAGGGATATTTTCGGCTATCACCGCCTGACGACTGATGATGCCGTAGCGGTCGAGCATATTTTCCGCCAGCGCCAGCATCCTTTCGGTATCGTTTAGTGGCTCCACCTGCAATAACGACCAGCGTCCAGCCAGATTTGGTGTGTTGTAAGATAGCAGCGGCGAGACGGGTTGCGCATAGACAGGACGTCCACGACGAGCCCGGTGGCTGCGACGAGTTGAGGTGCGTGTGTTGGTACTGCTGCGGGTGAGGGCGCGTAACGGTGCCCAAATGTCGCTGGTGATGACGCCTTGCCAGACCAGCGCCCATAACGCCTCTTGCAGGGCTGAGGGATCAACCGATTCGTCGATTTTATCGCGTATCCGTTGGCTGATTTGTTGTGCAAACCAGGCTCCTCCGTCAGCCAGAACCGTGACTATCGCTTGCTGCAGCGCCGAACGATTCGCCTGATTCGCTTCGGCGGGAGTGAACGATTCTGCGGCATATTCCTGTAGATGCAGTGCCACCAGACCGTCATCTTCACCCAGTTTTTTTTGCCCCGACCAGATAACCGCACCGGTTGCCAGTAATTCATCGAGCATTTCTGGCGAATAGTCGCGTACGCGGGCAGGCAGGATCTGGCTTTCCCAGAGTGAGGCGGGTAAACCGACTCCGGCAAGCTGTTCGATCACCCGCATGACGCCATCCACGCCCTCATAAACGCCTGGCGATGTTGAGGCAAAGAGTGCCGGGCTACCATCGGTGGCGGGTAATACGCCCTGACGTTCCAGCAGCAATCGCGCATAGGTCGTGGCCGCAACGGGACGTGTCGCTTCTCTGGCGACTTGCAGCGAGCGCAAACGCAGACGACGAAATACTTCATCGCTCACCCAGATGTCTTGTTGCAGATTCATCACCAGCCCCTGTTCGCGCAGTTGCTGAAGTTGCTCTTCGACAATGGCAATACCGAGACTAAACTCATGAGCCAGTTGTTCAGACGTGACCAGAGCATGAGCCCGGAGATAGCGCAGAAAGAGGTCGCGAAGCGGGTAACTGACTCGGTGCAAATAAATCTCTGGCAGTGACTCTGGTAGTCGTACGCCGAGGGCATCGCGCAGCCTGGCGGCATCATCCATACAGGCAAGACGCTCCTGCCCGCTAATCATCGTCGGGAAGATTCGTTTTACTGCAAGAAGATTTTCCAGATACGACGCAATCTCTTCACTGCTGCCTGTATGCCGTTGCGCCAGGTCATCAACGGTCATTGGCCCCAGTTCGCGCAGCAGGTCGAACATTCCCTCTTCACCTTTCGCTCTTCTGCCAGGTGCCAGCCGCTGTAACTCTTCTTCCACCTGACGAATGACTTGCGGGTCGAGTAACTCACCAGGATCAACCTGACCGAGTAGATTGCGCAGTAACTCGCTGTCCAGCGACAGTACGGATGCCCGGCGCTCTGCCAGCGGGGCGTCGCTCTGGTACATAAATTCCGCGACATAGCCGAACAATAAACTGGCGGCGAAAGGCGAAGGCGTAGTGGTCGTTACATCGGATATTTGAATTTCGCCACCGTTCAGGCGACGCATCAAACGTTCCAGAGCGGGAAGATCATAAACATCTTGCAGACATTCGCGTAGGGTTTCGAGAATGACCGGAAAATCCGGATATCCCTGAGCGATTTCCAGCAACTGACTGGCGCGCAGCCGTTGTTGCCAGAGCGGGGTGCGATGGCCCGGCGTGCGGCCCGGCATTAATAATGCCCGCGCGGTGCATTCGCGAAAACGGGCGGCGAAAAGTGCCGAGCTGCCTACCGCCTCGCGGACAATTTGCAGCAACTTTTCTGGTTCAAACAAAAAAATCGCGGCATCGGGCAATTTACCATCGGTGTCAGGAATGCGCGCAACAATGCCGTCATCACTGGCAACCACAGACGCGTCAGCGCCCCATAGTGCATGTATTCGCCCGGCAATCGCCAACGCCCAGGGTTCATGCACGCGTCTTCCATAGGGAGAATGCAAAATAATACGCCAATCGCCAATTTCATCACGGCACCGTTCGAGGACCAGATGACGACTACCCGGAACAATACCCGTCGCGTTGCGCTGCTCGTCAATCAGCCCCTGAATATTGGCGATCGTATTTTCTTCTGCCAGCCACGGGGGAATATTCCCGGAAAAGAAAGCGCCATCTGCCAGTAAATGGAGAAAATCGCCGATCATCTCACCTAATTCAGCCGGACGGCCGTTACCTTCACCACGCCAGAAGGGAAGGCGGGCAGAACGACCAGGTGCAGGAGCCACAATTACCTGATCGCGGGTGATTTGCTGGATCCGCCATGAGGTAGCGCCAAGGGTGATAATATCGTTCACCCGCGACTCATACACCATCTCCTCATCCAGTTCACCCACCCGCCGCGATCCGGCTTGTTCTTCACCCTCGGGTAATAACACGCTATACATGCCACGATCCGGAATGGTGCCACCGCTGGTAACCGCCAACAGCTGAGCGCCAGGTCGGGCGGTCAAAATCCCGGTCTCCCTGTTCCAGACCAGTTTTGGTCGAAAAGCAGAAAAATCGCCAGAGGGATAGCGCCCGGAAAGCATATCCAGAGTGGCGTCAAAAACACGTCTTGGCAGATCTTTCCACGGTGCGGCACGGCGTACCTGGGCGTACCATTCGTCTACCTGTAATGCGTCCATCGCCGCGGCGGCAACGGTCTGCTGCGCAAGGACGTCGAGTGGATTATGCGGTGGTGTCAGGTTTTCCAGCCTGCCTGCGAACATACACTCAACAATGACTGCGGAATCGACTAAGTCACGTCGGGTTCGGGGGAAAAAAAGCCCTTTGGAGATACCACCTACCTGGTGTCCGGCACGTCCAATGCGTTGTAACCCACTGGCAACAGAAAGCGGCGTTGCCACCTGAATTACCAGATCCACCGCGCCCATATCAATCCCCAGTTCGAGACTGGAGGTTGCGACCACGCAGCGTAATTCACCCGATTTCAGCGCCTGTTCGGTGATTGCTCGTTGTTCTTTAGACACGGAGCCGTGGTGTGAGCGGGCAATAAAAATGTCGCTACTTTGTACACGGTTAGAGGTTGCGCCGGAGGTCGACTCGAAATGGGCCGCATCAACGGCGATAGACGGGGAACGCTGTAAGCGTGCGGCGTAAAGCTCATTCAATCGTGCCGTCAGTTTTTCCGCCAGCCCGCGTGAATTAGTAAAGACAATGGTCGAGCGATGGCGCAAAACTTCATCAAGGATACCCGTTTCAATATATGGCCAGATGGAGCCTTCTCGGCCGGCATGGCTGTCTTCGCCGGTGCCGATGGCGACCGATGAGACATCATCCATATTGGCGACCGGTACGACAATCCGTATCTGCGGATGGCGCATTGCGGGCGGGTTGACTACCGTAACCGGGCGATCGCCACCAAGAAATGCTGCCACATCGCTGGCTGAGCGTACAGTGGCAGAAAGGCCAATTCGCTGTGCTGAGGTGTGGAGCAGCGCATCGAGCCGCTCCAGACTTAACGCCAGATGCGCACCACGTTTACTGCCCGCTACCGCGTGGACTTCATCAATAATTACCGTTTCGACGCCGCGTAGCGTTTCGCGCGCGCGGGAGGTCAGCATCAGATAGAGTGATTCGGGTGTGGTGATCAGAATATCCGGCGGATTACGGGTGAGTTTGCTGCGTTCCTGTGCAGGCGTATCGCCAGTACGGATCCCCACGCGAAGATTGACTTCCGTTTCGCCGCGCCGCCGCCGTTCATCGGCAATACCCTGTAACGGGATCTGCAAGTTGCGCTGAACGTCGGTGCCCAGAGCTTTGATCGGTGAAATATAGAGAATGCGTGAGGTTTTACGCTTATGCGCCTCGCGGGTATCTTCGCCGCCTTCGCGGAAGAGCTGATCGAGGGCGTAGAGAAATGCTGCCAGCGTTTTCCCGGAGCCAGTCGGAGCAATCACCAGCGCATGTTCGCCTCGCGCCGCCACATGCCAGGTTTGCGACTGGACAGCGGTCGGCTGTTTAAAGGCGCGAAGAAACCAGTCGCGGGTCGCCGGTGAAAACACGTCCGGCAGGGGCGATGAAGGGTTTAGATTATCTGCCATTAACGCTATTCCCCGTGAATATAATGCATGATGCGTGGAATAGCCTCACTATAGATGCCTGAATCATTGCATGTCATCAGGCATCGACTCGATTACACCTCTTCGGCGGCAGGCAGCGGCCAGCCTCCCAGACGTTTCCAGCGGTTGACGATTTCACAAAACAGCACAGCAGTGCGTTCGGTGTCATACAGCGCGGAGTGCGCCTGGGTGCTGTCGAAGTCCATGCCAGCGGTCTGGCAAGCCTTTGACAATACGGTTTGTCCGAGTGCCAGCCCGGCCAGTGCAGCAGTGTCAAAAGTGGCGAAAGGGTGGAACGGGTTACGTTTCAGTGAGGCGCGTTCTGCGGCGGCCATCATAAAGCTGTGATCGAAATTGGCGTTGTGCGCCACCATAATGGCGCGGTTACAGCCGCTCGCTTTAATGCCTTTACGTACAACTTTAAAAATTTCGTGCAGCGCCTCGTATTCGCTGACCGCGCCGCGATCGGGATCGTTCGGGTCAATGCCGTTGAAGGCGAGGGCCTCTGGCTGCAAATTTGCGCCGACAAATGGTTCGACGTGGAAATGTAATGTGGTGTCCGGCATCAGCCAGCCTTGTTCATCCATTTTCAGGGTGATGGCGGCAATCTCAAGCAGCGCATCGGTTTTGGCGTTAAATCCAGCTGTTTCAACATCGATCACAACAGGATAAAAACCACGAAAACGGTCGCACAGACCGGTAAGTTGAGCGTTATCGGACATCTGATTCTCTTAATACGGATAAATTGCAGCGCGCATTATGACAAATATTACTTGTCGATGCAGTAAAGATGCGGGCGCGATGAGTTCACGCCCGGCAGGAGATTAGTTGCCCAGACCGCGACCGGCGTCTTTCTCTTCGATTAATTCAATTTTGTAACCGTCCGGATCTTCCACAAACGCGATAACCGTAGTGCCGCCTTTTACCGGACCCGCTTCACGGGTGACGTTACCGCCGTTCTGACGGATTTTTTCGCACGCTTCAGCGGCGTTATCTACGCTAAGCGCGATGTGACCATAAGCAGTGCCGAGTTCGTATTTATCCACGCCCCAGTTGTAGGTCAGTTCAATCACCGCTTCTTCGGTTTCCGGGCCATAGCCAACAAACGCCAGTGAGTATTTGTATTCCGGGTTTTCGCTGGTACGCAGCAGTTTCATGCCCAGTACTTTGGTATAAAAATCGATGGAGCGTTGCAGATCGCCAACGCGCAGCATGGTATGAAGAAGACGCATCTTTATATCCTCAAAATGACTAACAGATTCAAAATGTTGTTTTAGTATAGCGGCGGCTTTGCGCCGCTCGCAATGCTGGATTACAACGTCGGGTAATCGATATAGCCTTCCGCGCCGCCACCGTAGAAACTTTCGGCACGCTGTGGGTTAAGCTCAGCTTTGCGCTGCAATCGGGCAACCAGATCCGGGTTCGCAATCCAGTCACGACCAAATGCCACCGCATCAATTAACCCTTTGCCGATCAGCGTTTCAGCTTTTTCTACCGTGTATGCCCCTGCGCCGATAATCGGACCGTGGAAACGGGCACGTACTTTTTCGCGGAACGCATCAGTATACGGTTCACCTCCCGCCCAATCTGGTTCTGACATATGCAGATAAGCAATGCCGCGTTTGCCCAGTTGTTCAATCAGATACAGTGCATCGGCTTCTTCATTTGGGCCATTATCTGTGTTCTGGAAAGTACCGATTGGCGAAACACGAATGCCAATGCGATCGGCACCCCATTCTTCAATCCCGGCATCGACCACTTCCAGCACCAGACGTGCGCGATTTTCCACGCTGCCGCCGTACTGATCGGTACGATGGTTTGAAGAAGGAGAAAGGAACTGATGCAGTAAATAACCGTGAGCAGAGTGTAGCTCCACCAGATCAAACCCAGCTTCACGGGCGTTAGCGATGGCCTGGCGGAAATCATTGACGATGCCCGGAATCTCTTCCCGTTCAAGTGCACGTGGCATGGATGTTTCAACGCGGATCGCCTGACCTTTTTCATCGCGCAGAGAAGTACGCGTTCCCGCGCTAAGTGCAGAAGGCGCTACCGGTGCCTGACCGCCAGGCTGCAGGCTGGCGTGAGAAATTCGCCCCGTGTGCCAAAGCTGCACGGCCATGTGACCATTTTCAGCATGGACTCCCGCGGTGATTTTTTTCCATGCGGCAATTTGCTCTGGGCTATGGATGCCAGGCGCACCGGCATATCCTTTTGCCTGGGCAGAAATTTGCGTGGCTTCGCTAATAATCAAACCGGCACTGGCTCGTTGGCGATAGTATTCCGCCATCAACGGGGTAGGGATGTCACCCGGTTCAATACTGCGCAGACGCGTCAGCGGTGCCATAAAAATACGGTTTGCCGCCGTGATCGCGCCCACTTTCAGTGGGGAATACAGTTTTTCAGATGACATAAAGGCTCCCGGTGGTCTGGTGATAAAAAATGCCTGCTAAACGGCAGGCGTCGCAATAATGGTTTTTACATGGGCCAGCGCGTTTTCCAGTGGTTCGAAACTGCGCGAAATTTTGGCCTGCAAATTCGCGCCAAGCCACAGTGCGTAAAGCACTTGTGCCTGTTGCAGCGGTTCGCCACAAAAGGTTAAACAATGGTTCTCACGGCCATTTTCCAGCGCCTGAGAGAGCAGGGCGATTACGCCGCGAGCCCCTTTATCCATCGCGCTGCGCATATCTTCTGACAGATCGCACACTTCGGCAGAGAGTTTTACTGTCAGGCAACCACTGATGGTTCCATGTTGGCAAAACTGGTTCAGTGTTTGCTGGTAATAAGCCAGTATGCGGTCGCGGTAGTTACCTTCGCCGGATTGCAGCAACTCCGTCAGTCGCTGGTGATATGCGGCGTAATGGCGCTCAAGCATGGCAACGCCAAACGCTTCTTTAGAGCGAAAGTAGTGATAGAAGGACCCTTTCGGCACTTCAGCCGTTTTTAGTAATTCGCTTAGCCCCATCCCGGTGAATCCACGTTGCAGGCAAAGTTGCTCGCCCGTCGCCAGGAGATGTTCGCGAGTATCATGTTCGGTGTGTTTGTTCATGTGTTGGAGTGTAGTAGACCAGTCGGTCTAGTGCAAGCAAAGTTGCTACTTTGGGCATTAACAGCTTCAATAATGGTAATAATCTTATCTGAGGAGGGCGAGGTGGCGGAGCAATTAGAGTTCTTTCCCGTCCAGAGCCCGTGCCGGGGAATTTGCCAGTCTGACGAACGCGGATTTTGTCGCGGCTGTTTTCGTAGTCGGGATGAGCGTTTTAACTGGAATAAAATGAGCGATGGCGAAAAACAAGAGGTGCTGCGCCTTTGTCGGCAGCGATTAATGCGCAAATTACGTGCAAATAAGCCAGCGTCATCAGACGAACCGGAGCAACCATCACTCTTTTGAGCCTAATCTTGCGTATACTCCTCTCATATCTGATAAGAGGAAGCGATTATGGTTCAGCGTATTACTATTGCGCCGCAAGGCCCGGAGTTTTCCCGTTTTGTGATGGGCTACTGGCGATTGATGGACTGGAATATGTCCGCCCGCCAGCTGGTCAGCTTTATTGAAGAGCATCTGGATCTCGGCGTAACTACCGTGGACCACGCTGATATTTATGGCGGCTATCAGTGCGAAGCAGCGTTTGGCGAGGCGCTGAAACTGGCACCTCATCTGCGTGAACGGATGGAAATTGTCAGCAAATGCGGTATCGCGACGACCGCGCGTGAAGAAAATGTCATTGGTCATTATATTACTGACCGCGATCACATCATTAAGAGCGCCGAACAGTCGCTGATTAATCTCGCGACCGATCATCTGGATCTGCTGTTAATCCACCGCCCGGACCCGTTAATGGATGCCGATGAAGTGGCGGACGCGTTTAAACACCTGCATCAGAGCGGCAAAGTTCGCCATTTTGGCGTATCGAACTTTACGCCTGCGCAATTTGCGCTGTTGCAATCACGCCTGCCGTTTACCCTTGCCACTAATCAGGTGGAAATATCCCCGGTGCATCAGCCGTTACTGCTGGATGGCACGCTCGACCAACTGCAACAACTGCGTGTTCGTCCGATGGCGTGGTCTTGCCTTGGTGGTGGTCGTCTGTTTAATGATGATTATTTCCAGCCTCTGCGTGATGAACTGGCTGTGGTGGCGGAGGAGTTAAACGCGGGCTCTATTGAACAGGTGGTTTACGCCTGGGTTTTACGTTTACCGTCGCAGCCGCTGCCAATTATCGGCTCAGGTAAAATTGAGCGTGTACGGGCGGCTGTTGAAGCAGAAACCCTGAAAATGACTCGCCAACAATGGTTCCGTATCCGTAAAGCGGCACTGGGTTACGACGTACCGTAAGCACTTTTAGGAATAGCCGCCGTTCAAAAATGTGTCACTGGTTTACACTTATTCAGGAATGCACAATGAACGGAGGTCCTATGAAACGTTTTAGTCTGGCCATTCTGGCGCTGGTTGTTGCGACCGGCGCACAAGCTGCCAGTGAAAAAGTCGAGATGAACCTCGTCACGTCGCAAGGGGTTGGGCAGTCAATTGGTAGCGTCACCATTACTGAAACCGATAAAGGTCTGGAGTTTTCGCCCGATCTGAAAGCATTACCCCCCGGTGAACATGGCTTCCATATTCATGCCAAAGGAAGCTGCCAGCCAGCTACCAAAGATGGCAAAGCCACAGCGGCAGAATCTGCAGGCGGGCATCTTGATCCACAAAATACCGGTAAACATGAAGGGCCAGAAGGTGCCGGGCATTTAGGCGATCTGCCTGCGCTGGTTGTCAATAATGACGGCAAAGCAACCGATGCCGTCATCGCGCCTCGTCTGAAATCACTGGATCAAGTCAAAGATAAAGCGCTGATGATCCACGTTGGTGGCGATAATATGTCCGATCAACCTAAACCGCTGGGCGGTGGCGGTGAACGCTATGCCTGCGGTGTAATTAAGTAATTAAGAGGCCAGCGTACCTTGCGGCGGTGCTTGCTCAAGTTGCGAAAGCGAGCAGTACAGCCGCCAGACAATTGCCGCCAGCTCCTGGGCGGCAGGTTGATGATGACGGGCAAGGCTGTCGCAAATCCGCTGTAATTCTGCAAGTGTGGCCGCCAGTGATTTTTGCTGAACGCCACGCTCACTCATCACTCCACGTAACAATGAAATACAGTTATCCCGTACTCGCGATAACGGATCGGAACGCGATTCCCATTCGCGCAATTGCCAGACAACATGAGAACAGTTCAACAACACCACCCCCCAGCGTAATAACCAACGGCGAGCCAGCGCATCCTGGCTGTTACTTAACTGACTGACGTGATGATAAGTGAGTGATTCAAAATCGCTTTCACTCAGTGTTGGATGGCGGCTTAGCTGATCGACAAAATCCCGGCGCAGTGCGCGAATATGACGACGGCTTTTACGAGCGTCAGACCCAGGTCGCAGAATGGCGAACGCTAGCCACGCCAGCGCTACGCCAACAATTTTTGCCAGATTATCATTAAGAAAATCAGCGAAATCATACACCGGAGGATTAGTGACAGCGATAAACGACCCCATAAATACAATCAGTTGTCCCCAAAGCGCGGCAAATTTGGGCATCTGCAATTTAAGAAGCTGCATTGTCGCCAGTAGTGGGAAGAGAAACAGTAAAAATTGCCACAGATCGCTAATCTGAACCATCAGGCCAAATTTGACCACAAAGCTAAATAGCGAAAGTAACACTAGCGTGCGCATTAGCAGTGACAAGGACTTAAACGGTGCCGCGACGGCGGAGTAGAGTACGCAGCTAATTGCGGCCAGCGTTAATGCATTGGCACCGGCATCCCATTGTGAAGCGATACTCCATGCGCCAATTATCATCAATGTACAAAATGTTCGTAGTCCGCTCCACATAGCTTCGGCGTTATCGGTATGACGTGCCAGGCCGGATGTCCGTGGGAGTTTGGCATGATCATCTACGCCGCTTTGCAGACGATGTAATTCCTGACTGCTTTGCAGATAAAGATGGCAAAAATAGCGTAGTCGCTGCCAGAAGGCGACGTGCCGGTAGTCGGCGACGTTGGTCGGGCGTAGCGGGGCAATAATACGTGCGACGGTGTAAAAATCTGTTTGCGAACTGGCGAGCGCGGTCAGCAACTGGTCGAGAATTTCTCGTGTGGCACCTGGCGGTGAGGGCCAGTTGAGCAACATACGTCGCAGGCTGGAAATGACGCTGGTCATACGTAATTGCTGGTGGAGCAGCGCATTAAGGCGCGCGTTTTGCTGGCGAAAACGATAGTGGCTCCAGAAAGCCTGGATACGGAGCAAATTCATGGTCAGTATCTGCCCAATCACCCCTTCATGTGCTGCACGAATGGCATCGGTTGTTTCAGGCTGCCAGAGTAAACTGGCATGTTCAAGTAGTCGGGCGTGCATGTTTTTCAATGCGGTTAAAAGGGCTGTAGCATCGGAACTGCTCGGCAGGATCATCATCATCATGCCACCGCACAAAATACCGACTATCACCTCACAAACGCGCGCCTGAGCAATATCCCACAGCTGGCTGGCCTCAGTAATATTGACCATCGGAAAGGCGATGATGGCAGCCGTGTAACCCGCCAGTTGAAATGCATACGCGACGTTATTCGTGAAGTGCGCACAGGCCCAGGTACAAAAGCCAATCCATGCTGACATACTCAATAGAAAAAACCACGGCTCGTTGAGCGTATGTCCGGCAAGAAGCAATGCCGCGATGGCTCCCAGCAAACTACCCGCGATGCGTCCGAGGCTTTTGCTGATCACACCGCCAACGGTGGGGAAGCTAACCACCGCTGCCGAGGTCATCGCCCAATAGGGCTCATCGAGATTTAAATAATAGGCAACTGTCAGCGCCAGACACATGGCAAGGGTATTACGTAACGCATAACGCCATTGCGCCAGCGTTGCCCTGAACCAAGGCAAATTGCGCAAGGACCATGACGATGCGTTCATTATTCACCTACGGCAATGCTACAGGTGGTGCCCGACACCAGCGTGACATCGCCTGGGACTTTGTCCAGCGCAAAGCGGACCGGAACACGTTGGGCGAGGCGAACCCAGGGGACGTTAGGTTTCACATCCGGAATAAGGCTTGAGTCACTTTCAACGCTCTGATCATAAATCGCCCGACCGATACTGGAAACGTGACCCTGTAACGTTTTGTTATCACTATAGAGGGTAATTTGTGCTGGTGCCCCTTCACGGATATGGCGCAATTTGGTTTCTTCAAAATAACCAATGACGTAAAACGAGTGGCTGTCGACAAGGGCAAACAGCGGTTTCCCGGTGTCAGCGTAATCGCCGATGCGGGTAGTAAGATTAGTCACCCATCCGCTCACCGGGGCGCGAATTTCCGTTTGCGCCAGTTGCCATTGTGCCTGTTTCAACGTCGCCTGTGCGGCATCAACACTGGCCTGCATCGCTTTAACATTGAGGTTAGCGGTATCGAGTTCTTCGGCAGAAATAAAATTTTGTGAGAGATGGCGACGACGATTCGCTTCGTTATTGGCTTTTGCGAGGTCAGATTGCGCTTTCGCCAGCTGAGCCTGTGCGTTCAGCTCGGCGATCTGAAAGGGCGTTTTATCGATCGTGAGCAGAAGATCCCCCGCGTTAACCGGCTGGTTGTCTTTTATATTCAGCTCAACAATACGTCCCGACACCTGTGGGGTGATAGAAACCTGTTCTGCGCGTATTTTCCCGTCGCGTGTCCACGGAGATTGCATGTAATAATTCCACAGCCACCATCCGGCAAGAACCGCAACTACCGCTACAATGATTGTTGAGAAATACTTAATTGTTTTAATTGACATAGTTACCACGCAATCAGTATTGCCAGGGAAAGGCAAACGCAAATCGCAAACAGCGATAAATCCATTAACAAGGGATGCCAGATGTCACCGGCGTAGATCCAGCCACGAAGCAGGCGGTGTACGACAAGCCAGATGACGAATCCAAACGCGAAGGCTTTGAAAAAAGGAGGAAAGTAGACGGACGCACCGAACACCAGATCTTGTAAGGGCAATCCTGTTGCATTGAGCATAAACTTCACAAAGTAGATTCCTTTACGACCGAATATATTGCGTTAGATTAATAAATATTCTTTAAGTGCGAAAAATTTACGCGCAATTTCTGAAAAATATGTCTGACGGTAACCAAATGCAGCAATACATTTGTTTTAGCAATACAATTGCTGCACACTATTCTAAAAGCCGCATAATATCTTAGCAAGCTAATTATAAGGAGATGAAATTGGAATCGCCACTAGGTTCTGATCTGGCACGGTTGGTGCGCATATGGCGTGCTCTGATAGACCATCGCCTGAAACCGCTGGAGTTAACACAAACCCATTGGGTTACGTTACACAATATCCATCAGTTACCTCCAGACCAGTCGCAAATTCAACTGGCAAAAGCGATTGGCATCGAGCAGCCATCACTGGTCCGTACTCTGGACCAACTGGAAGAAAAAGGGTTAATTTCGCGTCAAACTTGTGCCAGCGATCGTCGGGCTAAACGTATTAAACTGACGGAAAAGGCAGAGCCGCTGATCAGCGAAATGGAAGCTGTTATTAACAAAACCCGCGCGGAAATTTTACATGGCATCTCCGCAGAGGAACTGGAACAACTGATTAAGCTCATCGCAAAACTTGAGCATAATATCATTGAGTTACAGGCCAAAGGGTGAAATGAAGGGGGGCGTGTGGTCAGTAACCTGACCACACGCAAACTTATTTAGCGCGGGGAAACGGTCACCTGACTGCCATTGCTGGCCAGTACGACACGTTGGCCCGGAGAGAAACGAGTGTTGCCTTGTTTCTGTACCACCATGATGGTATTACCATCGTCTTTACGAATTTCCAGCTCGACACCCTGCGTTTTGTTCATTGCACTCTGTACGCCCTGACCGGCTACGCCACCGGCAACAGCGCCTGCTGCAGTAGCCAGAGAACGCCCGGTTCCGCCACCAACAGTATTCCCCAGGAAACCACCAAGAACAGCACCGCCAATTGCGCCGATAACGTTGGAATCATCACCGCCCTGAATCTGTACCGGACGTACGTTAACGATGGTGCCATAGCTGACATTCTGTACTTGTTTCGCTTCAGAAGCGGTATAAACATCCCCTGACAGGGTGTCGTTATTAACACAACCGACAAGAGACAGACCTACCATTGAAACAACCAATACGCGTTTAATCATTGAAAAATCTCCTGTTCACCATGAAACGCCACGCAAGCATCCCTCATGGTCAAAGTATATGGCATATGTGAATCCATGGTTACATGTTCTACCAAATATGAGCAAATCATAATGAAAGTAGGATCAACCAATTATAAACAAAACATTCATGATGATTATTGATTTGAAGATAATGTTTTACTACCAACGGTAAAAATCGGTCATTCCGCATAGTATTCACGAAAAGTTTATGTTTGAGTGGTGCGCAAACGTCAGATTGAAAAAGGATGAACTATGAAATCGGGCCGCTTTATTGGCGTTATGTCAGGCACCAGCCTTGATGGTGTTGATGTTGTGTTGGCGACAATTGATGAACATCGGGTCGCACAGCTGGCAAGTTTGAGCTGGCCGATCCCGGTGTCTCTGAAACAGGCTGTACTGGATATTTGCCAGGGCCAGCAGCTTACACTTTCGCAGTTTGGACAGCTTGATACTCAACTCGGGCGACTTTTTGCTGATGCGGTCAATGCCTTGCTTAAGGAACAAAACCTGCAGGCGAAAGATATCGTTGCGATCGGCTGTCACGGCCAAACCGTCTGGCATGAACCGACGGGCGTGGCACCACACACTTTACAGATTGGCGATAACAATCAAATTGTGGCACGCACCGGAATTACGGTTGTCGGTGATTTTCGCCGTCGCGATATTGCCTTGGGAGGACAAGGCGCACCGTTGGTACCTGCGTTTCATCATGCGCTGCTGGCTCACCCAACCGAGCGACGAATGGTGCTCAATATTGGTGGCATCGCCAATCTGTCACTGCTCATTCCTGGGCAGCCGGTAGGGGGCTACGATACCGGCCCTGGTAACATGCTGATGGATGCCTGGATCTGGCGTCAGGCAGGTAAACCTTACGATAAAGATGCCGAGTGGGCACGGGCGGGTAAAGTCATTCTCCCACTGCTGCAAAATATGCTTAGCGACCCGTATTTCTCGCAACCTGCACCGAAAAGCACCGGACGCGAATACTTTAACTACGGTTGGCTGGAGCGCCATTTGCGCCATTTTCCGGGTGTTGATCCCCGAGATGTACAGGCGACACTGGCAGAACTCACCGTCGTGACCATTTCTGAACAAGTTTTGTTGAGCGGTGGCTGCGAACGATTGATGGTATGTGGTGGAGGAAGTCGTAATCCGCTACTCATGGCGCGTCTGGCGGCATTACTGCCAGGCACAGAAGTCACCACCACCGATGCCGTTGGCATTAGTGGCGATGATATGGAAGCATTGGCTTTCGCCTGGCTTGCCTGGCGGACGCTGGTGGGATTACCAGGAAATCTGCCTTCCGTCACTGGCGCAAGCCAGGAGACGGTACTCGGGGCTATTTTCCCCGCTAACCCGTGATATCAGAGTTAACTGAATTTTTCTTACCGCGTCTGCCGTTACACTTGGAACGTTAGGGAGGGCGTATTGCCCTCCAGACCAGGAAAGTCTTCGGGATATGTCTATGAAAAAACTGTTACTGATCTGTTTGCCGGTCCTTCTCACCGGCTGTAGCGCGTTCAATCAACTGGTTGAGCGCATGCAAACCGATACGCTGGAATACCAGTGTGATGAAAAACCGTTGACGGTCAAACTGAATAATCCGCGCCAGGAAGTCAGTTTTGTTTACGATAATCAACTACTGCATCTCAAACAGGGCATTTCTGCGTCTGGTGCACGTTACACCGACGGGATCTATGTTTTCTGGTCGAAAGGCGAGGAAGCGACTGTCTATAAACGCGACCGCATCGTCTTGAATAACTGTCAGTTACAAAATCCACAGCGTTGAGATTTTTCCAGGGGCGGCGCACAATAGCGTCACCCACTGACAATCCGTAAAGAAAACCATGTCTGATAACGACGAATTGCAGCAAATCGCGCATCTGCGCCGTGAATACACCAAAGGCGGATTACGCCGCCGCGATCTTCCCGCCGCTCCATTAACCCTTTTTGAACGCTGGCTCTCTCAGGCGTGTGAAGCCAAACTGGCGGACCCTACCGCGATGGTGGTCGCTACCGTGGATGAACATGGTCAGCCTTATCAGCGCATCGTTTTACTCAAACATTACGACGAAAAAGGAATGGTGTTTTACACCAACCTCGGCAGCCGTAAAGCACATCAAATCGAAAATAATCCGCGCGTTAGCCTGCTGTTCCCGTGGCATACCCTTGAGCGCCAGGTGATGGTGATCGGTAAAGCGGAACGACTTTCGACTCTCGAAGTGATGAAATATTTTCATAGTCGCCCCCGTGATAGCCAGATTGGTGCATGGGTTTCGAAGCAGTCCAGTCGCATTTCTGCCCGCGGTATCCTTGAAAGTAAATTCCTGGAGCTGAAGCAGAAGTTTCAACAGGGCGAAGTGCCATTGCCGAGTTTTTGGGGCGGTTTTCGCGTCAGCCTTGAACAGATTGAGTTCTGGCAGGGCGGTGAGCATCGCCTGCATGACCGCTTTTTGTACCAGCGTGAAAATGATGCGTGGAAGATTGATCGTCTTGCCCCCTGAAAAGATGCAAAAATCTTGCTTTAATCGCTGGTACTCCTGATTCTGGCACTTTATTCTATGTCTCTTTCGCATCTGGCGAAAAGTCGTGTACCGGCAAAGGTGCAGTCGTTATATACATGGAGATTTTGATGGCAAGCAGTAACTTGATTAAACAATTGCAAGAGCGGGGGCTGGTAGCCCAGGTGACGGACGAGGAAGCGTTAGCAGAGCGACTGGCGCAAGGCCCGATCGCGCTCTATTGCGGCTTCGATCCTACCGCTGACAGCTTGCATTTGGGGCATCTTGTTCCATTGTTATGCCTGAAACGCTTCCAGCAGGCGGGCCACAAGCCGGTTGCGCTGGTAGGCGGCGCGACGGGTCTGATTGGCGACCCGAGCTTCAAAGCTGCCGAGCGTAAGCTGAACACTGAAGAAACTGTTCAGGAGTGGGTGGACAAAATCCGCAAGCAGGTTGCCCCGTTCCTCGATTTCGACTGTGGAGAAAATTCTGCTATCGCGGCGAACAACTATGACTGGTTCGGCAAGATGAATGTGCTGACCTTCCTGCGCGATATTGGCAAACACTTCTCCGTTAACCAGATGATCAACAAAGAAGCGGTTAAGCAGCGTCTCAACCGTGAAGATCAGGGGATTTCGTTCACTGAGTTTTCCTACAACCTGTTGCAAGGGTATGACTTCGCCTGTCTGAACAAACAGTACGGTGTGGTGCTGCAAATTGGTGGTTCTGACCAGTGGGGTAACATCACTTCTGGTATCGACCTGACCCGTCGTCTGCATCAGAATCAGGTGTTTGGCCTGACCGTTCCGCTGATCACCAAAGCAGACGGCACCAAATTTGGTAAAACTGAAGGCGGCGCAGTCTGGTTAGATCCGAAGAAAACCAGCCCGTACAAATTCTACCAGTTCTGGATCAACACTGCGGATGCCGACGTTTACCGCTTCCTGAAGTTCTTCACCTTCATGAGCATTGAAGAGATCAATGCCCTCGAAGAAGAAGATAAAAACAGCGGTAAAGCTCCGCGCGCTCAGTATGTTCTGGCGGAGCAGGTGACACGTTTGGTGCACGGTGAAGAAGGTTTGCAGGCAGCAAAACGTATTACCGAATGTCTGTTCAGTGGTTCCTTGAGTGCGCTGAGTGAAGCGGACTTCGAACAGCTGGCGCAGGACGGCGTACCGATGGTTGAGATGGAAAAAGGTGCAGACCTGATGCAGGCGCTGGTCGATTCCGAACTGCAACCTTCCCGTGGTCAGGCGCGTAAAACTATCGCCTCCAATGCCATCACCATTAACGGTGAAAAACAGTCCGATCCTGAATACTTCTTTAAAGAAGAAGATCGTCTGTTTGGTCGTTTTACCTTACTGCGTCGCGGCAAAAAGAATTACTGTCTGATTTGCTGGAAATAATGCATTAAGTGGAAAGGGGGAGTGAGAAATCACTCCCCCTGGTTTTTATACAGGGAACATGATGAAAAATATTCTCGCTATCCAGTCTCACGTTGTTTATGGTCATGCGGGTAACAGTGCGGCAGAGTTTCCGATGCGCCGCCTGGGCGCGAACGTCTGGCCGCTGAACACCGTTCAATTTTCTAATCACACCCAATACGGCAAATGGACTGGCTGCGTGATGCCGCCCAGCCATTTAACCGAAATTGTGCAAGGCATTGCCGCCATTGATAAATTACACACCTGTGATGCCGTATTAAGTGGCTATCTGGGTTCGGCGGAGCAGGGTGAACATATCCTCGGTATCGTTCGTCAGGTGAAAGCAGCGAATCCGCAGGCGAAATATTTTTGCGATCCGGTAATGGGTCATCCGGAAAAAGGCTGTATCGTTGCACCGGGTGTCGCAGAGTTTCATGTGCGTCACGGTTTGCCTGCCAGCGATATCATTGCGCCGAATCTGGTTGAGCTGGAGATACTCTGTGAGCATCCGGTAAATAACGTCGAAGAAGCGGTTCTGGCAGCGCGTGAACTCATTGCGCAAGGGCCACAAATTGTGTTGGTTAAACACCTGGCGCGGGCTGGCTACAGCCGTGACCGTTTTGAAATGCTGCTGGTTACCGCCGATGAAGCCTGGCATATCAGCCGTCCGCTGGTGGATTTTGGTATGCGCCAACCGGTAGGTGTCGGTGATGTGACGAGCGGTTTACTGCTGGTGAAACTGCTTCAGGGGGCAACGCTGCAGGAGGCCCTGGAACATGTGACCGCTGCAGTATACGAAATCATGGTGACCACCAAAGCAATGCAGGAATATGAGCTGCAAGTGGTTGCTGCTCAGGATCGTATTGCCAAACCAGAACATTATTTCAGCGCAACAAAGCTCTGAAATATCTCATTTCGGCCCACAACAACCTGTGGGCCGATAGCTATTACTTTAAGCCTTCCGCTGACAGCGCGTCTTGTACTTCCGGACGTTCAGCCATACGTTGCATAAATGCCGCGATGTGCTCTAACCCTTCCAGATTCAGTTTCACCGCGTATGCCCAGCGCAGAACCGTAAACAGATAGGCATCAGCAATTGTAAATCGTTGCCCGCAGATCCAGTGCTCATCCTTCAGAGCATCGTTCACATATTGCAGCTTCTTCTCCAGCTGCGCGCGAACTGTCGGTTTGTACTCTTCCGGTGTATCAGGGCGAAACAGAGGCGTGAAACCTTTATGCAGCTCGGTGGCGATGTAATTCAGCCATTCGATGGTTTTATAGCGGGAAATACTGTTTACCGGTGCCAGCAACTGGCGGTCGGGGACGCTGTCGGCAAGATACTGCATAATTGCTACGCCTTCCGTCAGCAAAGTACCATCGTCCAGCAGCAATGCAGGCACCTGTCCCTTAGGGTTAACGGCAAAGTAATCGTCACCGTTTTCGAGACGTTTTTTCATTAAATCCACACTGACGAGCGTAAAATCCTTTCCGCTCTCACGCAGGGTGATATGGGAAGCGAGAGAGCAGGCGCCCGGTTTGTAGAACAATTTCATCGGTAACTCCTTTTGTCTGTGGTTTAAAGTATGGTAGTGCGTTGCTGAACAAAAAAAAAGCCGCTAACGAAAAGTTAGCGGCTTGTAAAAGAGTTTCCCTGAATTTTACGCTACAGCAGCTTTCGCCGCTTTGTCTGCAGCGTCATCCTGCGTCATGCGATGCAGTTTCGGCGCGGTCAGCAGCATCAGTACTGCAATAACGGCAGTAGCGACACCAATCTGCAAGAATACGCGACCATAGACTTCCAGTGACATCAGTGGATCGGTAACGTTATCCGGCACAGCCATCATACCCGCAACATAACCACCAATCAGGTTTGCACCGGCAGTGGTCAGGAACCAGCTACCCATAATGAAGCCCATCAGACGCTGCGGAACGAGTTGTGCAACCATTGCCAGACCCAGACCAGAGATCATAAGTTCCCCGATACTCTGCAGGCCATAGCTTGCGACCAGCCAGCTTACCGACACGATACCTGCGTCAGACGCGAATTTTGCACCCAGCGGCAGAATCAGGAACGCACCAGAACACATCACCATACCGATTGCAAACTTAGTTGGCATCGGCAGGGTATCGCCCATCTTGTTATAGATAGCGGCCAGAATCGGGCTACCAATGATGATCCAGAACGGGTTCAGTGCCTGATACTGCTCAGGTTCTACGGCCAGGCCCAGAATGGTGTGTTCAACGTTACGAATCGCAAAGAAGTTCAGTGACGTTGGCATCTGGCTGTACAGCACGAAGAAGATAATGGCTTCGAGCATCAGGATGAAGGCAACGATCATTTTACGACGCGCAGCACCTTTCATCGCGAAGGCTTCTTTACCGAAGATAACCACGATACCAAAGGCAACAACGCCCAGCGCCATACGCGCAACTTCCTGATTGTGCAGCAGCCAGGTGGCGATAGCGATCAGTGCCACAACACCAATAATGGTCAGCAGCAGGTTACGGTAGTTGATAGGCTCGAAGTCTGGTTTTGAACCGTACTGTTTAACCCAGCGTTGGCAGAAGGCGAAGTTAACGATAGTGATCAGCAGGCCTACAACGCTCAACGCAAACGCAACACTCCAGCCGTATTTCGCGGCCAGCCACGGGGTGGCGATCATAGAGAAGAAAGAGCCGATGTTGACGGACATGTAGTACATGGTGAATGCACCGTCCAGACGCGGGTCGTTTTTCTCATAGCATGTAGAAAGCAGAGAAGACGGGTTAGCTTTAAACAGGCCGTTACCGACCGCAATAGCCGCCATACCCATATAAACGATACCGGCGTCGTGACCAGACCAGGCAACCAGAGCATAACCAATCGCCAGCACAATAGCGCCAAGCATAATTACGCGTTTAGTACCCAGTACCTTGTCACCTAACCAACCGCCGATAGCGACCAGACCATAAACCAGGGCACTAAAGGAAGAGAAAAGGGTGATTGAATCCGCTTCAGACATACCCAGTTGTTTAACCAGGTAAACAGCCATAATTCCTTGTAGGCCGTAATAACCAAAACGTTCCCATAACTCAATCGAGAAGATGAGATAGAACGCCTTCGGTTGTTTGAAAGCGTTCAAACTGACGCTTTCAGTTGGTTTTTGGTTTGCAGTGGACACTTTTACCTCTTTTTTTACATCCCATATTAACGGGGGTGCTTTCTCGCGTTATGCCTAAAAAACATACGCGCAATTGTTATAGTGGGAGGGGAAACGGCAGGTAATGTTCACTATCTTGCACTTTCAGACAAGTCCTTTGTAATAATCTGTTACATATAACTGAGGCGGGGAATTCAACCATTCCGGGAAATGTTATCCAGCGTTAAATTTTTCAAAAAACGTAACGGCAGATTTTTTCACTACCCTGAGAGGGGGGTGATGGCTTAACGGCGATATGTTCTGCTATTTGGCGTTTTTCCTAGTGAGATAGTCCAGTTTCTGAAAAATAGCCAGTGTAATGTTTTGTAGGTCAATATTTGTTGCGTGTGTAAATTTAAATGATTTTAACCTAATTCTTGCAATGTTTTTACATTGCCACAGCATCGTGATCTTGATCACGAATGAATAGAAAATTTCGCTATTAAAAAAACAATTAACCTGCATTTTTGGTTATCCGCAAACGGATTACCTGATGATAACGCTAAGCAATGGCATCATTGACGTTAAAAAGATGTTTTAAAAGAGGATAAAGAAAGGTTATTAATGGGGTAATCGGTGTTACCCCTTTTCTTCAGATGTCAACTTTCTCTTTGTATTCACAAAGATCTTCAATAATACAAGAGCCACAGCGAGGCTTGCGGGCAATACAGGTATAACGCCCGTGCAGGATCAACCAATGGTGGCAGTCGACTTTAAACTCTGCCGGAACCACTTTCAGTAGCTTTTCTTCTACCTGTTCGACGTTTTTCCCCGGCGCAAATTGAGTACGATTACAAACGCGGAAAATGTGCGTGTCGACAGCAATAGTCGGCCAGCCGAATGCAGTGTTTAATACGACGTTGGCTGTTTTACGACCTACACCAGGCAGGGCTTCAAGTGCAGCTCGATCTTCCGGAACCTCGCCGTTATGCTGTTCCAGTAAGATACGGCAGGTCTTAATGATATTTTCTGCTTTACTGTTATAAAGGCCAATAGTTTTGATATAGCTTTTCACCCCTTCGACGCCCAGCTCAAGCATCGCTGCAGGCGTATTAGCCACCGGGTAGAGTTTCGCCGTCGCCTTATTAACACTGACATCGGTCGCCTGAGCGGAAAGTAGTACGGCAATCAGCAATTCAAAAGGCGAACTGAAATTAAGCTCGGTGGTGGGATGAGGATTGTTCTCACGCAGGCGAGTGAGGATCTCCAGGCGTTTTGCTTTGTTCATCAGACATTCCCTGTTTCACCGTTTGGCAATGCACGTTCGGCAGCTGCTTCAGTACGGCGCTTTTTCATTCTTTCATCAATCAGGTATTTCCCTGCCAGCATCAGTCCCAGGCCAATAAATGCACCTGGTGGCAGCATCGCCAGCAGGAAAGGGGAGTCGGTGTGGAAAATCTCCACGCGTAATACTTTTGCCCAGCTACCTAACAGCGCATCTGCACCGTCAAACAACGTGCCATTGCCGATTATTTCGCGTAGTGAACCCAGCACGAACATGGCGCAGGTTGCGCCCATACCAATTGAAAAGCCGTCCAGTGCCGAAAGTGCCGGACCTTTTTTAGCAGCGAAGGCTTCAGCGCGGCCCACAACGATACAGTTAGTGACAATCAGCGGAATAAAAATCCCTAACGATTGATACAGACCAAAGGCGTAGGCGTTGATCAGCATCTGTACAGCGCTGACCACCGAGGCGATGATCATCACGTAAATGGGAATGCGGATCTCGGCTGGCGTCCAGTGACGCAGCGTCGAAATGGTCAAGTTGGTCAGCGTCAGTACCAGCGTAGTCGCAAGTCCTAAACCCAGAGCGTTAGTGGCAGTGGACGTGACCGCCAATAGCGGACAGAGGCCGAGCAGCTGGACCAGCGCAGAGTTGTTTTTCCACAACCCCTGAACAATAACGTCTTTAATTTCGCTCACGCTTTATTCTCCACAGGCAGGAAGTTGAGAAAGTTGTGACGGTAACGTCTGAGCGTACAATCCGGCGCGTTTTACCGCATTAACCACCGCGCGGGGAGTAATCGTCGCGCCGGTGAACTGGTCGAAATCACCACCATCTTTCTTCACTGCCCAGTTCGCATCATCCGCACCACTGATTTTTTTACCCGCAAAATGGGTGATCCAGTCAGAAAGGCGCAGTTCGATTTTATCGCCAAGCCCTGGCGTTTCGTGGTGCTCTGTCACGCGCGTGCCTAGTACCGTGCCGTTAAAATCGGCTCCCACCAGCAGCTGAATCGCACCAGAATAGCCATCTGGCGCGGTTGCTTCCAGAACGGCGGCTACCGGTTTGTCATCCTGTTTGGCGATGTAAACCCGATGCTCACCTTTACCTAACTCTGGCGCAGTTACCAGATAGCAACTCTGTGCCAGCGCATTGTTATAGCGTTCGGCTGACAGCACCTGATCAAATAACGCCTTTTGTTGCAGACTGGCCTGTTCAGCAATTGTCGTTTTGGTCATCTGGTTGATGGCCGCAGTTAACCCTGTAGAACCCGCTGCAAATAGTGCCAGTGTAATGCCGTGTTTTCGGATAGTTTTCAGCATGGTTTACCCTTTGCGATGGCCGTAGACGCGCGGACGCGTGTAGTAATCGATCAGAGGAACCGTGATGTTCGCCAGCAGGACGGCAAAAGCCACGCCGTCAGGATAGCCGCCGAAACTGCGGATCAACCAGACTAATAAACCCGCCAGCGCGCCGAAAATAAGACGACCACGATTGGTCGTAGAAGCAGTAACCGGGTCAGTCAAAATAAAGAATGCGCCGAGCATAGTCGCACCAGACAACAGATGAATTTGCGGTGATGCCAGTGTTTCTGGTGAGAACAACCAGCCCAACGTTGAGCATAACGCCAGCGTTACTAAGAAGCTGAGGGGAATATGCCAGCGAATCGCTTTCTGCCACAGCAACCATACGCCGCCAGCCAGCCAGGCGAGATTTACCCATTGCCAACCAACGCCCGCCAGCATACCGCTGTAGATCGGATATTGCATAATCTGTTCAACCGAATGACCGGCACGGACAGAGGTTTTAAATGTATCCAGCGGTGTTGCCTGACTTATGCCATCAATACCTAAGCGTAGCGTGTTCATATCACCACCACTGGCGGTATGTCCGCTGAAAATAACCTGTATGGCGTCGATAAAACCAGGGATGTTGACCGCAATTTCATGTGGCGGTAACCAGCTGGTCATCTGCACCGGGAAGGAGATCAGTAAGACCACATAACCAATCATTGCCGGATTAAACGGGTTTTGCCCCAGACCGCCATACAACTGTTTAGCGATGATCACCGCAAACACCGTACCCAGCACGACCATCCACCACGGCGCGAGGGGGGGAATACTTACCGCCAGCAATAAGCCTGTCAGCATTGCTGAGTTGTCTTTCAACGTTGCGGCTACTGATTGCTTGCGTAGTTTGAGTACGAGAGCTTCGGCTAACAGAGCACTGACCGACGCCAACAGGATCTGAACGAGAGTACCCCAACCAAAAAACCACAGTTGCGCTGCGATTCCTGGCACGGCTGCGAGCAACACCAACAGCATAATGCGCGATGTTTGGCGCTGGTTATGGGTATAAGGGGAGCTAGCTATTCTGAATACCATTTAGTCCTCGTTTACAACCTTTTGCTGGGCGGCTTTTTTGGCCTGAACGCGGGCAATAGCCGCGGCAACTGCCGCTTTGCGCGGATCAACCTGTTCTTCTGGTACCGCATTAGCCTGTTGCTGTTCCAGCTTGCGTGCTTTGGCGCGGGCAATAGCCGCTTCGACGGCAGCTTTGCGCGGATCAACCTGTTCTTCTGGCTCCGCATTAGCCTGTTGCTGTTCCAGTTTGCGCGCTTTGGCACGGGCAATAGCGGCTTCGACGGCAGCTTTGCGCGGATCGACCTGTTGTTCTGGTTCCGCATTAGCCTGTTGCTGTTCCAGCTTGCGTGCTTTGGCACGGGCAATAGCGGCTTCGACGGCGGCTTTGCGCGGATCGACCTGTTGTTCTGGTTCGGCATTAGCCTGTTGCTGTTCCAGCTTGCGTGCTTTGGCACGGGCAATCGCGGCTTCGACGGCGGATTTGCGCGGATCAACCTGTTCTTCTGGCTCCGCATTAGCCTGTTGCTGCTCCAGCTTGCGCGCTTTGGCGCGGGCGATAGCGGCTTCAACTGCGGTTTTACGTGGATCAGCAACGGTTGCTGCGTCGTTAGTTTGCTGCAGTTCTGCCTGTTTCGCTCTGGCTTGCGCTTTACGGGCTTCCCGTGCTGCAATAATTGCACTGTTATCCGGGCGTTCGCCCGCTTTAATCACAATAGGCTGTGTAGCCTGGGCCTGTTTCTCTTTCACCCGCGCCAGAGCGGCAGCAATCGCATCTTTATCTTTGGCTGCAGGTTGAACGGCTGCGCTCTTATGTCGTTCAAGGCGAGCCGCTTTTTCGCGCTCCAGACGAGCCTGGCGCGCTTCGAAACGCGCTTTGGCTTCTGCGGCGCGCTTTTCTTCCTGACGAATAGCCGCAATTTCAGCTTTTTCCTGACGGAAATATTGCACCAGGGGAATATTGCTCGGGCAAACCCACGCGCAAGCCCCACATTCAATGCAGTCGGCAATGTTATGCGTGGTGGCTTTATCGTGTTGCTGACCTTTGCTGAACCAGTACAACTGTTGCGGCAAAAGATCCGCAGGGCAGGCGTCAGCACAGGCGCTACAACGGATGCAATTTTGTTCTTCCTGTGGTTCGCCAAGCTCATTGGCAGAGGGAGCCAACAGACAGTTGGTAATCTTTACGACCGGGACATCCAGCCATGGCAAGGTAAAGCCCATTAGCGGGCCGCCCATAATCACCATTTGATCGGCAGAGGGGCAGAATCCGGCATCATTCAATAAATGACGCACTGGCGTACCCAGCCGTGCCCAGACGTTGCCCGGGCGTGCGATTGCTTCGCCAGTCAGGGTCACGACACGCTCAGTAATCGGTTCGCCATCGATAACGGCACGTTTCACTGCATAAGCAGTGCCGACGTTTTGCATTAATACGCCGATATCGGATGAACGCCCGCCATGTGGAACCTGCTTCCCGGTTAGAATGTAGGTTAATTGTTTAGCACCGCCAGAAGGATATTTGGTTGGAATCACCCGCAGAGAAATATCGTGAGAGTCCGCCAGCACCGCGCGCAGCATGGAAATCGCCTGCGGTTTGTTATCTTCAATGCCGATAAGAATTTCGCGTGGCTGCAGAATATGCGCAAGAATGCGAATACCCTCTACGACCTGAGCCGCGCAATCCTGCATCAAACGGTCATCGGCGGTAATGTACGGCTCGCACTCAGCAGCGTTGATAATCAACGTTTCAATCTTATCTCCGCCGCCCTGCAATTTAACGCCTGTCGGGAATCCCGCACCACCCAGCCCGGCAACACCAAACTGATGAATGCGCTCGATTAACTCTTCGCGACTGCGAGAGCGATAATCGTCCCAGCCGTCGCGCGGGATCCAGCAGTCTTCGCCATCGGCATCAATAATCACGCTTAATTCAGCTAAAGCTGAAGGATGAGCCGTAGAGTGGGGCGCAATAGCCGTAACGGTACCCGAGGTGGGCGCGTGAACTGGCAGCATTTTGCCGCGTCCACGGGTAAGCGGCTGGCCGCGCAATACTTTATCACCGACGCTAACGCACAATTCACCTTCAGCGCCAATATGTTGTTTCAGTGGTATGACAAAACGCTGCGCCAGTGGTACCTGGCGCAGGGGCGTACCGTTGGACTGGGTTTTCATCTCCGGTGGATGGATGCCGCCGTTGAAATCCCAGATTTTATTTTTTCTGAATGCAGAGAATAACTTAAGCATGGTGTTCCACGGGAATGATACGCACGGGAATGGTGTTCAGATCCCATTTCCAGGAGTCAGGTGTTTCTGCAACCGGTTGCAACGAGATGCAGTGCGTCGGGCACGGATCAACACATAAATTGCAGCCCGTACAGAGATCACTCATTACCGTATGCATGGCGCGGGTAGCACCAACGATGGCGTCTACCGGACACGCCTGAATACATTTAGTGCAGCCAATACAGTTATTTTCATCAATAAACGCCACCATCCGCGCAGGCGTTAGCTCTTGCGCTTCGCCATCCAGCGGCTGTGGCTCGATATTAAGCAACTCAGCAATTTTTAGCATCACAGCTTCGCCACCTGGGGCGCAGCGGTTAATTTTTTCACCGTTACAGCTGATGGCTTCCGCGTAGGGGCGACAGCCGGGATAACCGCATTGACCACACTGGCTCTGCGGTAAGATTTCGTCAATTTTCTCAACGACCGGATCGTCTTCCACCGCAAAACGGCGGGAGGCATAACCCAGAATGGCGCCAAACGCCAGGCCCAGCAGGCTCACGGCGGCAACGGCAATCCAGATAGCATTCATTACAACTTCACCAAACCACTAAAGCCCATAAAGGCCAGAGACATAAGACCTGCGGTAATTAACGCAATGGCATTACCGCGAAAAGGTGCCGGGACATCAGCCACAGCAAGGCGTTCGCGGATGGCGGCGAAGAGCACCATCACCAGCGAGAAACCGACAGCGGCGGAAAAACCGTACAGCGCCGACTGCAAGAAATTGTGCCCGAGATTGATATTCAGCAACGCCACGCCGAGCACTGCACAGTTGGTGGTGATAAGCGGCAAAAAAATCCCCAGCAGACGGTAAAGCACCGGGCTGGTTTTGCGCACCACCATCTCGGTGAACTGCACAACCACAGCAATCACCAGAATAAACGCCAGGGTGCGCAGGTAAATCAGATTAAGCGGGATCAAAATCCACGTATCGATAAGCCAGGCGCAAATAGACGCCAGCGTCATCACAAACGTTGTAGCCAGCCCCATGCCCATCGCGGTTTCCAGCTTTTTGGAAACCCCCATAAACGGACAGAGACCGAGAAACTTGACCAGTACAAAGTTATTGACCAGTACAGTTCCGACAAACAGTAACAGGTAGTCAGTCATTTTTCGGCCTGAAATAAAAAAGCCGCCTATTATCCGTTAATCCAGAGCAGGCGACAACAGGTTAACTGTAAGGTTATTACGGATTCACAAACGTCGCTTTCACCCGCGACGAGCGTTTAAAATAGGGGACGATCAATGCGGTTGCCAACAAAGTAAACAGTAACTGGCGAACGGCTATGCCATCTTCCACGGGTGAAAAAGCGAACGCTTTTACTGCCAGCAATACGGAAATAAGCAGCCAGATAATATAGTGTTTAGGAACACAACGCCGACGTTTAAAGAAAGCGATGGTCAACCACAGTGTGTAATACCACATGGCGATAGCGGTAATAAAAGAAACGCCCCATAAGATTTGTGTCGTCAGTGCTTGTTCGCCGAGCGTTTGAAATGTTTGCGGAGAAGATAACGCAGCGGTATACAGCAACAACGCCAGCGTCGTACTTAACAGAGCGACTAAAAGCCAGGCCAATGGGCCAAGCAACCAGCCTCCAATACGTTGTGGCGTTGTGGTGGTCATAGGTTCTCCAGAATAGCGACGCAAACAGGCAAATCTAATTTTAGGGGCGTTATTATAAGGCTTTTATAACCGATCGCTACTTTCTTTATTGGACATAGTGCCAGACGGACTTCGGTACCTGGCCGAGGTCAAACAAACGCCCGCCAGAAACCAGCTCTGCGCGACGGTGATCGGCAGCACGATACATATTGATCAGTTCCTGATCGTCCGTCAGGGTGTAATTAAGATGGTCGTAGAGTTTTTCCAGACTTTCGAGTGAACTGATTTTGCGAAATTTTAATAAGTAGTCCTGAACAGTCATAAAAGGTCCATAAAATAATTAATACCAAAGGGGTAGGTATTATTAGTGATGATAAAATTTCACCAAAAGTGAACGTTTGTATTATTACAATAATAAGAATGCGCTGATGGTAAATATTCAGGGATGAAAAACTGCTCTGAAAAGAGTAACGCGCTTTACTATCCCTGACAATCACCAACATCATCGAACAAGATAATAAATTCCTGGTTTAATATCCGACAAGTTAAAACATGCACCCGGTCGGGCAGTATGTCGCTCTACAAGAGTAGAGCTTACTTGTGTTGTACCGTAGCACTCTGTTCAGGTGGCTGATAGTTGTCAATGTGACTCGCCACGCCAAGAAGAATGACTGAAACGACAAGAACGATCCAACCTGTTAATTCAATAAGACGATTCATTACAGCCCACATCTCTGTTGATTGATCCATTAACTTCAGGGGGTAAATGTTACTTAGCAATAATAGCT
Source organism: Escherichia sp. MOD1-EC5990 (assembly GCF_002965285.1). Lineage (NCBI taxonomy): Bacteria > Pseudomonadati > Pseudomonadota > Gammaproteobacteria > Enterobacterales > Enterobacteriaceae > Escherichia > Escherichia sp. MOD1-EC5990. Next base: position 31,114 of record NZ_PTRV01000023.1, on the reverse strand, counting down.
CCAGCAAGATTTTTACTGAGGTTTTTGCGATATTTAGCTTTTGTCGTTGGAAAATTCGCTATTTTTTTGACTTAAGTTAAACAACATCCCTTATTGCTGGCAGGTTATTAAACTGTTGAGCGAGGGTAAAGGATAGTGTCAAATAGCCATCATACTTCAATGAGAGGCAATGACATGAGCGACAACATCCGTGTTGGGTTGATTGGGTATGGTTATGCGAGCAAAACCTTCCATGCGCCCCTGATTGCGGGCACGCCCGGGCTGGAACTGGCGGTAATCTCCAGCAGCGATGAAACAAAAGTAAAAGCCGACTGGCCAACGGTTACGGTTGTCTCTGAGCCGAAGCATCTGTTTAACGATCCCAACATAGACCTGATTGTCATCCCTACACCCAACGATACCCATTTCCCGTTAGCCAAAGCGGCGCTTGAGGCGGGTAAACATGTGGTCGTTGATAAACCCTTTACCGTGACACTGTCACAAGCGCGAGAGCTGGAAGCGCTGGCAAAAAGCCTGGGGCGTGTGCTGTCTGTATTCCATAACCGTCGCTGGGATAGCGATTTCCTGACGCTAAAAGGTTTGCTCGCGGAAGGCGTACTGGGTGAAGTTGCTTACTTTGAGTCTCATTTTGACCGCTTCCGTCCGCAGGTGCGCGATCGTTGGCGTGAACAGGGCGGCCCTGGCAGCGGTATCTGGTACGATTTAGCACCGCATCTTCTTGATCAGGCCATTACGCTATTTGGTTTACCGGTTAGCATGACGGTAGATTTGGCACAGTTACGGCCCGGAGCGCAGTCGACTGATTATTTCCATGCCATCTTGTCCTATCCGCAGCGGCGAGTCATTTTACACGGCACCATGCTGGCAGCCGCTGAGTCAGCACGTTATATCGTGCATGGATCCCGAGGCAGTTATGTGAAATATGGCCTCGATCCACAGGAAGAACGTCTGAAAAATGGCGAGCGTCTGCCGCAGGAAGACTGGGGCTACGATATGCGTGATGGCGTACTTACCCGCGTGGAAGGTGAGGAACGTGTCGAAGAAACGCTGTTGACAGTGCCGGGGAATTATCCGGCTTACTATGCGGCTATTCGTGATGCGTTAAATGGCGATGGTGAAAATCCGGTTCCGGCAAGTCAGGCAATCCAGGTAATGGAGTTGATTGAGCTGGGCATCGAATCCGCCAAACATCGCGCGACTTTGTGCCTTGCGTGAAAAGGGGATGGTGCAATTAGCACCATCCATTTTTGTTACTTCGTGGCGACTTTTTCTCGCAGTGCGCGTTTTTCCTCTGCGCTGAGGAAAGCCATTTCCAGACCATTAATCTGTGCCTGGCGGATTTGCTCGCGGGATAACCCAGCAGCTGGCGCGGCAACGGTATATTCGTGAATGATATCCACTCCCTGTACGCCGGGATCGTCAGTGTTAATGCTGGCACGAATGCCATGCTCAAGGAACGTTTTCAGCGGATGCGCCGCCAGATCCGCCACGGTGCTGGTCTGAATATTGGAGGTCAGACAGGATTCAATACCAATTTGTTGCTCGGCGAGAAAATCCATCAGCGCCCGATCTTCAATGGCTTTTACGCCATGTCCAATACGTTCCGCCCCCAGTTCACGAATCGCCTGCCAGATGCTTTCCGGCCCGGCAGCTTCGCCTGCATGGACGGTAATATGCCAGCCCGCATCACGCGCGCGGTTGAAATGAGAAAGGAACAGACTTCCCGGGAAACCAAGTTCATCACCGGCTAAATCAAGTGCGGTAATCTGGTCACGGTGGGCTAAAAAGGCCTCCAGTTCTTGCTGACAGGCGGCTTCACCGAAGGTCCGGCTCATAATGCCAATAAGCTTCGCCTGCACACCAAAGGTGCGGCAACCTTCACGTACGCCATCGATCACCGCTTCGACAACACCCGCTACAGGCAGCTGATGTGCCATTGCCATGTAGCCCGGTGAAAAACGCAGCTCGACATAGTGCAGGCCGTTACGGGCTGCATCTTCAATGTTTTCAAATGCCACGCGGCGGCAAGCATCAAGAGAGGCGAGAACTTTAACGCCCCAGTCAAGTTTGGTCAGAAAGCTCACCAGATCGGGTTCGTTGGCAATGACCTGAACGTGGGGAATCAGTGTTTCCAGGGATTGTGCAGGAAGCGAGATATTATACTGGCGGCCAAGTTCGAGAATGGTCTGGGGACGAATGTTGCCATCAAGGTGGCGATGGATATCAGTTAATGGCAGGGTGGTATCAATCATGGTCGCACTCTTTTTCTGGATATAAAAGTGCGCACCATTATAAAAACAAAGCAGGGTAAAAATCCACGATTGCGCAACGATTTTTTACGTTGCGCAATTAGGGTTAACAAACAGCGCGGATGGCGTTAATTAATCCAGCAACACCTTTTTCCAGTTTCGAACGCGGGCAGCCGGCATTGAGACGGACAAAACCACGACCTTCTTCACCGTAGGTATACCCCGGCATGATCGCGACCTTCTCTTGCTCGATAAGGGCTTTTTGCAACGCGTTGTCGTCAATATTCAATGGACGTAGATCAAGCCAGGCCAGATAGGTGGATTGCGGGATCTGCCAATTGAGTTCAGGGAACGCGGCGTTCATTTTATCTGCAATATACGTCAGGTTATCTTTCAGATAGACGCGTAAGGCATCCAGCCACGGCGCGCCTTGCTGATAGGCGGCGATATGGGCAGTTAACGCCAGTACCGAAGGGGAAGAAAGCCCATCACGTCCTTTCAGTGCCGATAAATAGGCATCACGGCTGCTGCTATTTTCTATAATCCCGTAAGCACCGGTCAGGGCGGGAATATTGAAACTTTTCGATCCCGACGTTAGCAATGCCCAGTCTCCGCGCGCCACATTACTCCAGGGAATATGCGGCTGCTCGCCCCAAACCATATCCATATGGATTTCATCGGAAATAACCCGCACACCATGACGCTCGCACAGGTCAGCCATGATCTCCAGCTCATCGCACGTCCACACTTTCCCGGTAGGATTCTGTGGGCTACACAGAAGCATAATTTTACATTCTGGTTTCGCCAACACGGCTTCCAGCTTGCCCATATCGCAAAACCAGCCGTCAGCCTGCTTCTCTAAAGCAACGGGCATTACTGTGCGCTGGTTACCTTCAATGGCCTTATAAAATGCGTCATAGGCGGGTGTGTGGATCATCACGCCTTCACCTTTTTCAGACCACTGACGAATCAGTTCCGAGACCATGTAGATAACAGAAGGGCCATACACCACCGACTGCGTATCAATTGCGGTGTAATGCTGGGTGGAAAACCAGTGGGCAATAGCCGCGAGAAACTCATCGTTTTTCCAGCGGCTGTAGCCAAACACGCCGTGCATCAGGCGATGATTCAGCGCCTCGATAATGCAGGGGGCAGTGGCAAAATCCATGTCTGAAATCGTGAACGGTAACAGGTCAGCAGTGCCGAAACGGTCAGCGACATAATCCCACTGCGTACACCATGTGCCATGACGATCCACGACCTTTGAAAAATCGAACATATCTTATCCTTATGCCTGAACAGTATGCATCAGACCGGCCATTTCATCTTTTACTGACTGAACTTGTGGCCCGATAACAACCTGCAGGTTATGTTGATTAAGTTGTACTACGCCAATTGCCCGATTGTCCTTCAGTGCCTGCACATTAACAAGCGACATATCTTTCACAGACAAACGCAGACGGGTAATGCAGTTATCGAGGCTGACAATATTGTCGGCACCGCCTAAGGCTTCGAGGATTGCCGGAACGTTGTAACCTGATTTACCCGGTGCACCGGCAACGGCTTTTTCGATTGAGCTGGCAACTTCGCTATCGCGCCCCGGGGTTTTCAGATTGAAGCGAGTGATAGCGAAACGGAAGATGACGTAGTAAACGACAAACCAGATTGCCGCCACCACTGGCACCATGTACCACTTGGTTGACAGACCATGCAAAATACCGAACACCACGAAGTCGATGATATTGCCGTCGGTATTACCGATGGTGACGCCGAGCACAGACATGACGGTGAAGCCGAGGCCGGTTAACAGCGCGTGGATGACATACAGAACTGGCGCTACGAACAGGAACAGGAATTCCAGCGGTTCGGTCGTGCCGCCAACGACACAGGCGATCAGGCCAGAAATCAGCAGCCCTTTAATTTTATGGCGATTTTCCGGGCGCGCGCAGTGATACATAGCTAACGCTGCACCTGGCAGACCGCCGAGAAACGCAGGCATTTTGCCTTGCGAAAGGAAACGCGTGGCGCTTTCAGAAAAACCGTGAGTGGTCGGGCAACTCAATTGCGCCTGGAAGATGGTCAGTGCGCCGCTGACGGTTTGACCGCAGACTTCCTGCGTGCCGCCTGCGTCGGTAAAGCGAATTAATGCCACCAGAATGTGATGCAGACCAAACGGCAACAGCAGACGTTCACCGGTACCAAACAGCATCGGTCCGAAATCACCCGCGCTGTTGATCATATGGCCCAAGCCGCTAATACCCATGGCGAAAATCGGCCAGACTAATGGAATCACCAGACCGACAAGGCCCATTACCAGTGAGGAGATGATTGGCACGAAGCGCGTACCGCCGAAGAATGCCAGCGCATCCGGCAGGCGGATATTATGGAAACGCTCATGCAGCATCCAGACGATAATACCGGCGATCACTGCACCGAGGATCCCGGTGTCGATCGACTGGATCCCAAGAATGCTCTGAATGTTATTGGCTTTCAGAACCGCGGCGTCCGTGGTTGGCAGAATGCCTTTATTGGTCAACCAGAAGTTTACCGCGAGATTCATTACCGCATAACCGACAAAGCCAGCAAATGCCGCTACACCTTTGTTTTCGCGTGCCAGGCCCAGCGGGATGGCGATACAGAACATGACTGGCAGGAAACTAAAAGCAAACGAGCCAATCTTACTCATCCAGGTAAAGATAGCCTGCAACACGGGGTTGCCCAGGACCGGGATCAGGGTGATGACATCATGGCTGCTTAGAGAACTACCAATGCCGAGCATAATGCCGCAGAACGACAATAATGCCACGGGTAGCATGAAGGTTTTGCCTAACTGCTGGAAGAACTCCCACAGCGTGACTTTCGGTGCTGTTTTCGCCGTCATAAAACGACTCCTCGTAGAGAACAATCTGGATTCAGTAAATTGCGCGAGAAGATAAAACGTTTTATCAAATTTTAGTGAGGCATAAATCACATTACGCAACGATAATAGCGGGTATAAGATAAATAAAAGGTAAAACGTTTTATCTGTCACATAATCAGGGAGTAGGTCATCTGCATGGCTACCGCCAAAAAAATAACCATTCATGATGTTGCACTGGCTGCGGGTGTGTCGGTAAGCACCGTTTCGCTGGTGCTAAGTGGCAAAGGGCGAATCTCTACCGCCACAGGAGAACGCGTTAACGCCGCCATTGAAGAGCTGGGATTTGTGCGCAACCGTCAGGCGTCGGCGCTGCGCGGCGGGCAAAGCGGCGTCATTGGTTTGATCGTCCGTGATTTATCTGCGCCGTTTTACGCCGAATTAACGGCCGGATTGACGGAAGCTCTGGAAGCGCAGGGACGGATGGTTTTTTTGCTTCACGGCGGTAAAGACGGCGAGCAGCTGGCACAGCGGTTTTCACTGTTATTGAATCAGGGCGTCGATGGTGTGGTAATTGCCGGGGCTGCAGGAAGCAGCGATGACTTGCGGCGGATGGCAGAAGAAAAAGGCATCCCGGTGATTTTCGCTTCCCGAGCCAGTTATCTTGATGATGTTGATACGGTTCGCCCGGACAACATGCAGGCTGCACAGTTGTTGACGGAGCATCTCATTCGCAATGGGCATCAGCGTATCGCCTGGCTGGGAGGGAAGAGTTCCTCATTAACTCGTGCAGAACGGGTGGGGGGCTATTGTGCAACTCTACTAAAATTTGGCCTGCCGTTTCACAGCGATTGGGTGCTGGAGTGCACTTCCAGCCAGAAGCAAGCCGCGGAAGCTATCATGGCGCTTTTACGTCATAACCCGACCATCAGTGCTGTGGTTTGCTATAACGAAACTATTGCGATGGGGGCATGGTTTGGTTTGCTGAAAGCAGGGCGGCAAAGCGGGGAAAGCGGAGTCGATCGTTACTTTGAACAACAGGTTTCGTTGGCGGCATTTACCGATGCAACGCCAACCACACTTGATGATATACCTGTTACCTGGGCCAGCACGCCTGCGCGGGAACTTGGTACCACACTTGCGGATCGCATGATGCAAAAAATCACTCATGAAGAGGCGCATTCACGCAATCTTATTATTCCCGCCCGGCTCATTGCGGCGAAATAATCCTCTCTTTATCTGCTATACCTGGTAGTGTCCTTTCCTCAAGGTTAATGATAAAAAATGTGGCACACAGGCGGTGCCTTTTATTTTTACTGAAGTTCACAGGAGGTTTATGTGTTTAATTCTGACAACCTGAGACTCGACGGAAAATGCGCCATCATCACAGGTGCGGGTGCAGGTATTGGTAAAGAAATCGCCATTACATTTGCGACGGCTGGCGCATCTGTGGTGGTCAGTGATATTAACGCCGATGCAGCTAATCATGTTGTAGATGAAATTCAACAACTGGGTGGTCAGGCATTTGCCTGGCGTTGTGATATTACTTCCGAACAGGAGCTCTCTGCACTGGCAGACTTTGCCGTCAGTAAGCTGGGTAAAGTTGATATCCTGGTTAACAACGCCGGTGGCGGTGGTCCTAAACCGTTTGATATGCCAATGGCGGATTTTCGCCGTGCTTATGAACTGAATGTGTTTTCTTTTTTCCATCTGTCACAACTTGTTGCGCCAGAAATGGAAAAAAATGGCGGTGGCGTTATTCTGACCATCACTTCTATGGCGGCAGAAAATAAAAATATCAACATGACTTCCTATGCGTCATCTAAAGCTGCGGCCAGTCATCTGGTCAGAAATATGGCATTTGACCTGGGTGAAAAAAATATTCGGGTAAATGGCATTGCGCCGGGGGCAATATTAACCGATGCCCTGAAATCCGTTATTACACCAGAAATTGAACAAAAAATGTTACAGCACACGCCGATCAGACGTCTGGGCCAACCGCAAGATATTGCTAACGCGGCGCTATTCCTTTGCTCGCCTGCAGCCAGCTGGGTAAGCGGACAAATTCTCACCGTCTCCGGTGGTGGGGTACAGGAGCTCAATTAATACACTAACGAACCGGTAAACAGCCGTATGTGTTGTTTACCGGGATAGCGTGTGCAACTCGTCAACGTCTCTGGTAAACAACCGGCAGCCAAATCACGGCTATTGGTTAACCAATATCTGGATAAAAAGCTTACGAATTGAGTGTGCCTTCGCACTATTCAACAGCAATGATAGGCGCTCACCTGACAAACCGGTAAACTAGTTATTCACGCTAACTATAATGGTTTAATGATGGATAACATGCAGACTGAAGCACAACCGACACGGACCCGGATCCTCAATGCTGCCAGAGAGATTTTTTCAGAAAATGGATTTCACAGTGCCTCGATGAAAGCCATCTGTAAATCCTGCGCCATTAGTCCCGGGACGCTCTATCACCATTTCATCTCCAAAGAAGCCTTGATTCAGGCGATTATCTTACAGGACCAGGAGAGGGCGCTGGCCCGTTTCCGGGAACCGATTGAAGGGATTCATTTCGTTGACTATATGGTCGAGTCTATTGTCTCTCTCACCCATGAGGCCTTTGGGCAACGGGCGCTGGTGGTCGAAATTATGGCGGAAGGGATGCGTAACCCACAGGTCGCCGCCATGCTTAAAAATAAGCATATGACGATCACGGAATTTGTTGCCCAGCGGATGCGTGATGCCCAGCAAAAAGGCGAGATAAGCCCAGACATCAACACGGCAATGACTTCACGTTTACTGCTGGATCTGACCTACGGTGTACTGGCCGATATCGAAGCGGAAGATCTGGCGCGTGAAGCGTCGTTTGCTCAGGGATTACGCGCGATGATTGGCGGTATCTTAACCGCATCCTGATCCTCTCTCTCTTTCCGCGGGCTGGTGACAACTGAGCCCGCGTTTCATATCGTAATTTCTCTGTGCAAAAATCATCCTCCCAGGGATCGGAGAATCCCACCTAAATATTCATCGTAGCAATATATCATGAGGGTTTATCGCTTCCAATATATTCGAACGAACGTTCGATTGCTTATTTTGTGGCTTCTGTCAACGCTGTTTTAAAGATTAATGCGATCAATATCACGCTGTGGGTATTGCAGTTTTTGGTTTTTTGATCGCGGTGTCAGTTCTTTTTATTTCCATTTCTCTTCCATGGGTTTCTCACAGATAACTGTGTGCAACACAGAATTGGTTAACTAATCAGATTAAAGGTTGACCAGTATTTTTATCTTAATGAGGAGTCCCTTATGTTACGTCCTGTAGAAACCCCAACCCGTGAAATCAAAAAACTCGACGGCCTGTGGGCATTCAGTCTGGATCGCGAAAACTGTGGAATTGATCAGCGTTGGTGGGAAAGCGCGTTACAAGAAAGCCGGGCAATTGCTGTGCCGGGCAGTTTTAACGATCAGTTCGCCGATGCAGATATTCGTAATTATGTGGGCAACGTCTGGTATCAGCGCGAAGTCTTTATACCGAAAGGTTGGGCGGGCCAGCGTATCGTACTGCGTTTCGATGCGGTCACTCATTACGGCAAAGTGTGGGTAAATAATCAGGAAGTGATGGAGCATCAGGGCGGCTATACGCCATTTGAAGCCGATGTCACACCGTACGTTATTGCCGGGAAAAGTGTACGTATCACTGTTTGTGTGAACAACGAACTGAACTGGCAGACTATCCCGCCGGGAATGGTGATTACCGACGAAAACGGCAAGAAAAAGCAGTCTTACTTTCATGATTTCTTTAACTACGCCGGGATCCATCGCAGCGTAATGCTCTACACCACGCCGAATACCTGGGTGGACGATATCACCGTGGTGACGCATGTCGCGCAAGACTGTAACCACGCGTCTGTTGACTGGCAGGTGGTGGCAAATGGTGATGTCAGCGTTGAACTGCGTGATGCGGATCAACAGGTGGTTGCAACTGGACAAGGCACCAGCGGGACTTTGCAAGTGGTGAATCCGCACCTCTGGCAACCGGGTGAAGGTTATCTCTATGAACTGTGCGTCACAGCCAAAAGCCAGACAGAGTGTGATATCTACCCGCTGCGCGTCGGCATCCGGTCAGTGGCAGTGAAGGGCGAGCAGTTCCTGATTAACCACAAACCGTTCTATTTTACTGGCTTTGGTCGTCATGAAGATGCGGATTTGCGTGGCAAAGGATTCGATAACGTGCTGATGGTGCACGATCACGCATTAATGGACTGGATTGGGGCCAACTCCTACCGTACCTCGCATTACCCTTACGCTGAAGAGATGCTCGACTGGGCAGATGAACATGGCATCGTGGTGATTGATGAAACTGCAGCTGTAGGCTTTAACCTCTCTTTAGGCATTGGTTTCGAAGCGGGCAACAAGCCGAAAGAACTGTACAGCGAAGAGGCAGTCAACGGAGAAACCCAGCAGGCGCACTTACAGGCGATTAAAGAGCTGATTGCGCGTGACAAAAACCACCCAAGCGTGGTGATGTGGAGTATTGCCAACGAACCGGATACCCGTCCGCAAGGTGCACGGGAATATTTCGCGCCACTGGCGGAAGCAACGCGTAAACTCGACCCGACGCGTCCGATCACCTGCGTCAATGTAATGTTCTGCGACGCTCACACCGATACCATCAGCGATCTCTTTGATGTGCTGTGTCTGAACCGTTATTACGGTTGGTATGTCCAAAGCGGCGATTTGGAAACGGCAGAGAAGGTACTGGAAAAAGAACTGCTGGCCTGGCAGGAGAAACTGCATCAGCCGATTATCATCACCGAATACGGCGTGGATACGTTAGCCGGGCTGCACTCAATGTACACCGACATGTGGAGTGAAGAGTATCAGTGTGCATGGCTGGATATGTATCACCGCGTCTTTGATCGAGTCAGCGCCGTCGTCGGTGAACAGGTATGGAATTTCGCCGATTTTGCGACCTCACAAGGCATATTGCGCGTTGGCGGTAACAAGAAAGGGATCTTCACCCGCGACCGCAAACCGAAGTCGGCGGCTTTTCTGCTGCAAAAACGCTGGACTGGCATGAACTTCGGTGAAAAACCGCAGCAGGGAGGCAAACAATGAATCAACAACTCTCCTGGCGCACCATCGTCGGCTACAGCCTCGGTGACGTCGCCAATAACTTCGCCTTCGCAATGGGGGCGCTCTTCCTGTTGAGTTACTACACCGACGTCGCTGGCGTCGGTGCCGCTGCGGCGGGCACCATGCTGTTACTGGTGCGGGTATTCGATGCCTTCGCCGACGTCTTTGCCGGACGAGTGGTGGACAGTGTGAATACCCGCTGGGGAAAATTCCGCCCGTTTTTACTCTTCGGTACTGCGCCGTTAATGATCTTCAGTGTGCTGGTATTCTGGGTGCCGACCGACTGGAGCCATAGCAGCAAAGTAGTGTATGCATATTTGACCTACATGGGCCTCGGGCTTTGCTACAGCCTGGTGAATATTCCTTATGGTTCACTTGCTACCGCGATGACCCAACAACCACAATCCCGCGCCCGTCTGGGCGCGGCTCGCGGGATTGCCGCTTCATTGACCTTTGTCTGTCTGGCATTTCTGATAGGACCGAGCATTAAGAACTCCAGTCCGGAAGAGATGGTGTCGGTATACCATTTCTGGACGATTGTGCTGGCGATTGCCGGAATGGTGCTTTACTTCATCTGCTTCAAATCGACGCGTGAGAATGTGGTACGTATCGTGGCGCAGCCGTCATTGAAGATCAGTCTGCAAACCCTGAAACGGAATCGCCCGCTGTTTATGTTGTGCATCGGTGCGCTGTGTGTGCTGATTTCGACCTTCGCGGTCAGCGCCTCGTCGTTGTTCTACGTGCGCTATGTGTTAAATGATACCGGGCTGTTCACTGTGCTGGTACTGGTGCAAAACCTGGTCGGTACTGTGGCATCGGCACCGCTGGTGCCGGGGATGGTCGCGAGGATCGGTAAAAAGAATACCTTCCTGATTGGCGCTTTGCTGGGAACCTGCGGTTATCTGCTGTTCTTCTGGGTTTCGGTCTGGTCACTGCCGGTGGCGTTGGTTGCGTTGGCCATCGCTTCAATTGGTCAGGGCGTTACCATGACCGTGATGTGGGCACTGGAAGCTGATACTGTGGAATACGGTGAATACCTGACCGGCGTGCGAATAGAAGGGCTCACCTATTCACTATTCTCATTTACCCGTAAATGCGGTCAGGCAATCGGAGGTTCAATTCCTGCCTTTATTTTGGGATTAAGCGGATATATTGCCAATCAGGTGCAAACGCCGGAAGTTATTATGGGCATCCGCACATCAATTGCCTTAGTACCTTGCGGATTTATGCTGCTGGCATTCGTCATTATCTGGTTTTATCCGCTCACGGATAAAAAATTCAAAGAAATCGTGGTTGAAATTGATAATCGTAAAAAAATGCAGCAGCAATTAATCAGCGATATCACTAATTAATATTCAATAAAAATAATCAGAACATCAAAGGTGCAACTATGAGAAAAATAGTGGCCATGGCCGTTATTTGCCTGACGGCTGCCTCTGGCCTTACCTCTGCTTACGCGGCGCAACTGGCTGACGATGAAGCGGGACTACGCATCAGACTGAAAAATGAATTACGCAGGGCTGATAAGCCCAGTGCTGGCGCGGGAAGAGATATTTACGCATGGGTACAGGGAGGATTGCTCGATTTCAATAGTGGTTATTATTCCAATATTATTGGCGTTGAAGGCGGGGCGTATTATGTTTATAAATTAGGTGCTCGTGCTGATATGAGTACCCGGTGGTATCTTGATGGTGATAAAAGTTTTGGCTTTGCCCTGGGTGCAGTAAAAATAAAACCCAGTGAAAATAGCCTGCTTAAATTAGGTCGCTTCGGGACGGATTATAGTTATGGTAGCTTACCTTATCGTATTCCGTTAATGGCTGGCAGTTCGCAACGTACATTACCGACAGTTTCTGAAGGAGCATTAGGTTACTGGGCTTTAACGCCAAATATTGATCTGTGGGGAATGTGGCGGTCACGAGTATTTTTATGGACCGATTCAACAACCGGTATTCGTGATGAAGGGGTTTATAACAGCCAGACGGGAAAATACGATAAACATCGCGCACGTTCTTTTTTAGCCGCCAGTTGGCATGATGATACCAGTCGCTATTCTCTGGGGGCATCGGTACAGAAAGATGTTTCCAATCAGATACAAAGTATTCTCGAGAAAAGCATACCGCTCGACCCGAATTATACGTTGAAAGGGGAGTTGCTCGGCTTTTACGCGCAACTCGAAGGTTTAAGTCGTAATACCAGCCAGCCCAATGAAACGGCGTTGGTTAGTGGACAATTGACCTGGAATGCGCCGTGGGGAAGCGTATTTGGCAGTGGTGGTTATTTGCGCCATGCAATGAATGGTGCCGTGGTGGACACCGACATTGGCTATCCCTTTTCATTAAGTCTTGATCGTAACCGTGAAGGAATGCAGTCCTGGCAATTGGGCGTCAATTATCGTTTAACTCCGCAATTTACGCTGACATTTGCACCGATTGTGACTCGCGGCTATGAATCCAGTAAACGAGATGTGCGGATTGAAGGCGCGGGTATCTTAGGTGGTATGAACTATCGGGTCAGCGAAGGGCCGTTACAAGGGATGAATTTCTTTCTTGCTGCCGATAAAGGGCGGGAAAAGCGCGATGGCAGTACACTGGGCGATCGCCTGAATTACTGGGATGTGAAAATGAGTATTCAGTATGACTTTATGCTGAAGTAAGAAATAACGCCGGAGAGAAAAACCTCCGGCGTTTTGGCTGTGAATTACTGCTGCGGAATAGCGGGTACAGCCGGAACGTTTAATGCCGGCATTGCAAACATACCAACGAAATCTTCCAGTGGCATTTTCTGCCCGTTTAACGTGATCTGACCGTTAGCATATTGCAGGCTGGTGGTGATGGTATTGTCCTGCAAGGTGGTCAGACGGAACATCTGCCCCATTGCTGATGCACCTTCAACTTGCTGTTTCGCCAGTTTTTTCGCTTGATCTTCCTGATAACCTTCCAGCTTCGCTACCTGAGTCATCAACTCAGTTGCCATATCCACCGGAATGGTCAGTTTCGCATCCAGAGATTTAACCGAGCGGTCCACTTCCTGCGCCAGCGTTTGCGGCGCTTCTTTAGTCGTTGCCGGATCTTTCAGGAACAGCGACAGATTCAACGCACTTTCACCCTGACTATTTTTCCAGCTTAACGGCGCGATAGTAATCACCGGATCGCCTTTCAACATCAGCGGCAGGGCGCTAAAGAAGGCTTCCGTCACTTTCTCCTGATAAAGTTCGGGATTGTTGGCAATCTCTGGCTGTGCCAGAAGCGCCTGAGTTTGCGCGTTATATTGCTGACTAAACTGATGCCAGGCTTCGCCATCAATCTGGCCGACTTTTAAAGTCAGCTTGCCGCTGCCCAGATCCTGATTCTGTACCTTAAGGCTATTTAGCGAGTAGTCCAGTTGGCTATTGATCGTTTTACCATCATTGACCAGGTCTGATTTACCACTGATCTCCATGCCTTCCAGCAGTGCCAGTTCTTTGCCTTCCACTGAAATGGTCATTTTCTCCAGCGACAGTTTTTGGTTTCCTACGCGCTCACCAAAACTTGCCAGCGTGCTGGAACCGTCGGTTTTCAGATTATTAAAGGTCAACTGCACTTTCTGGTTGTATTCGTTAACCGCGTCTATCCGACCACTTTGCGCCTCCCCTGAAAGGGAGATAGTTTTACCGTCTCTGTCAGCATTTAACTGGAACTCGCCGCCGCTAAAGGCGACTTTTTCATCCTTTTGCTCGTAATTCAGTGGCTTGAGCGAAATATCGGAACTGGAATCACCGCTATAACCAATGCGGGAGTTAATCTCAAAAGGCGTTTCACCCTTTGCCATATCAAACAGTGGCTTGCTTACTTCGTTATTGACCAGCGTGGTTTGAATTGATGCCATAGACGGGATCAGGTTCAGTTTTTTAAGCTGGGCAAAGGGGAAGGGGCCATGATCAACTGATTCGTTGAAGATGACGCTCTGACCACTTTTAATCCACGGATTTTCTTTTCCGGCAACGGGTTTCACCAAGAGCTGCAACTGGCTGCTGAATACGCCGCGATGATAGTTTTGATAACTTACTTCCAGGTTGGATTCAGGAGCTGTCAGTTTGAGTTGCGCGTTCGCTTGCGCGACCATGTCTTCGAGATGGGTTTCTATCTTCTTGCCTGTATACCATGCGCCGCCTGCCCAGACTACGCCTAGCGCAACAATGACGCCTACCGCTACCAGCGATTTATTCATAATGATTATCCATAAAATGAAATCAGGCGGACTGGCCGCCTGAAGGTGTTATAAGCCTTTAATAAGCTTAGCAAGAGATGTTAATTTTTTCAGTAAGCTCTTACAGCTTGTTGTAAACACGCGCTAAACGGCCGTGGCCTTTGACAGTCACCGGTGATTCGTTGGCGGCAATAAACGCTGATTCACCCGGTTTAAGCTGTAACTGCTGAGAACCTTTACACAGCGTTGCATCGCCTTCGACGCAGAACAAAATGGCGGCACTCTGCTGGCTGATGGTGGTTTCTTTATCACTAAGGTCATGCAACGAGAAGGCAAAATCATCCACAGGAATCGGGAAGTCCAGTTCTGCACCTTGTTTCACCGGCTGGGTCAACAACTGGTTAGCCGGTTTGGCTTCGAACTTCACGTTGGCAACCAGTTCCGGAATATCAATGTATTTAGGCGTCAGACCTGCACGCAGCACGTTATCGGAGTTCGCCATCACTTCCAGCGCCACGCCTTGCAGGTAAGCGTGCGGTGTTTCAGCGAACAGGAACATCGCTTCGCCAGGATTCAATTTCACCACATTCAGCAACAGCGGGGAGAACAGACCGCTGTCTTCCGGGTAAAATTCAGAAATTAAACGAATCGTTTGCCATGGTTCACCCTGCTGGCTGTCGAGGGCCGATTTTAAAATCGCCAGCGCGCGGGATTTTTCTTCACCCTGCATATTCAACAGGCTGGCGAACAGTTCGCTTAAACGTTCGGCATCAGGCTGTTGTAAAAAGTGAGCAATCGCCGGATGTGCACCTGCGACTGGCTGGAGTAGGGAGACAATCTCGGAAAACTCACGAAACGCGTTCATCGCAAGGAAAGGCGTCAGCGCAAAAACCAGCTCCGGCTTGTGGTTAGGATCTTTATAGTTACGCTCGGCGGCATCCAACGGAATACCTGCGGCATTTTCTTTGGCAAAACCGATTTCAGAATTGCGTTTGTTTGGATGAACCTGAATGGAGAGCGGCTGTGCTGCGCATAATACTTTGAACAGGAAAGGCAGTTCGCCAAAGCGTTTGGCAACGGCCTCTCCGAGCAGAGTCGATTTATCACTCTCAATCACATCACGCAGTGAAACGATATCTCCGGCGGCATTCTGCACTCGTGAACTGCTTTTCGGATGTGCGCCCATCCACAGCTCGGCCATCGGCTGGCTGGACGGATTTTCCATACCATAAAGTTCAGTCAACGCCGTTTTGCTGCCCCAGGCATAGTTTTGCACTGAGTTAATGAGTTTTTGCATGATCAATCCCTGTTTTAATGTGGAAATTAATCCCGCTATTAAAGCAAGAATCCTACGGGAAGTAACCTGGAGCCGCAAAAAGTCGTACTAGTCTCAGTTTTTGTTAAAAAAGTGTGTAGGATATTGTTACTCGCTTTTAACAGGGCAACGGAACACCCGCCCAGAGCATAACCAAACCAGGCAGTAAGTGAGAGAACAATGTCAAACAAACCCTTTCATTATCAGGCTCCTTTTCCACTCAAAAAAGATGATACTGAGTATTACCTGCTAACCAGCGAACACGTTAGCGTATCTGAATTTGAAGGGCAGGAGATTTTGAAAGTCGCACCCGAAGCGTTAACTCTGTTGGCGCGTCAGGCGTTTCATGATGCGTCATTTATGCTGCGTCCGGCTCACCAACAACAGGTGGCCGATATTCTGCGTGACCCGGAGGCCAGCGAAAATGATAAATATGTGGCGCTGCAATTCCTGCGTAACTCCGACATCGCGGCAAAAGGCGTTCTGCCAACCTGTCAGGATACCGGCACCGCGATTATTGTTGGTAAAAAAGGGCAGCGTGTATGGACCGGTGGCGGTGATGAAGCAGCGCTGGCGCGCGGTGTCTATAACACTTATATCGAGGATAATCTGCGCTACTCGCAAAACGCGCCGCTGGATATGTATAAAGAGGTGAATACCGGCACTAACTTACCAGCGCAGATCGATCTTTATGCCGTTGATGGTGACGAGTACAAATTCCTCTGTATCGCCAAAGGTGGCGGTTCGGCAAACAAGACGTATCTCTATCAGGAAACCAAAGCGTTACTGACGCCGGGGAAACTGAAAAATTACCTGGTTGAGAAGATGCGCACGCTGGGTACGGCGGCCTGTCCTCCGTATCATATTGCGTTCGTTATTGGTGGAACTTCTGCAGAAACGAATCTTAAAACGGTGAAACTGGCTTCCGCTAAATACTATGATGAACTGCCAACGGAAGGAAATGAGCACGGTCAGGCGTTCCGCGATGTGGAACTTGAAAAAGAATTGCTGATCGAAGCGCAAAATCTTGGTCTGGGTGCGCAGTTTGGTGGTAAATACTTCGCTCACGACATCCGCGTGATTCGCCTGCCACGTCACGGCGCATCCTGCCCGGTCGGTATGGGCGTCTCCTGTTCTGCTGACCGTAATATCAAAGCGAAGATCAACCGTCAGGGGATCTGGATCGAAAAACTGGAACATAATCCAGGCAAATATATCCCGGAAGAGCTGCGCAAAGCGGGAGAAGGCGAAGCGGTGCGCGTTGACCTTAACCGTCCGATGAAAGAGATCCTCGCACAGTTGTCGCAGTATCCCGTTTCTACACGCTTATCGCTGAATGGCACGATTATCGTCGGTCGTGATATTGCTCACGCCAAACTGAAAGAGCGGATGGATAACGGTGAAGGGCTGCCGCAGTACATCAAAGATCATCCGATTTACTATGCGGGTCCGGCCAAAACGCCGGAAGGTTATGCCTCCGGTTCTCTTGGCCCAACGACCGCCGGACGGATGGATTCTTATGTCGATCAACTGCAAGCGCAGGGCGGCAGTATGATCATGCTGGCGAAAGGCAACCGCAGCCAGCAGGTGACGGATGCCTGTAAAAAACACGGCGGTTTCTACCTCGGTAGTATCGGTGGTCCGGCAGCAGTATTGGCGCAGGGAAGTATTAAGAGCCTGGAATGTGTTGAATATCCGGAACTGGGAATGGAAGCCATCTGGAAAATTGAAGTAGAAGATTTCCCGGCGTTTATCCTTGTGGATGATAAAGGAAATGACTTCTTCCAGCAGATACAACTCACACAGTGCACCCGCTGTGTGAAATAGACAGAGCCGCCCTTCGGGGCGGTTTTTTTACATGGCACGAAAGACCAAACATTTGTTATCAAATAGTAAATAATGAGTGAGCTAAAAGTTGCTTAACGAAAGCAAAACAGAAAGAAAAAATTAATCAGGTGAGGAGCAGGCCATGAATACAGTACGCAGCGAAAAAGATTCGATGGGGGCGATTGATGTCCCGGCAGATAAGCTGTGGGGCGCACAAACTCAACGCTCGCTGGAGCATTTCCGCATTTCGACGGAGAAAATGCCCACCTCACTGATTCATGCGCTGGCGCTAACCAAGCGCGCAGCGGCAAAAGTTAATGAAGATTTAGGCTTGCTGTCTGAAGAGAAAGCGAGCGCCATTCGGCAGGCGGCGGATGAAGTATTGGCAGGACAGCATGACGACGAATTCCCGCTGGCAATCTGGCAGACCGGCTCCGGCACGCAAAGTAATATGAACATGAACGAAGTGCTGGCTAACCGGGCCAGTGAATTACTCGGCGGCGTGCGTGGGATGGAGCGTAAAGTTCACCCTAACGACGACGTGAACAAAAGCCAAAGTTCCAATGATGTCTTTCCGACGGCGATGCACGTTGCGGCGCTACTGGCGCTGCGCAAGCAACTCATTCCACAACTTAAAACGCTGACACAGACACTGAATGAGAAATCCCGTGCATTTACCGACATCGTCAAAATTGGTCGAACTCACTTGCAGGATGCCACGCCGCTAACACTGGGGCAGGAGATTTCCGGCTGGGTAGCGATGCTGGAGCATAATCTCAAACATATCGAATACAGCCTGCCGCATGTAGCGGAACTGGCTATGGGCGGTACAGCTGTGGGTACTGGACTAAATACCCATCCGGAGTATGCGCGTCGCGTGGCAGATGAACTGGCAGTCATTACCTGCGCACCGTTTGTTACCGCGCCGAACAAATTTGAAGCGCTGGCGACCTGTGATGCCCTGGTTCAGGCGCACGGCGCGTTGAAAGGGTTGGCTGCGTCACTGATGAAAATTGCCAATGATGTCCGCTGGCTGGCCTCAGGCCCGCGCTGCGGAATTGGTGAAATCTCAATCCCGGAAAATGAGCCGGGCAGCTCAATCATGCCGGGGAAAGTGAACCCAACCCAGTGTGAGGCATTAACCATGCTCTGCTGTCAGGTGATGGGGAACGACGTGGCGATCAACATGGGGGGCGCTTCCGGTAACTTTGAACTGAACGTCTTCCGTCCGATGGTGATCCACAATTTCCTGCAATCGGTGCGCTTGCTGGCAGATGGCATGGAAAGTTTCAACAAACACTGCGCAGTGGGCATTGAACCGAATCGTGAGCGAATCAATCAATTACTCAATGAATCGCTGATGCTGGTGACTGCGCTCAACACTCACATTGGTTATGACAAAGCCGCCGAGATCGCCAAAAAAGCGCATAAAGAAGGGCTGACCTTAAAAGCTGCGGCCCTTGCGCTGGGGTATCTTAGCGAAGCCGAGTTTGACAGCTGGGTACGGCCAGAACAGATGGTCGGCAGTATGAAAGCAGGGCGTTAATCTGCAACATACAGGTGCAGCCGGGGAATGATCAAACGAAGCGGCTGCGCCTGTGGTTTATAACGGTGTTGCACATTGTCGGCATCGTAATTTAACAACTCCCCAACGTCCGGCACGCCCGCGCCATTATCCCGATTAATCAGCGCAATAAGCGGCGTAGGGCAAGCGTGTTGTACTTGTTTTTGATCTCCCTTGTACCAGACGCGGGCAATCGGCTGCACCTTCACCGGACGTTTGATTTTTAACTTCGCGTCCTGTGGCAGGGTAGCAATATCCTGATACTCTCTCTCCAGTTTTCGTTGCCACTCTTCGCGCGTCCACGGTGCGACACTGCGCGGTGATTTCAGGCTTTTTTCCAGCTGTGCCAGGACTTCATCACGATGCAAATTCTTAATGATATGTTTATTGGCCCAGCCAAAACGTAAAGTGGCGGGGTCGTGCAGAACAGTGAGCGTTCGGTAAGCATTAAGGGTGATCAGCCCCGGCAAATGACGATGCACCCATTCAAAACGCGCCGCTGTGGGAAGTTCTGACTCAACCGTGACGATATGCTCGAACGTAGTCTTGAGTTGATTGATGCGCTGAATATGACTGACCAACACTGCTTGCGAAAGGTTATCGACCTGGTAACACAACACGCCAGGCAGTCGAACAGCAACCTTGCTGCTGCGATTTTCGGACTGTTGCTGAATAAACAAATGGCGGAAATGACGTATCGCCAGCGCCTGCGCCTCTTTGCCGAGATGTTGCTTTACCTCAATACGATTAAGCGGATTATGCTCATCCTCTTTTTTCACCTCCGGTAAAGAGAACACGCGGGCAACCAGCAATTTGTGCTGTTCTAGCTCAGCGGCAAATGCAGCTAGCTCTTGTTCCATCTGGCGAAAGGTAGTGTTGAGTCGGTCTACGAGATCGTAACGCGCCATAATATTAACCACTTTAGTTACAACATACTTTATTTTATAGCACAGTATCGACAGCCTGACCACCGTGCGCGTAATGTCAAGCAGAGGTAAATTGCGGGATGTTATGCCATAACGGCCAGCTAAACGAGAAGCGGGCACCACCCAGTTCGCTGGTGTCACAATTAACCGTACCGCCCATTGCTAGTGCTATAGAGTGGACAATCGCCAGCCCCAGCCCGCAGCCGCCGGTTGAGCGATCCCGGCTGGGATCGAGGCGAACAAAAGGTTCAAAGATATGTTCGCGGTTTTCTGGGGCGATCCCTGGGCCATCATCCTCAACAATTAATGTCGCTCTGTTCCCCGACAGTAGCAGGCTGGTTTCAACCGTTGAGTGACAGTAGCGCAGGGCGTTATTGAGCAAATTATCCAGCACGCGCTCCATTAAGCGCATATCCAACGCCGCATAATGGCCTTGCGCGAGCGTTTTAATCCGTACCGTTTTATCGGGCGTTACTGCCTGAATGTCTGCCAGATGCGTTGACAGCCACAACGGCAGGTCTGGTTCGCTAAGATGAAGCTCGTTTTGTGGGCGATCGAGTCGGGCATAAGTCAGCAGCTCTTCAATTAAAGCTTCAAGTTGACTGATATCGCGATTCAACGCCTGGGATTCGGCGGCGCTCAGGTTATCGCTCATCTCCAGTCGATAACGCAGGCGCACTAACGGTGTTCGCAGTTCATGAGCGATACCGTCAATAAGCTGTTTTTTGCTGGCAATCAAGGCGTTGATATTGTCCGCCATCTGGTTAAATGCGACGCCAAGTCGTTCAAAGCTTGAACCCTCATCAAAGTGGATACGCTCATTGAGATGCCCATCGCCAAATCGTTGCGCCGCTGCTTCCAGTTTTAACATATCCTGCCAGTGCGGACGCATCCAGATAAACACCGGAAAGGCGAGGGAAATGGCAATAAAAGCGATCAGGGCGATATCCAGTAATCGCATCTGATGGAGGTAATAAAGATAAGGAACAGGACCAACTGCCAGCACGTAGTGGCTGCGCGGGATGCGTTGCAAAAAAGTGTACTGATCGTCCAGGGCGACAATTTCGCCACCACGCAGCCGGTGCATGGAAATATCATCAAGATGATATTTACTCAGCGGCTCGACACGCAGATCGAAAGAGAGATTTAAATCCATCTCCTTCAGCGTCTTACCCCAATCGTGTGGGGGGATCTCACGCAATTCGCTGCGCATCAGATACAGCGAACTGTTCATCAAATCATCCAGCGACTGTTTGCCTGCGCGTTCGGCGGTAAATTTGTACACCAGCCCGACCAGCAGAGACATTACAAGGAAGCAGACAAACAATAACAGGTAAAACTGGATAAACAGTTTTTTCATCGCTTATTCCCACGCATGAGGCGCAAAAAGATAGCCTTTGTTACGCACAGTTTTAATGCGATAAGGTTCTGCGGCGTTATCGAGCAGTTTTTTTCTTAATCGCGAAATAGCCACATCCACGCTACGATCCAGACCATCATAACTGACGCCACGTAAGTTCTTCAGCAATGCATCGCGGTCCATGATTTGCCCGGCATGAGTGGCTAATTCCCACAATAATTCGAAATCAGCCGTCGAGAGCGAGATTTCAGCATTAGCCAGAGTGACTACGCGGTTGATGGGATCGATGGTCAACGTGCCGAAATGCAGGGCTTTGTAGGGAGTCAGCGTCGTTTCCTGAAGACCTTTGGTCAGTGTGGCTTGCTCATTCTGACGCAAATGCAAACGTAAACGCGCTAACAAAACAGCAGGGGGCGTCGTTTTGAGAATATAGTCGCAGGCACCCATTTCCAGTGCCAGGATGTGGTTCATATCGCTATCGAGAGAGGTTAGAAGAACAATCGGTCCGGACCACTTTGCGCGTAAATCACGACAAATGGTCATGCCGTCCTTGCCGGGCAGCATGATGTCCAGTAACACCAAATCCGGATTTTCTCGCAGAATAGTTTCTTCGGCTTGGTCGCCGCGCGGCTCTACGGTAACCTGCATATCATGTTTCGCCAGGTACGCGGCAATCAGTGAACCGACTTCCGCATCATCTTCCACAAATACGATGGTGTTCATATTATTCACGGTAGATATAAAAACGTCACAATACACTGCGCTGTTTTTACTTACTATCAATCGTTTCTAAACAAGTTTTCATCAGGTATTCTACTGATGACTTGTTATGGAAGTGTTAAGGTAAAAAGATGGGGCTGGTAATCAAAGCCGCGCTCGGTGCGCTGGTAGTGCTGTTGATTGGTGTATTAGCAAAAACGAAAAATTATTATATCGCCGGACTGATTCCGCTTTTTCCGACTTTTGCGCTCATCGCGCATTATATTGTTGCCAGCGAACGCGGCATTGAAGCCTTACGTGCAACAATCATTTTTAGTATGTGGTCGATAATTCCCTATTTTGTTTACCTGGCGTCGCTGTGGTATTTCACCGGAATGATGCGCTTGCCCGCCGCTTTTGTTGGTTCTGTTGCATGCTGGGGGATAAGCGCATGGGTGTTGATTATATGCTGGATTAAGCTGCATTAACGCAGATGACGACCGCCATCAAGTGGGAAACTGCGTCCGGTGACAAAGCAACTGGTAAGTAAGTAATCGACCAGGTCGATCACTTCTTTCTCGCCAGGCGCGGTTTTCATCAGTGATTTATTCAGTGCCTGTTGACGATATTCGGCATCATCATGCTCATTAAACAGGATCAGCGATGGCGCAATAGAATTTACTTTCACTTCAGGTGCCAGCTTGCGGGCAAACGAGCGGGTCATATTATCCAGTGCTGCTTTGCTTGCAGCATAGGCAATATGTTTGTCGCTACCGCGCTCCACCACATAATCGGTAAAGTGAATAATATCGCTGGCGGCGTGTCCGTGCCCGCGCAGTAATCTTTCCAGCGCGTGGTTAAGTAGGTATGGGGCATTAACGTGGATCTGCATCATGCAGGCCAGTACGTCGGTGAGTGGCATACCTGGTTTTTCTGCCA
This sequence comes from Escherichia sp. MOD1-EC5990, assembly GCF_002965285.1. NCBI lineage: Bacteria > Pseudomonadati > Pseudomonadota > Gammaproteobacteria > Enterobacterales > Enterobacteriaceae > Escherichia > Escherichia sp. MOD1-EC5990. The sequence goes on along the minus strand of NZ_PTRV01000023.1, from coordinate 8,046 downwards.
TCCACGCACTGGCATTGTGCAACACCGCACGCAGGCCGTGGGTGCTTTTTAGCACTTCATCGGCAAACGCCATCACACCGTCGTTGGTCGAAAAATCAGCCTGAATACACAGCGCACCCGCATTCATCAGCCCATCAATGGCAGGATAGTGTGTCCGATAGCTGACTATCACCGGTTGCTTTTGATTAATGAAATGCCAGGCGAGGGCGAGGCCGATGCGACGGCCGCCTCCAGTAATTAATATTGGCAAGGCGTGGGTTTTACCCATCGTTATCTCCTTTGCTATCCAACGATGGGATGAACGTTATCCCACCAGCATCCAGGTCGCCGGAACTGAGGCAATTAACAGCATGCCAATCAGCACCATTTCCTGACGATTCAGTACATTATCATGTGTATGCGTTTTACGCGCGTACAGGAAGACCAGTAGCCCTGGCGCATACAGAACGACGGACAACAGCAGATGCATTGGACCAGAGGCGTACAATAACCATAAGCCATAAATGCAGGCACCGACACCTACCGCTTTATGCAGTGGACGGGTTGCGATTTTCAGCAAGAACGCGCCGACCAGGAAATAAGGCACCAGAATCATTTCTGAGGCGATGGTCAGCAACGTGTTGTAATCGGAACCGGTAAGCCAGATCAGTACCAGACAAATTTGCACGCAGATATTGGTCAGCCACAGTGAGGCGGATGGCGCGGCTTGTGCGTTCTGGCGCGCGAAAATGCGCGGGAATGCTTTATGGGTGGCTGCCAGGAACGGAACTTCTGCCGCCATGATGGTCCAGCTTAAGTACGCACCGCAAACGGAAACGATCAAACCGGCAGCGATGATGATTTCGCCCCACGGTCCCATCATTTCCACCATCAGACCGGCCATTGACGGGTTACGAATTTCAGCCAGTTCAGGACGTGCTACCACGCCCAGCGAAAGCAGCGTTACCAGCAAGTAAACGCCCAGAGCGGAGAGAACCGCCAGCAGTGTTGCTTTACCTACATCACGTTTATTACGCGCACGCGCCGAAACGACCACAGCACCTTCCACACCAATGAAAACCCACAGGGTGATCAGCATGGTGTTTTTCACCTGTTCCCATACCGGTACGCCAAGTGCAAGGCCAGTAAAGTCGAGCTTGAAGGTGTCCAGTTTGAACATCATCATCGCCAGCACAATAAACAGGCCCAGCGGCAACAATTTTGCCAGTGTCGCCACCAGGTTAATGCTGGCAGCGGTTTGTACCCCGCGCAGGATCAAAAAGTGAACAATCCACAATAAAGCCGAGGCACCGACGATCGATTGCCAGGTATTGCCATCGCCAAACAGACGCAATTCCGGCGTGTCCGTAAAAAAGCTTAACGCGGAAAAAACGATCACCAGATAGGAGACGTTGGCGATAACCGCGCACAGCCAGTACCCCCATGCGGAACAAAAGCCGATTAACTCACCAAACCCTTCGCGGGCATAGGTAAAGATGCCGCCGTCAAGCTCGGGGCGAATGCGTGTGAGGATCAGCATGGCAAAGGCCAGCAATAAAATGCCAGCACCAGTAATGCTCCAGCCGATGAGCAGTGCTGCCGGGCTGGCAACTGCCGCCATATTTTGCGGCAGACTGAAAACACCCGCGCCCAGCATTGAGCTTAATACCAGCGCGGTGAGTGCGCTCAGTCCCAGTTTCTTTTCCATCGATATCCAGTTGTTAAAACGTGATTAGAAGAATAAATATTAGGGCAAAACGCATAAAAATGGAGTTTGCCACTGAAGCGCGGGATTTTACGAAGAGATGTGTCTGCATGCAATGGTCGTGGGGAAATTTGTGACTAAAAATGCGAAAGGCGGCATTAAGCCGCCTTATAGTGGTAACTGAATAGTTATTTATACAGATCTGCGCTAACGGTGAGGTTATTACCACGTTCCTGCCACTGGCGGGTGATGTGGTAATACTTAGCGCCTTTCTTCGCGGCACGTTTCGCAACCTGATAGGAGACTTCGGTCATGTTGCCATAGTTGCCAGAGAATTTGATGCTGTCGAATGGAACCATCATCGCTGCTGTTGCTTTGTTCAGTTCTTCGACTTTAGTACCATCAGGAAGCGTGACAGTGTAACGCCCGCCTTTTGATGACTGGGTTTCAAAGAAGCGACCAACTTCAGAACTTGGTGATGCGGTTGTCGCAACCCCTGGGATCTCTACTTTCTTCGCTGCTTCGCCACCCGCAGCCAGAGCTGCACGTCCCGCTTCGGAATCTGCCGGGATCACATCCGGGCTTTGTACGACGCGTTTCTTAGCATCTTTTTTATAGATGAACGCTGTAATGCGCTGGTTACCGCCCTGGTTAGCATCGATTTGACGAACAATGTAGAAAGCGTAAGCGCCTTTCGCTTTTGCCGCTTTGGTGATGGCGTCATTGACTTCAGGCTGGCTACGATAGAAGCCCTGAACGGTAACCGTATCAAACGGTTCAATCAGAACGGCCTGATCTTTTGGCAGTTCGACAACACCGTTGATAACGCGATTACTTGTTTCTTCGGCTTTTTCAGCATCGGCTTTATAGAGGTCAGCGACCACACGCCAGTTACCGCTGTTACCAAAATCAGAAGTGTCGACAACATAAAAAGAGGCGGCACCTTCTTTATCAGCGCGACGAGAAACGGCTTTCACCGCTTCGCCAATAGCATTAAAACGACCGGTAACCACTACACGGTCAAAAGGTTTAACCGCTGCCGCTTGCTCCGGTGTCAGTTCTGTTGCTGCGTTAACGGAAAAGGCCGTAGCAGAAAGCAGTGCCGACGCCAGGAGGGTGTTCTTAAGCTTCATAAAAATAATCCTTCGCCTTGCGCAAACCAGGTACTGGTATTGTTATTAACGAGAAACGTGGCTGATTATTGCATTTAAACGGTGTAACTGTCTGCGTCATTTTTCATATCACATTCCTTAAGCCAATTTTAATCCTGTTCAAATGACGGTCTATGCTTAAAAAACAGCCGTATCAGCATCGATACTACTGAAGCAACTGAATTGTATAAGTTAATTTAATGTTAAGTAATGATTCGTGCCGGGGCGATATCACGTTTTACCTGTCCACCGAAGATAATTATCAGTCTTTATCTAGCGTTCTAAGGTGTTTATCCCACTATCACGGCTGAATCGTTAATATTTTGCGAGTTCACGCCGAAATACTGATTTTTGGCGCTAGATCACAGGCATAATTTTCAGTACGTTATAGGGCGTTTGTTACTAATTTATTTTAACGGAGTAACATTTAGCTCGTACATGAGCGGCTTGTGTGGATCCTGACACAGGCAAACCATCATCAATAAAACCGATGGAAGGGAATATCATGCGAATTGGCATACCAAGAGAACGGTTAACCAATGAAACCCGTGTTGCAGCAACGCCAAAAACAGTGGAACAGCTGCTGAAACTGGGTTTTACCGTCGCGGTAGAGAGCGGCGCGGGTCAACTGGCAAGTTTTGACGATAAAGCGTTTGTGCAAGCGGGCGCCGAAATTGTAGAAGGGAATAACGTCTGGCAGTCAGAGATCATTCTGAAGGTCAATGCGCCGTTAGATGATGAAATTGCGTTACTGAATCCAGGGACAACGCTGGTGAGTTTTATCTGGCCTGCGCAGAATCCGGAATTAATGCAAAAACTTGCGGAACGTAACGTGACCGTGATGGCGATGGACTCTGTGCCGCGTATCTCACGCGCACAATCGCTGGACGCACTCAGTTCGATGGCGAACATCGCTGGTTATCGCGCCATTGTTGAAGCGGCACATGAATTTGGGCGCTTCTTTACCGGGCAAATCACGGCGGCAGGGAAAGTGCCACCGGCAAAAGTGATGGTGATTGGTGCGGGTGTTGCAGGTCTGGCCGCCATTGGCGCAGCCAATAGTCTCGGCGCGATTGTGCGTGCATTCGACACCCGCCCGGAAGTGAAAGAACAAGTTCAAAGTATGGGCGCGGAATTCCTCGAGCTGGACTTTAAAGAGGAAGCGGGCAGCGGCGATGGCTATGCCAAAGTGATGTCGGATGCGTTCATCAAAGCGGAAATGGAGCTCTTTGCCGCCCAGGCAAAAGAGGTCGATATCATTGTCACCACCGCGCTTATTCCAGGCAAACCAGCGCCGAAGCTGATTACCCGTGAAATGGTTGACTCCATGAAGTCGGGCAGTGTGATTGTCGACCTGGCAGCCCAAAACGGCGGCAACTGTGAATACACCGTACCGGGTGAAATTTTCACTACGGAAAATGGTGTCAAAGTGATTGGTTATACCGATCTTCCGGGCCGTCTGCCGACGCAATCCTCACAGCTTTACGGCACTAACCTCGTTAATCTGCTGAAACTGTTGTGCAAAGAGAAAGACGGCAACATCACGGTTGATTTTGATGATGTGGTGATTCGCGGTGTGACCGTGATCCGTGCTGGCGAAATTACCTGGCCGGCACCGCCGATTCAGGTATCAGCTCAGCCGCAGGCGGCACAAAAATCGGCACCGGAAGTGAAAACTGAGGAAAAATGTGCCTGCTCACCGTGGCGTAAATACGCGTTGATGGCGTTGGCAATCATCCTTTTCGGCTGGATGGCAAGCGTTGCGCCGAAAGAGTTCCTTGGGCACTTCACTGTGTTCGCGCTGGCCTGCGTTGTCGGTTATTACGTGGTGTGGAATGTATCGCACGCGCTGCATACACCGTTGATGTCGGTCACCAACGCGATTTCAGGGATTATTGTTGTCGGAGCACTGTTGCAGATTGGCCAGGGCGGCTGGGTTAGCTTCCTTAGTTTTATCGCGGTGCTTATAGCCAGCATTAATATTTTCGGTGGCTTCACCGTGACTCAGCGCATGCTGAAAATGTTCCGCAAAAATTAAGGGGTAACATATGTCTGGAGGATTAGTTACAGCTGCATACATTGTTGCCGCGATCCTGTTTATCTTCAGTCTGGCCGGGCTTTCGAAACATGAAACGTCTCGCCAGGGTAACAACTTCGGTATCGCCGGGATGGCGATTGCGTTAATCGCAACCATTTTTGGACCGGATACGGGTAATGTTGGCTGGATCTTGTTGGCGATGGTCATCGGTGGGGCAATTGGTATCCGCCTGGCGAAGAAAGTTGAAATGACCGAAATGCCAGAACTGGTGGCAATCCTGCATAGCTTCGTGGGTCTGGCAGCAGTACTGGTTGGTTTTAACAGCTATCTGCATCATGACGCGGGAATGGAACCGATTCTGGTCAATATTCACCTGACGGAAGTGTTCCTCGGTATCTTCATCGGGGCGGTAACGTTCACGGGGTCGGTGGTGGCGTTCGGCAAACTGTGTGGCAAGATTTCGTCTAAACCGTTGATGCTGCCAAACCGTCACAAAATGAACCTGGCGGCTCTGGTCGTTTCCTTCCTGCTGCTGATTGTATTTGTTCGCACGGACAGCGTAGGCCTGCAAGTGCTGGCATTGCTGATAATGACCGCCATTGCGCTGGTATTTGGCTGGCATTTAGTCGCCTCCATCGGTGGTGCAGATATGCCAGTCGTCGTGTCAATGCTGAACTCATACTCTGGTTGGGCGGCAGCGGCAGCGGGCTTTATGCTTAGCAACGACCTGCTGATCGTGACCGGTGCGCTGGTCGGTTCTTCGGGGGCAATCCTTTCTTACATTATGTGTAAGGCGATGAACCGTTCCTTTATCAGCGTTATTGCGGGTGGTTTCGGCACCGATGGCTCTTCTACTGGCGATGATCAGGAAGTGGGCGAGCACCGCGAAATCACCGCAGAAGAGACAGCGGAATTACTGAAAAACTCCCATTCAGTGATCATTACTCCGGGGTACGGCATGGCCGTCGCGCAGGCGCAATATCCTGTCGCTGAAATTACCGAGAAACTGCGCGCTCGTGGTATCAACGTGCGTTTCGGTATCCACCCGGTTGCGGGGCGTTTGCCTGGGCATATGAACGTATTGCTGGCTGAAGCAAAAGTACCGTATGACATCGTACTGGAAATGGACGAGATCAACGATGACTTTGCTGATACCGATACCGTACTGGTGATTGGTGCTAACGATACGGTTAACCCGGCGGCGCAGGATGATCCGAAGAGTCCGATTGCTGGTATGCCTGTGCTTGAAGTGTGGAAAGCGCAGAACGTGATTGTCTTTAAACGGTCGATGAACACAGGCTATGCTGGTGTGCAAAACCCGCTGTTCTTCAAGGAAAACACCCACATGCTGTTTGGTGACGCCAAAGCCAGCGTGGATGCAATCCTGAAAGCTCTGTAAACTTGACGGCCTCTGCGGAGGCCGTCACTCTTTATTGAGATCGCTTAACAGAACGGCGATGCTTTGACCTCCCGCTGTTTGTTCAAGCGCAATTTTGACAATAATTGTCAACGGCACGGAAAGCAGCATACCCACCGGTCCTAACAACCATCCCCAAAAAATCAACGACAGAAATACCACCAATGTGGAAAGCCCCAGCCCACGCCCCATGATCCGCGGCTCCAGAATATTGCCGAAGACCAGATTAATCAGCAGATATCCCGCCAGCACCAGCAACGCTTCGTAGAAGCCATTAAACACTAGTACCTGAGCGATAGGGGGGATTGCCGCGAGGACTGAACCAATATTCGGGATGTAATTAAGCGCAAAGGCCAGCAATCCCCAGACAAAAGCGAAGCGAACATCGAGTGCGGCGAGCATCGCCCAGGCGACCAGGCCGGTGATGATGCTGATGGCTGTTTTCAGCACCAGATAATGAGACACACTGTCAATCGCACGCTGAATCGCCGCCATCCCTTCAACCGGACGCGCCATCATTTGCTGAAATTTTCCGGGCAATTGTGGCACTTCGAGCAGCATAAACAACACCGTCAGCAGCAATAAAAATATTGATGACATGGCATTAGATAACTGCGTCAGTAGATTGGTGAGCAAGGTCATCGCTGCGTTCGGGTCAATGTAATGCGCCAGTTGGTCAACTGAGACATCAATCCCTACGCGTTGCAACAACGGTTCAATAGCTTGAAGTGGTGTCATAATGGAGTTGCGATATTGCGGCAACGTCCTCGTCAATTCATTGAGCGCGGACCCCAGATAAGCTAGCAGCAACACCATTGCCATCACGATGATAGTCATCAAAATCGACACCGCCAGTACACGCGGCACTCGCCAGCGGACCATGTGTTGCACCAGCGGGTTAAGAATAACAGCAATAAATAATGCGAGAATAAACGGCACGATGATCTCGGCGGCAAAACGGATACCACAGAGAATAATGACCAGCATTCCCAACATAATGACGATTTTTAGACCATTGAGCGTGATGATCGGCTTTGCCATGCTTGTCCCCGTTTTTTCTTTCTTTGCTAATAATAATGTCTTTTTCGTTCCGTCATCATAACGAAAATCAATCCGCTCGGGTAAAGAAGTGAAAATATTTTGAGTTAATTCTTAAGCTGTGATACAAATCAGGCGTGTTCAACTACCGAGGACAATTATCATCCGCGATGATGAGAAGCAACACTGCGGATAATTGTAATATTATGGACAATTTGTTCAGGACGTTATTTTCTACATTTACCCATCTTCGTACCTCATCCACTATTTTGCTCGTAGGTGAGCAGCACTGGCGCAACGCGCTTTAGTCCTTTCTTCTGCCTAACCTTGCGCTATGCGCGGGGCTTGATCACTTTGCTCTGGTTTCGCTGAATTGAGCGAAAGATAAAATAATTCTCTTGCAGGAGAAGGACGATGTATATTTATTGGATTTTATTAGGTCTGGCTATTGCTACGGAAATTACCGGCACGCTGTCAATGAAATGGGCGAGCGTCAGTGAGGGTAATGGCGGTTTTATTTTAATGCTGGTGATGATTTCTCTGTCGTATATATTTCTCTCCTTCGCCGTTAAAAAAATCGCCTTAGGCGTAGCTTATGCGCTGTGGGAAGGTATCGGTATTTTATTGATGGTAATGACTCCAACTTATTGATAGTGTTTTATGTTCAGATAATGCCCGATGACTTTGTCATGCAGCTCCACCGATTTTGAGAACGACA
>NZ_PTRV01000022.1:0-84256 GCF_002965285.1 Escherichia sp. MOD1-EC5990 | reverse complement strand
CTATTAATATTTTGACGAATGATAAGGTATTCAAGGCAGGGTTAAGACGTAAGATGCGAAAAGCAGCCATGGACAGAAAGTATCTGGCGTCAGTCCTTGCTGGGAGCGGGCTTTCGTAGTCTTACCCCGACTCTCCCCGGCCCTAAACACAACCCCCACTCACCACAACCTAAACTCATCCGCATCCCGCCATGCTGGAAACTTTTCTCTATATTCCCTTAACACCGCCATCGACAACTCGGCATCAATGCGCGTTGCCTGATGCGCGTCGGCAGTAGTAATAATCTCGCCCTGTGGATTAATCACCCGGCTGTCACCGCGATAATGGCAGCCGTTGCCATCGCTGCCGACGCGATTGCATCCCGCCACATACGCCTGATTCTCAATCGCGCGGGCCGTCAGCAATGCCTGCCAGTGCAGAGAGCGCGGTGCAGGCCAGTTGGCAACGTAGATGGCGAGGTCATAATCGTTGAGATTGCGCGACCACACCGGAAAACGCAGGTCGTAGCACACCAGCGGCAAAATACGCCAGCCGCGCCATTCCACAATCACTCGCGCATTGCCCGCTTTATAATGCAGATGCTCATCTGCCATTCGGAACAGATGACGCTTATCATAAAAATGTACCGTGCCGCCCGGCTCAACCAGCAAAAAGCGGTTAACCGAACCAGACTCCGTTTGTAATGCAACACTGCCTGCAATCAGCGCATTGCACTGCTGCGCTTTAGCTGTCATCCAGTTCACTACGTCATCTTGTGCTAGCGACGAAGCTGCCGCTTCCATGGCAAAGCCGCTGGTAAACATCTCCGGTAGAACGATCACATCGCGCCCGGTAATACCTTCTAGTTGACGATCAAAATGGCGCAGGTTGGCAGGACCATCCATCCACACCAGTGGTTGCTGCAAAAGCGTAATCTTCAAGCCAGGCACGGTGTACAACTCCTTTATGTGAAGGGTTTTATAACTTTAACACCTTATCAGGCAGTTGCCTTAGCGCAGAATAAATTGATAACAAATGCTGATATTGGAAATATCTGATTTGCAAATTATCGTGTTATCGCCAGGCTTTAGGAGGTTAATAACATGGGCAGGATAAGCTCGGGAGGAATGATGTTTAAGGCAATAACAACAGTCGCCGCTCTGGTCATCGCCACCAGTGCAATGGCGCAGGATGATTTAACCATTAGCAGCCTTGCAAAGGGCGAAACCACCAAAGCTGCGTTTAATCAGATGGTGCAAGGGCATAAGCTGCCTGCCTGGGTGATGAAAGGCGGGACTTATACCCCTGCACAAACCGTAACGTTGGGAGATGAGACGTATCAGGTGATGAGCGCGTGCAAACCGCATGACTGTGGCTCGCAACGTATCGCTGTGATGTGGTCCGAGAAATCTAATCAGATGACGGGGCTGTTCTCGACCATTGATGAGAAAACGTCGCAAGAGAAACTCACCTGGTTGAATGTGAATGATGCGCTTTCGATTGATGGTAAAACGGTGCTATTCGCGGCGTTGACCGGCAGCCTGGAAAATCATCCGGATGGCTTTAATTTTAAATAATTAGCGGATAATGAAACGGAGCCTTTCGGCTCCGTTATTCAATTATGCGGCTTCAACTTTCCGCACTTTCTCCGGCAACTTTACCGGCTTCGTCGCCAGCTCTTCCGGCTCAAAGTCATCAACGTTAATACTGCGCAGACGACTCTCTTCAGCTTTCACCAGAATAGCGGCTTCATCTTTATCAATCAGCCCCTTTGCCAGCGCGTTGTGCGCCAGTTCATCCAGACGGGTAAATGGCAGGTTTTTACCCAGCTCTTTACAGATCCGCTGATGAATCGGATCGGCGGCAATCACATCCACCAGCGCCTCTTCCAGTAAACCAACCGGGTTATGCTCGCTCGGCGTCAGGTACTGACCGCGACCAATACGTGAACGGGTGGCGTTAGGCACTTGTAAAATCTTCGCCACTTTATGATCCAGTTTGTCAGACGGTGCCAGATAATGGCGTCCGGTCGGGAAGATCACCACATTCAGCAGCCCGGCAACCACGCGGTTCGGGAAGTTTTGCAGTAAATCGTCCATTGCCTGTTCAGCCTGATACAGCGCATCCTGTACGCCCCAATGCACCAGCGGCAGGTCGGCTTCATTACGGCCTTCGTCGTCATAACGCTTCAGAACGGCAGAGGCGAGGTAAAGCTGACTTAAAATATCCCCCAGACGTGCCGAGATGCGTTCGCGACGTTTCAGGCTGCCGCCCAGCACCGCCATCGAAACATCAGAAAGCAGGGCGAGGTTGGCACTCAGGCGGTTCAGGTGCTGATAATAACGTTTAGTGGCATCGCCGGTTGGTGTGCTGCTGGTTAAACCGCGCGTCAGGCCCAGCCAGAAGCTGCGAACTTTGTTACTGCCGACGTGGCCGATATGTTTGAATAGCAGTTTATCGAACGCGTTAACGTCATTGTTCTTCGCCGCTTCCATCTCTTCCAGCACGTACGGATGGCAACGAATCGCTCCCTGACCGAAGATCATCATGCTGCGGGTCAGAATGTTGGCCCCTTCAACGGTGATGGCAATCGGTGCGCCCTGGTAAGCACGGGCCAGGAAGTTGCTTTGCCCGAGCATAATGCCTTTGCCCCCGGTGATATCCATCGCATCAATAATCGACTGCTGCCCGCGGTGGGTACAGTGATACTTAACGATAGCCGACAGCACGGCAGGTTTTTCACCGAGCATAATGCCGTAGGTAATCAGCGATGCCGCAGCATCCATTACATAAGCGTTCCCGGCAATACGCGCCAGCGGCTCTTCAATCCCTTCCATCTTACCGATAGAGATTTTGAACTGACGGCGAATGTGCGCATACGCGCCCGTTGCCAGCGCTACCGATTTCACGCCGCCGGTTGAGTTGGAAGGTAGGGTGATGCCGCGGCCCACGGAGAGACACTCCACCAGCATCCGCCAGCCTTGCCCGGCCATTTTTGGTCCGCCGATAATGTAGTCGATCGGTACGAAGACATCTTTGCCGCGCGTCGGTCCGTTCTGGAACGGTACGTTCAGCGGAAAGTGGCGACGACCAATTTCCACGCCTGGCGTGGTGGTCGGGATCAGCGCACAAGTAATGCCTAAATCTTCTGCACCACCCAGCAGTTTTTCCGGGTCGGAGAGTTTAAACGCCAGCCCAAGCACGGTAGCAATTGGCGCGAGCGTAATGTAGCGTTTGTTCCAGGTCAGTCGCATCCCCAGCACCTGCTGGCCCTGCCACTCGCCCATGCAGACAATCCCGGTATCCGGAATCGCGCCCGCATCGGAACCCGCTTCCGGGCTGGTCAGTGCAAAGCAAGGGAGCTCCTGACCACGCGCCAGACGCGGCAGATAGTGATTTTTCTGCTCGTCAGTGCCGTAATGTTGCAGCAGCTCGCCCGGGCCTAATGAGTTCGGCACGCCGACGGTAATCGCCAGGATCCCGCTCACGCCGGAGAGTTTTTGCAGCACACGAGATTGGGCATAAGCCGAGAACTCCAGCCCGCCGTACTCTTTTTTGATGATCATCGCGAAGAAGCGATGCTCTTTAAGGTACGCCCACAGCTCCGGCGGCAAATCAGCCAGCTCATGAGTAATCTGGAAATCATTCGCCATCCGGCAGGCTTCTTCTACCGGGCCGTCGAGAAACGCTTGCTCTTCTGCGGTCAGGCGCGGCTGCGGATAGTTATGCAGCTTTTTCCAGTCCGGCTTACCCTGGAACAAGTCGCCTTCCCACCAGGTAGTGCCTGCATCAATCGCTTCTTTTTCAGTGCGTGACATCGGTGGCATCACCTTACGGAATCCACGAAATACCGGCGCGGAAATCATCGACTTACGCATAGGCGCAAAGTTAAATGGCACGAGGATAATGGCCAGAGGCACCAGTACCCACGCCGACCACAGACCAGCGACGCCGAGGGCGGCTGTCCAGGCGAGCAAAATCAGACTGCTGATAAATAAGCTCACGCGGTGATAGAACAACGCGCCGAGCAGGACAACCGTAGCGAGAATACTCAAAATCATCATAACGAAAAGCCCCTTACTTGTAGGAGGTCTGACCACTTGTGATGATATGGTTGTAGTGGATGTAAAAATATTTAGCAATGTGTTTACAATATAATTACAACAAAGCTCACATTGTTGCTGTTTTTATCCGCACTTCAGGTCAAAAAGTCCTGGTCATCGCACCTGCCCGTACTTCTCGCTTTTGGCGGTATCCGGTACACTGCATTTTGTCTATTACATTTATGCTGAAGGATATCCTCATGTACCAGGATCTTATTCGTAACGAACTGAACGAAGCGGCGGAAACGCTGGCTAACTTTTTAAAAGATGACGCCAATATTCACGCCATTCAGCGCGCGGCGGTCCTGTTAGCAGATAGCTTTAAAGCCGGTGGTAAGGTGCTTTCCTGCGGTAATGGCGGTTCCCATTGCGACGCCATGCACTTTGCCGAAGAGTTGACGGGGCGCTACCGTGAAAACCGTCCGGGCTATCCGGCGATTGCCATTTCTGACGTTAGTCATATTTCCTGCGTCGGTAACGATTTCGGTTTCAATGATATTTTCTCCCGTTACGTTGAAGCGGTAGGTCGCGAAGGCGATGTACTGCTGGGGATCTCCACCTCTGGTAACTCTGCAAACGTGATCAAAGCGATCGCAGCGGCGCGTGAGAAGGGGATGAAAGTGATCACCCTGACCGGTAAAGACGGCGGCAAAATGGCTGGCACGGCGGATATCGAAATTCGCGTTCCGCACTTTGGTTATGCCGACCGCATTCAGGAGATTCACATTAAAGTGATCCATATCCTGATCCAGTTAATTGAAAAAGAGATGGCTAAGTAAGGGCTTTTCTCCCTCTCCCTATCAGGGAGAGGGCCGGGGTGAGGGTAACAGCCTGCACCTTATTACTTTTTAATCAATCTTCGCCGGGGGCCATGCGCTCCCGCTGTTGTGGAGGTTACCGATGTGCGAATTGCTCGGGATGAGCGCCAACGTCCCTACCGATATCTGCTTTAGTTTCACCGGACTTGTACAGCGTGGTGGTGGAACCGGGCCACATAAAGATGGCTGGGGCATTACCTTTTACGAAGGTAAAGGCTGTCGCACATTTAAAGATCCACAACCCAGCTTTAATTCCCCCATCGCCAAACTTGTCCAGGACTACCCGATAAAATCCTGTTCGGTGGTGGCTCATATTCGCCAGGCTAATCGGGGCGAGGTGGCGCTGGAAAATACTCACCCATTTACCCGCGAGTTATGGGGGCGTAACTGGACTTATGCCCATAACGGACAACTGACGGGCTACAAATCACTGGAAACCGGCAACTTCCGCCCGGTAGGCGAAACCGACAGCGAAAAAGCCTTCTGCTGGCTCCTACATAAATTAACGCAGCGTTACCCGCGCACACCGGGCAACATGGCGGCGGTATTTAAATATATCGCCTCACTGGCGGATGAACTGCGGCAGAAGGGCGTTTTCAACATGCTGCTTTCGGACGGGCGCTATGTAATGGCGTATTGCTCGACTAATTTACACTGGATCACCCGCCGCGCGCCGTTTGGCGTGGCAACGTTGCTGGATCAGGATGTGGAAATCGACTTCAGCTCGCAGACCACACCGAATGATGTGGTCACGGTGATTGCAACACAGCCGCTGACGGGCAATGAAACCTGGCAAAAGATTATGCCAGGCGAATGGCGCTTATTTTGCCTCGGGGAGCGTGTAGTTTGATGCCAGCTGTGGTTGCACAACTTCGTGGCTTAACGGCTTGCTGACCACGTAACGGCCATTGACCACAGAAACGGTCGGTGGCTTACGGGTTTGCTCAAAGTAGTCGTAGCCCGGCTTCAGTTGCTCCCAGAAGTCCTTAAAGTTGGAATATTTATGGCGCTTCATATTGGCGTCGGTCATGCGGAACGGGTAAATACTCACTTGCACGCTCGGCTGACCAAACACCAGCGCACCAGTAACGAACTGGAAGATCTCATCAATACCCTGATTGGTCATCGCGTAGCAGCCGATGGAAACACAATCGCCGTGGATCATCAGGTATTTCCCTTCATAACCATGCGCACGGTCATAGGCATTGGGGAAACCGATATTAATCGCCTTGTAGTAACGGCTGTCTGGTTTTAACTGATTACGCTGGACGCTATAAAACCCTTCCGGGCTTTTGAAATCGCCCTGACGCTGTTTTGGCCCCAAGCCGCCGGAATATTTACAGATTTTATAGCTGTCGAGCAGTTGATATTGCTCGCCCATTTTGACGTAGAGATCGAGCGTACGTTCTTCCTTGAAGATCTGGATGTAGACAGGGGATCCCATCAACTGCTGCTTATACTCTTTGCTCACTGGCGTGGTCGAGCTACTGCTGCCCAGCAAACCGGCAAACGAAACGCACGGGATCAACAACATCGCAAGAATTAATGCGATTTTACGCATACTGCTTATTCCTTGATAAAACGGTTACACACGCCAGGACGGCAAAATGGATCCCAAATCGGAATAGTCTGGATTTGGAAGGCTCACATTATCACCAAAAGAGTTTTACGCAAGCCTGTCGGCGCAGGGTTTACAAATTTAGCACAAGGGCAGTTTTCATTAGTCCGAAAAGCGCATGTATCATTTATTTCCTAAGATTATGAAACCTCAATAGTAATATGCAAATAAGCAATTAATAATCCCGTTTACTCCTCCGGTCTTTTAAAATTCTCACCTTCATTCAGCCGGTTTATGTCCTTCATGTCTTCGTTCTTGCTCGGCAGATTTCTGCATCCAGGCGTGTTTTCGTTATGCGTTTTGCTCCCTTTACTCGCCAGCGCCACCACATCACATATCTCTTTCAGCTACGCCGCCCGCCAGCGGATGCAAAACCGTGCGCGTTTATTAAAACAGTACCAAATTCATCTGAAAAAGCAGGCCAGCTATATTGTGGAAGGCAATGCCGAAAGCAGAAGGGCACTGCGGCAACACAACCGCGAACAGATAAAACAGCATCCAGAATGGTTTCCTGCGCCGCTCAAGGCGAGTGACAGACGCTGGCAGGCGCTGGCGGAAAACAATCATTTCCTCAGCAGTAACCACCTGCATAATATCACCGAAGTGGCGATTCACCGTCTGGAGCAGCAGCTTGGCAAGCCATACGTCTGGGGCGGCACGCGACCCGATCAAGGCTTCGACTGTAGCGGGTTGGTTTTTTATGCCTACAACAAGATCCTCGAGGCGAAACTCCCGCGCACGGCCAATGAGATGTATCACTACCGTCGGGCAACCATTGTGGCAAATAACGACCTGCGCCGGGGAGATTTGCTGTTTTTCCATATTCACAGCCGCGAGATTGCCGACCATATGGGCGTGTATCTGGGAGACGGTCAGTTTATCGAGTCGCCGCGCACCGGGGAAACCATTCGGGTAAGTCGGTTAGCTGAACCTTTCTGGCATGATCATTTTTTAGGCGCGCGGCGGATTTTGACGGAAGAGACGATTTTGTAAATGGGTAATATTGACGAACTGGCAACAGGTCGGATGCCACGCGGCATCCGACCTGTTTACATCTGGGCTGAAAACTCACGTTCTAAGACATCAATAATGAGCTGGTTTTTTGAAATGGAATGTTGTCTGGCGACGATGGTCAGCCGCGAATCGATGTGATGCGGCACACGAAGCGTCAGGCGTTTTTGCTCTTCTTCTTCACGAAAAGGGGCAATACCGTCCTCTTCACAATCCGCCATCCACTCATCCAGAGCGCTTTCGCCTTCACGATATAATGCCTCAATACTTGTGGCTACAAAGTCACAATAACCGTTTACATTGAGGAACTTGCCGCGAAATGCGTTGATATCGGCTTCAAATGTCACTGCGGCTGGTTGACCTTTAATTGTGATAATGTTCGATGCTTTATTCATAATCTACCCCTACACAGTTAACAAACCACTCCTTAAGACCTGCTACTGCGCCTTTATCCATCACATTCTTTGGATGCGGCTCATGTGTGCTGAATTTGGTCGTTCCAATCTGAAATTTTCGTCTGGAGCCGTTGTTATTTTTTATTGAGCCACCCACCGCTTTAATGAGAGCAACAACATCATCCCATTTAATTCCAGATTTTGGCGGCTCCGTCATTACATCGTCGAATGTTTTTCTATGACGAGAGCCTAGCGCGCTGACCTTAATCATACTATCAATCCATGACGTCATTGTATGGTGTCATCGTAGTCTCTTTGCAGTGTGACGTCAATTAATGGTGTCAGGTGCTGCAAAGTATGGAAAAGAATCCTCAATCAACTCAACGCCCCCATAATCTTCAACTCCAGCTCGTCCGGCACTTCGTTATACGACAGCACATGCAACCCCGGCGCAAACAACCTCGCATAACGCGCCAGCAAAGGGCGCAACTGCGGCGGCACCAGCAGCACCGGGTCTTTCCCTGCCGCTTTCATCTGCTCTTTCACCTGCGGCATCGTGTTCTGGAACTGGTTGAGCATATTCGGGTCCACCGGCACGCTATCGAGCATCACTTTGCCAGCCTGTTGCGCCTGATTCACCACGTTGGACAGCAGGTTTTCCAGCTCATTATTCAGCGTATACACCGTCAGCTCCTGCTTGCGAACGAACGGATGGGTAATGCTGCGCCGCAGTGCCAGGCGCACATCGGCCGCCAGCAGAATATGATCTTTGGTGACGGTGCTACTGGCGACCAGCACGGTGGCGATGGTGACGATATCGCGCAGGGAAACGCCTTCGGTCAGTAGTGCCCGGTACACTTTCAGCAACTGGCTGTAATTCAGCGCCGCACTCAAATCCTCTGCCAGGCGCGGTGCCATTGACGACAAACGGTTATGCAACTGCGTGATGTCGTCATAGTTAAACAAATCAGGAATATAGCTGCGCACAATCTTATTAACATGGGTAGCAATCACGCTGGCGCTGTCGATCACCTGATACCCCATATTCAGCGCCTTCGCCTTCTGCGCGGGCTGAATCCAGGTGACCGGCATCCCGTACGCCGGGTCGTTCCCCAGCACGCCGTCTATCTCGCCGTAGGTTTCGCTGGAGGGCAACGCCATCAGTTTATCCGCCGGAATATCAGCTTCATCAGCCTTAATGCCGTTGATGAAAATGGCGTACTGGCTGGGCTTGAGGCGGAAGTTTTCGCGAATACGGATCTCCGGCAGCAGCACGCCGTTGCCGTCGGAAATCACCTGCCGCACGCCGCGAATACGCTGGGTGAGCGGGTTGCCCTGCGCTTTGTCCACCAGCGCCACCAGCTTGTAACCGAGGCTTAAACTGATGGGCTCGATCAGCGGAATGGTTTCCCAACTGACCTGTTGCTCGCTGGTTTCAGTGATTGTGCGGGTCAGCGTTTCGAGGCTTTTCTCTTCCGCCTCCGCCGCCTGCGGGCGTTTGCTCATTCGCCAGCCGGTAAAGCCAAGCAAGGCGCTGAACATCAGGAACGGGAAGTGCGGCATTCCCGGCACCACCGCCAGCACGAACATAATCCCGGTGGCGGTGTAGAGCACCGACGGGCTTGCCAGCAACTGATGGCGCACGTCATGGGCGATATCGCCGTTGTCGCTGACGCGGGTGACGATAATCGCTGCCGCGGTAGAGAGCAGCAGGGACGGGATCTGCGCTACCAGCCCGTCACCGATGGTCATCAGCACATACTGCTGGAAGGCGGCATCGGCGCTCAGGTTGTATTTGAAGATCCCGATACAAACGCCGCCAATCAGGTTGATCGCCAGAATCATCATCCCGGCGATGGCATCCCCGCGCACAAACTTCGATGCCCCGTCCATCGCGCCGTAGAAATCGGCCTCGCTGGCAACATCTTTGCGGCGGGTCTGCGCCTGCGCCTGGTTGATCAACCCGGCGTTAAGATCGGCGTCAATCGCCATTTGCTTGCCGGGCATCGCGTCTAGGGTAAAGCGGGCAGAAACCTCGGAAATACGCTCGGCCCCTTTGGTGACGACAATAAAGTTGATGATCATCAGGATGATAAACACCACGAAACCGACGACAAAGTTGCCGCCAATCACCACCTGACCAAACGACTCAATCACCTTACCCGCTGCGCCCGCGCCGAGATGCCCGTGCAGCAGCACCACGCGCGTAGAAGCAACGTTAAGCGTCAGGCGCATTAAGGTGGTGATCAGCAAAATAGTCGGGAACAGGCTGAATTCCAGCGGACGTTTCGCCGACACCGCCACCAGCAGCACCATCACCGCCAGCACAATGTTGAAGGTGAACAGAATATCCAGCAGCGCAGGCGGCAGCGGCAAAATAACCATCGCCAGAATACACAAGATCACCAGCGGCACGCCGAGATTGCCGCCGCGCAGTAGCGCGAGGAACGATTTAGTTGTTTTCGCCATCCAGTTTAAGCACCTCTTTGGGAATGGAAATATGTCTGTTCAGAGCCGGGCGCGGCTGTGCGCCGTCGCGCCAGTGTTTCATTTGCAGGACGTAGGTCAGAACGTGGGCGATGGCCCGGTAAAGCTGAAACGGAATTTGCTGATTCACCTGGGTGGTGTAGTAAACCGAGCGCGCCAGTCGCGGGAACTCGACCACTTCCACCTGATTTTCAGTGGCGACCTGACGAATATAGAGGGCGATTTCATCGGTACCTTTTGCCACCACAAACGGCGCGGCGGCGCGTGACTGGTCATACTGCAACGCCACGGCGTAGTGGGTCGGGTTGGTGATCACCACGTTGGCTTTCGGCACCACTTTGCGAATTTGCCCCATCGCCAGTTGCCGTTGCAGCCGCCGCACGCGCGCCTTCACTTCCGGCTTGCCTTCCTGATTTTTGTACTCTTCTTTCAGCTCCTGCTTAGTCATCTTCAGCCCTTTGGTGAACAGGGCTTTCGCCAGCGGCACGTCGATAAGCGCGAAGAAAATAAACAGGATGACAAAGTTGCGCATCACGCTGGCGTAGAGCGACAAACCCTCATTCATCGCCAGTTTGAACGGCAGCGCTTGCAGGCCGAGGAAGGCGGCAAAGTTATTGCGCAGGCTAATCCACAGCATCACCAGCACCACCACCGACTTCGCCGTCATCTTGCCTGTTTCCGCAAGATGTTCACTGGAGAACAGCCGCCCAATCCCTTTTAACGGACTGATTTTGCTGAAATCCGGGAGGATTTTTTTTGGCAAGAACAGCCAGCCACCGGGCACCAGCGAAGAGAGCAGCGCGGCGGCGGGCATCGGTAGCAAGGTGAGAATAAACTTGCCGAGAATTAACAGGTGATGGCGCAGAAACTGGCCGATCACCTCCGGGTTATTAATCTCCTGCGCGTACTGATGCACGCTGATAAAACTCTCGCGTACAAAATCGGCATACCACGGGAAGCTGCTGGAGATCACCACAAACGCCGCAAACAGGCTCGCCGCCAGCCCTATATCCTTTGAGCGCGGCAGTTGTCCCTCTTCACGCGCTTTACGCAGCTTTTGCGCCGAGGGTTTCTCTGTTTTTTCTTCGCTGCTGCTATCCGCCATAGTGACCTTTCAGCGCGTCGAGCTGCTGCAACACAAAATTCGCCATATGCAGATAGTGATCCGGCAGGTTGTAGAGCAGGGTGGCAAAGCAGACCAGCCCTGCCAGCATGTTGATGGGAAAGCCAAGTGAAAAGAGATTCAGCGGCGGCGCAATGCGGTTGAGCAGGCCAAAGCAGCCCTGCACAATCAGCATGATAAAAGTGGTCGGCAGCGCAAGCAGCGATGCGGACGCCAGCACCCAGCTAAAGGCCAGCGCAATGGTGCGCAGGGTTTGCGGATGCAGCGCGTTGCCAATCGGCCAGTAGGTGAAGCCCTTGTACAACACGCTCACCAGCAACAGATGCCCGTCCATGGCAAAAAACAGCAGGATCGCGTAGACGTTGATAAGCTCCGCCAGCACGGTGGTCGATGCGCCGCTGCTCGGGTCGTTCATCACCGCCATGCTCATCCCCATATTGAACGAGAGAATTTGCCCGGCGAGTTGCAGCGCCAGAAACAGAAACTGAAACATCAGCCCGAATAACATGCCCCATAAGATTTGCTCCACCGTCAGGATCAAACTGTTGAGCGAGAGCAAATCATGCGGAATGGGATGGGGGATCAACGGCGTGATGATGATTGCCAGCGCCAGCGACAAAATAATCCGCACGCGCATAGTCAGGGCGCTGTTATCCAGCACCGGCACATAGCGCAGAAACGCCATAATGCGCACGAAGGGAAACCACAGCCCCAGCGCCAGATCCGTCAGTTGCGTAACGTCGCTTGTGCGCATCTTAATGCACCAGCAACGCGGCCTGGCTAAACAGGTGAATGCACAGGTCATGCAACTGGGTAATCATCCATTTGCCGCATATCCCCAGCACCACCAGCGTGACAATCAGCCTCGGCAAAAAGCTCAGGGTCTGTTCGTTAATCTGCGTCACCGCCTGGAACACGCTCACCAGCAGGCCAACGAGCAGGCTTGGCACCACCAGTACCGAAACCAGTAAAATCACCACTTTTATGCCGCTGGCGACAATGTCGGCGGCTACGTCAACGGTCAGCATAATCAGCCCAGCCCCAGTCCGCGAATGCTGGTGGTGAGCGTGCCGATGGTCAACGACCAGCCGTCGATCAGCACAAACAGCATCAGCTTAAAGGGCAGCGAAACGATCAGCGGCGACAGCATCATCATCCCCATCGCCATCAATACGCTGGCGACAATCAGGTCGATAACCAGAAACGGGATGTAAATCATAAAGCCAATCTGGAAAGCGGTTTTCAGTTCGCTCAGCACATAGGCGGGCACCACGATGGAGAGATCCTGGTCGGCGGCATTGCCCTTTGCGCCGCCGATGGTCATGATTTGCGCCATCGCTTTTTTGTCGGTCTGCGCCAGCATAAAGCGTTTCAGCGGCGTCGCGGCGGTGCTTAACGCATCGGTCAGGGTAATCTGATCGTTTTCGAACGGCACCACCGCGTGGTCGTAAATATTCAGCCAGACAGGGCGCATCACCAGCAGGGTGAGGGAGAGCGCAATGCCAATCAGAATGCGGTTTGGCGGCGTTTGTTGCAGCCCCAGCGCCTGGCGCAGTAGTGAAAGCACGATAATAAAGCGCGTAAAGCAGGTCATCATCAGCACCATCGTCGGCAACAAACCGACGAGGGTCATCAGAATCAGTACCTGAATTTTGACGCTGTACTCCTGAGTGTTGCCGTGAGTGACCACATTAAGCAGCGCAATATCGCCGCCCTGGGCTAATGCCAGCGGCGCGAGCGCCAGCAGCGCCAGGCCCAGCGTCAGTTGAGTGCGGCGTTTCATGGCGCCAGGTCGTTGATATCGCGGGTGTTAAACTCCAGCACGCGCAGGCCGTACTTCTCGTTGACCACTACCACTTCCGCTTTGCCCAGCAGGATATTGTTCACTTTGATATCCAGCGGCTCCCCGGCGAGTTTATCCAGTTCAATCACCGTGTCATCGTCGATGTTCAGCAGGTCGGCTAACATGATTTCCACCGAGGAGACTTCCAGCGTTAAGGTCACCGGAATGCGTTTCAGCAGCGTCATCGAGTCGGAAAAACGGTCCTCCAGGCGGGTGACCAGCGTTTCGGCGTCGGCGGATTTCGTGACAGGCGCAACGTCATCGGTGAGGCCAAAATCCCCGGCTAAAATATCTTCTTGCTTACTCATGGCTATTCTCATTTTTGCCCGCCAGCTCCGACAAAAACAGTTTGTCTTTGTCTTCCACTATCAGGGCGCTAAATAATTCAGATTGCCCAATCGCCACCGGGAACGTTTCTCCCAGCGAGATGGGTAAAATATCTCCGGCTTTTACCTGCGCCAGATCGGCAACATTCATCGACAGCTCGGCGATTTTGACGTTCAGGGTCAACGGCAGGGAGCGGATGATCTCTTTAATCAGTGCCGGCTTGTTGACGGATTTCGCCACCTGCTGCGGTTTACTGTGCTCACTGTGGCGGATCAGATTTAAAATAAAATCGGTGTGGGCATCGTCGAGCAAAATACGAAAACGGCTCTCTTCATCGCCCGCGAGGGTAAAGGTTAATTGATACGCCCAGTGGGTAATCACTGTGCTGCTGTCCAGTTTTAATTTCAGTGCAATACCGGAGGTTTGCAGATTAAATATCAGCGTGCAGATATCCAGCGCGAGTCGGTTCTTTAATCGTGTTTCGGTTTTGGTCGGTAGGCCGTTATGCGCTTTCGCCTCTTCAAGAGACGATTCCAGACCATAAAAATTACCCAGCAGCATTAACAATAAGGAACGATCAATATCAAACGCCAGATGCCCGACCTGGGAAACCATCAACTCGGCGTTTTTATTAATAATATCCATTTCGCAACCAATCTTTTTTAAAGTGATATTGCTGCGATGCTTTTTGAGAAAGTAGCTGCCAAGATGCGAATCAATCACGTCAAAATTCCCCGTAAACAGGGTCGGCAGGCGATGGTAGGGGCGTCCGAGCCGATTACCTTCTAATTTAAAGATGCCTGGCGTTTTACTGTACTTCAGCATGGCTTACTTTCTCTGCTGTAATGGTATGGGCGTTTTTGTGCATGCAATTCCGGCAGTGACACAAGGTGAGGTATTAAATAGACGGGGCGTGAAAGGGGCAAATTATTAATAGGGTGAAAAAATAATTAAATTATTAAAGGGTGAGATATCAGGCATCGTCATAAAACATTGCACGAACAGTAGGCCTGATAAGACGCGCAGCATCGCATCAGGCACCGGTGCAAGATTGTCGGATGCGGCGTAAACGCCTTATCCGGCCTACATGGATAACTCGTTGTTTGTAAAAAAATAATATTTTTATTATCGTTTAATTCAAACTTGTTAATCCCGCCGGTGATACGCTTCAGAACATCCTGATTATTGTCGCTACTTATATTGTTCACCCTATGTCTGAACTTATTGCATCTGCCGCCTCCAGCATTAACGCTTTTACTCTGGCAAAGCGTGTCGCCGCCTTTAACGTGCCGGTCCTGATTCAGGGCGAAACCGGCGCGGGGAAAGAGTGCGTGGCGAAGTATATTCACACCGTAGCCTTTGGTGAAAATGATAATGCGCCCTATATCGGCGTGAACTGCGCGGCGATCCCGGAAAATATGCTGGAATCGACGTTATTTGGCTACGACAAAGGTGCATTTACCGGCGCAATTGCCAGCGTGCCAGGAAAAATGGAACTGGCAAATAACGGCACCTTATTACTCGATGAAATTGGTGAAATGCCGCTGGCGCTACAGGCCAAAATATTACGCGTATTGCAGGAACAACAGGTTGAGCGATTAGGCAGTAACCGACAAATCAAACTCAATTTTCGCCTGATTGCCTGCACCAATAAAAACCTGGAGCAGGAAGTTGCCGCCGGACGTTTTCGTGAAGATCTCTATTATCGTCTGGCGGTTATCCCTATTACCATGCCGCCACTGCGTGAACGCCTGAACGATATTATTCCGCTGGCAGAGTCATTTATTAAAAAATACTCCACGGTGCTGGTGAAAAATATCACCCTGTCCGAATCCACCCGCCGTGCGCTGCTTAATTACCGCTGGCCCGGTAACGTGCGCCAACTGGAAAACGCCATTCAGCGGGGAATGATTTTAAATCGCGACGGCGTAATTTACCCGGATGCATTAGGCCTGCCGGACACCGATATTGCTGACCACAGTGAACTGCAATGGCCTGTTCAGCCCGCCGTCCACATTGCCGAAACCGGCGATTTAGGCCAGCACGGACGAAGCGCGCAGTATCAATATATCGCCGACCTGATGCGCAAATATCAGGGCAACCGCAGCAAAATCGCCGACCTGTTAGGCATTACCCCACGTGCCCTGCGCTATCGACTGGCCTCCATGCGCAAGCACGGTATCGAAGTTTTCTCCTGACCCGGAAGTTAAAAATGAGCATTACCACAATCAACAGCACCATGCAGGCGCAAATTATGCAGGACGTGCAGCGGATGCAGGCCAACGCCCAGGCGCCAGTGCTACCCGCCATGACCTTCAGTTCCACCGACCCGGACGTGTCGTTTAACCGTATTATGTTCGGCGCGCTCGGTCACGTTGACCAGTTCCAGCAGGTGGCGGAGCAGCAGCAAACGGCTGTCGACACGGGCAAAAGTGATGACCTCGCCGGGGCGATGATCGCCAGCCAGCAGGCGTCGCTCTCTTTCTCCGCGCTGGTGCAGGTGCGCAACAAAATCGCCACCGGATTTAACGATCTGATGAGTATGTCGATCTAACCCTATGAATGCACAAATAAAGAAGTTAACCCAGGCCTTTCCGGCGTTTCGACTGCGGCTCGCAGATAACAAACGCTGGGCGTTGATGGCGGGTGTGGGGCTTGCCGTTGCGGCGACGGCGATTATCGTCAGCGTGCTATGGACGGGGAATCGCGGCTACGTCTCGCTCTACGGACGCCAGGAAAATCTGCCCGTGTCGCAGATTGTCACCGTGCTGGACGGCGAAAAGCTCACCTACCGCATCGACCCGCAAAGCGGGCAGATACTGGTGCCGGAAGACGAACTGTCGAAAACGCGCATGACCCTTGCCGCGAAAGGCGTGCAGGCGATATTGCCCAGCGGCTACGAGCTGATGGACAAAGACGAAATGCTCGGCAGCAGTCAGTTCGTGCAGAACGTGCGCTATAAACGCAGCCTCGAAGGGGAGCTGGCGCAGAGCATCATGTCGCTGGACGCGGTGGAAAGCGCGCGGGTGCATCTGGCGCTCAACGAAGAAAGCTCGTTTGTGGTCAGCGATGAGCCGCAAAACAGTGCCTCGGTGGTGGTGCGCTTGCATTACGGCGCGAAGCTGAATATGGACCAGGTGAACGCCATTGTGCATCTGGTGTCCGGCAGTATTCCGGGGCTACAGGCCAGCAAAGTCAGCGTCGTCGATCAGGCGGGAAATCTGCTGACCGACGGCATTGGCGCGGGCGAGGCGGTTTCTGCCGCGACCCGTAAACGCGATCAGATCCTCAAAGATATTCAGGACAAAACCCGTGCCAGCGTGGCGAACGTGCTGGATTCGCTGGTTGGCATGGGGAATTACCGCGTCAGTGTGATGCCGGATCTCGACCTCAGCACCATCGACGAAACTCAGGAACACTACGGTGACGCGCCGAAAATCAACCGCGAAGAGAGCGTGCTGGACAGCGACACTAATCAGGTGGCGATGGGCGTGCCCGGTTCGCTCAGTAACCGTCCGCCGATTGCAGCGAATCAGATGACCAACGGTGCGGAAGAAAACCGCTCGCCGGAAGCGCTTTCCAAACACAGCGAAAGTAAGCGCGACTACTCTTACGACCGCAGCGTCCAGCATATTCAGCATCCCGGCTTTGCGGTGAAACGCCTCAACGTGGCGGTGGTGCTCAATCAAAACGCCCCGGCGCTGAAAAACTGGAAGCCGGAGCAAACCACGCAACTGACCGCGTTGCTGAATAATGCCGCCGGAATCGACGCCCAGCGTGGTGACAATCTCACCTTATCACTGCTCAACTTTGTGCCGCAGGCGGTGCCTGTCGAACCGGTTATTCCACTGTGGAAAGATGACAGTGTACTGGCGTGGGGGCGGCTGATTGGCTGCGGCCTGCTGGCGCTGTTGCTGCTGTTCTTTGTGGTGCGCCCGCTGATGAAACGGCTGACGGCGGTACGTGCGCCGGTTATCACACCAGAACCGGAAGCCATCAGCGAACCGTGGATCGCCGTGCCGGAAGAGGAGCGTAAAAATGTCGACCTGCCGTCGCTGCCTGGCGATGACAGCCTGCCGTCCCAGAGTTCTGGCCTCGAAGTGAAACTCGAGTTCCTGCAAAAACTGGCCATGAGCGACACCGATCGCGTTGCCGAAGTTCTCAGACAATGGATTACCAGCAATGAGCGAATTGACAATAAATAAGAGCAACAGCTATCTCGAACAGGCGGCGATTCTGCTGCTGTGTCTGGGCGAAGAAGCGGCGGCAACGGTGATGCAAAAACTCAGCCGCGAAGAAGTGGTGCGCCTGAGCGAAAACATGGCGCGGCTTTCCGGCGTCAAAACCAGCATGGCACGCAAAGTGATCAATAACTTCTTTGATGAGTTCCGCGAACAGAGCGGGATCAACGGCGCATCGCGATCCATGTTGCAGGGCATTCTTAACAAGGCGCTGGGCACCGAGATCGCCAGCAGCGTGATCAATGGCATCTACGGCGATGAGATTCGCTCGCGGATGGCGCGCCTGCAATGGGTGGAACCGCGCCAGCTGGCGATGCTGATCTCCGAAGAACATCTGCAATTGCAGGCGGTATTCCTCGCGTTTCTGACGCCGGAAATCTCGGCGGCGGTGCTCTCTTATCTCAACGAATCGGTGCAAAACGAAATTCTCTACCGGGTAGCGAAACTCAACGACGTCAACCGCGACGTGGTGGATGAACTGGATCGTCTGATCGAACGCGGCCTGTCGGTGCTTTCAGAGCACGGCTCGAAGGTGAAGGGCATCAAACAGGCGGCGGATATTGTCAACCGCTTCCAGGGAAACCAGCAGGTGATCCTCGACCAGATGCGCGAGCGCGACGAAGACGTGCTGGAGCAGTTGCAGGATGAGATGTACGACTTCTTTATTCTCAGCCGCCAGAACGAAGAGGTACGCCGTCGCCTGCTCGACGAAGTGCCAATGGAAGACTGGGCGGTGGCGCTGAAAGGCACCGAAGCCCTGTTACGTCGCTCCATTTATGCGGTGATGCCAAAACGTCAGGTGCAGCAACTGGAAGCGATCACCGCGCGCCTGGGTCCGGTGCCGGTTAGCCGTATCGAACAAATCCGCCGCGAAATCATGGGTATCGCCCGTGAACTGGAAGAGGCGGGCGAAATTCAGCTACAGCTCTTTGCGGAACAGACGGCGGAGTAACCCATGACCATTGAAACACTGCGCGGGCGCTATCGCCTGCACCGTTTCCCGCCGCGCCAGCGTGCGGTGACCGGAGAACCGCTCACTGCCAGCATTAGCGCCGCCGATTACCAGCGCCAGTTGATGGACGGTTTTCAGGAAGGGCTGCAAAAAGGGTTTGCTCAGGGCATGACCGAGGGGCAGGAGCAGGGCTTTAGCGAAGGTCATCAGCAAGGTTTTGCCGAGGGGCAACGTCAGGGCTACACCGAAGGCAGCCTCGCCGGGCAGCAGGAAGGGCGCAAGCAGTTTATTGAAGCGGCGCAGCCGCTGGAGGCCATCAGCGGTAAAGTGAACGACTTCCTCGCCCATATCGAACGTAAACAGCGGGAAGATTTGCTGCAACTGGTGGAGAAAGTCACCCGCCAGGTGATTCGCTGCGAACTGGCGCTGCAACCGACGCAGTTACTGGCGCTGGTGGAAGAGGCGCTGGCGGCCTTCCCGGCGATGCCGGAAACCCTGCAAGTGATGCTGAGCACGGAAGAGTTTAACCGCCTGCGCGATGCGGTGCCGGTAAAGGTCAACGAATGGGGGCTGACGCCTTCGCCGGATTTGCCGCCGGGGGAATGCCGGGTGATTACCGATAAATCAGAACTGGATATCGGCTGCGAGCATCGCCTTGAACAATGCATGACCGCACTGCAAGAGACGCTAACGCCGGAGTCGCAGGGTGAGTGATTTTTCTGCTTTCGATAACGCCCTGCGCTCGCTGGAGTCGATCCCGCTGGCTCGCGTCGCCGGACGGCTGGTGCGCCTGAACGGCATTCTGCTGGAGAGCGTCGGCTGCCCATTAATGACCGGACAACTGTGCCGCATAGAAAGCGCCAATCATACGCTGATTGACGCGCAGGCCGTGGGCTTTAATCGCGACATCACCTATTTAATGCCATTCAAACAGCCAGTTGGCCTGATGGCGGGGGCGCGTGTCTTCCCGGAAGAAAAAGCCCACGACATCCTGATTGGCGAAAGCTGGTTAGGCCGCGTGGTGAATGGCCTCGGCGAACCGCTGGATGGTAAAGGCCGCCTGAACGGCAACGACCTTCTGCCGCCGCTACCGCCCTCGGTCAATCCCTTAACCCGCCGTTCGGTGGACGAACCCTTAGATGTGGGCGTGAAAGCGATCAACGGCCTGCTGACCATCGGCAAAGGCCAGCGCGTCGGGCTAATGGCGGGCAGCGGCGTCGGGAAAAGCGTGCTGCTGGGGATGATCACCCGCCAGACTAAAGCCGACATCGTGGTGGTTGGGCTGATTGGCGAACGCGGGCGTGAAGTGAAAGAGTTTATCGACCATTCCTTGGGCGCGGACGGGCTGGCGAAGTCTATCGTCGTCGTCGCGCCCGCCGATGAATCGCCGCTGATGCGCCTGAAAGCCACCGAACTGTGCCACTCCATCGCCGCCTGGTTTCGCGACCGCGGGCATCATGTTTTACTGCTGGTGGATTCCCTGACCCGCTATGCGATGGCGCAACGTGAAATTGCGCTCTCGCTTGGCGAACCACCCGCCACCAAAGGCTATCCGCCGTCGGCATTCGGCATGATCCCCAAACTGGTCGAAAGCGCAGGCAACAGCGAAAGCGCGGGATCGATGACTGCCATCTACACCGTGCTGGCGGAAGGCGACGATCAGCAAGATCCCATCGTCGACTGCGCCCGCGCGGTGCTGGACGGGCATATCGTATTAACCCGCAAACTGGCGGAAGCGGGGCACTATCCGGCCATCGATATCGGCCAGTCGATCAGCCGCTGCATGAACCAGGTCACCCGCCCGGAACATCAGCAATCCGCTCGCGCGTTAAAGCAAAACTACGCCGCCTATATGGAGATCAAACCGCTGATCCCACTCGGTGGCTACGTGGCAGGCGCGGATGCCAGCGTCGACAAAGCGGTGAAAATGTTCCCGGCCATCGAGCGATTTTTACGCCAGGAGATGCGCGAACCCGCCTCCCTCGAACTGGTACAAAGCCGCCTGCAAATCCTCTTTCCTGGTGCCAAAAAGGCAGAACAGTAACTATGCGACAAATCATCGACACCCTCGCGCAATTGCAGCGCCTGCGGGATAAATCGGTCAAAGACAAAACCGTCGAGCTGGCAAAGCAAAAACAGATTTGCGCGGGCTATGACAACAATATCAAAGCGTTAGGCTACCTGGTGGAGAAAACATCTGCGGGCGCGGCGGCGTCGGTGGAATCGCTGAAAAACGTCAGCGGCTACAAAGGCACCTTGCGCAAAGTGATCGCCTGGCAGGAGCAGGAAAAAACGCTGGCAAACATCAAGGCTACGCGAATGCAGAAAAACCTGACGGCGGCGGCATGCGAAGAAAAAGTGGTGACCCTGACGCTGGATGACAAACGCCGCGAGCAGCAAGAAAGTGCCACGGCGAAAGCGCAAAAAGCGGTGGATGACATCGCCGTTCAGTGCTGGCTGCGGCAAAAATTAGCGGAGTAGCCATGAAAACGGTCATCACCTTCGGCACCTTCGATGTGTTTCATGTCGGTCATCTGCGCCTTTTACAACGCGCCCGCACGCTGGGCGAACGGCTGCTGGTCGGCGTATCCTCTGATGCTTTAAATATCGCCAAAAAGGGCAGGGCACCGGTTTACCCTCAGGATGACCGCATGGCGATTATCGCCGGGCTGGCGTGCGTGGATGGCGTATTTCTGGAGGAGTCGCTGGCGCAGAAAGCGGAATATCTGCGGGGGTACAGTGCGGATGCTTTGGTGATGGGCGATGACTGGGCAGGGAAGTTTGATAGCTTTGCGTATATTTGTGAGGTGGTCTATTTCCCGCGCACGCCGTCGGTGTCGACGACGGGGATAATTGAGGTGATTCGGAGTAAATCAGCCACCTACTGATTTGATTCCCGCAGTGAGAGAAGATGATGCCGTCTGCCGTTTGGCTATGTTAAATATGTTTAAAAAATCGCGTTTTTTCGACATATCGCCAAAACATGTCGATGGCATAAACGTATTCCAACGACATGTTTAAAAAATCGAATTTTATCGACATATTCCTGACGGTTCCTTGCCCGCCAGCGCCTCCACAACCACCATCGCCGCCCGTTCTCCCGCCTTGCCATCCATAAACGCGTCACAATAGTGATGGCGAATCTCCGTAAGCCGCGCCTGTACCGCCCCCCAGTCAAACGCCTCTGACAATAAGTAACGCAGCTCAGCCATATCATGAGCCACCGGCAATATTTCGCGAATCCGCTGGTCAGCGCTCTCCGCCGTGGAGTAACTTTTCTCACCGTCGAGCAGTTCCGTCATACCCGGAAAGTCGAGCAGGATCACTCGCTTATCAACGTGGATAGCATCGAAAATAAAGCCGCTGTTATCGGTGAGCACGTAATCGGCCTTTGCCAGCTGCGCCAGTGTGTGCTGGGCTGAGTTGGTGCACTGTTTTAAATGCCTGCGTGCCTGGGTTAGCGATGCGGCTTCTTCCGGGCGCGAGCAGGTACCGTGGTGCAGTTTGCAAATCAGGTTCACATCACCGCTCAAGCGCCCCAATTTTTCTGCCCAGTGGGGCAGGGAGCTTAATGCGCCAAACGTGGGGGCGTAGAGCACCGTAGGTTTACGGGAATCGGGTTGGATATTTTCCGGCAGGGCGCGGTCAAACGTGCCGTTATGCCAGGCGTCGAAGCGTGGGTTGCCGACCACTTTCGCGCTGCTGAGGTGCGCCAGCGCCTGCTGGCTGTAGTGGCTGTAACACAAAATGCGTTGATAAAAACGGTTCCAGTCGGCGTGGTTCCACGTTTCTTTGGCTAAGCCGTACATGGCGCGGATGTTCACGGGTGAAAGGCCATTGAGCGCGGGTGTGTGGTAGGGGCTGACCAGGCATTTCACCCGCTGACCGTGTGCCTGCATTTCAGACAAGCGCATACCTTTAAGCTGCGGATCGTCGATGCTTTTTAGCGTCGCCAGCATTTCATCCAGAAACGGTTTAAACACGCGATCGTTGATTACCAGTGTGCAACTTTGCCCCTGCGCCTGTAGGGCGGTGATGATTGGGCGATAGAGCGCGTAGTGGAATGAGGTTTCCATTAAAAAGCCGATGGTGTCGGCGATGGGTAATGCGGATGGCTTTGTGGCTATGGGTAACTTATTGAAATAGTGAATGATGTTATCGGTCGCTTTTTTCTCGATATCGCTAAAGCCCGGTCGCTGGTAACAAATACTCGGGTAACAGGCCAGCCATTTGTCGGCGCGTAGCAGTGGCTGCCAGCCGTCTTCCAGCGAGTGCTCATCGTTGCCCATCTGCTGCGCCAGTTGTGGGTAGTAACGACTGTTCACCAGATAAGCGCACACTTTGCGGCAGTCCCGCGCGTGCACCAGCCCCGGCAGGCTTTTTAGCATTGTTCCTTGCGAAATTTCGCCACCAAGGATCATCACCTGCCAGGGGATTTTCGCCAGGCTCGCCAGCAGCGTGTTCAGTACCTGAATATGTTTCTCCTGCTTGAGAATAACCGCGTCATCTTCCAGCAGCAGGTAATTTTGCCAGCTGTGCTGTTGCGCCAGGCGTAGCGCCTGCAAGTGCGACAGGCGGCGGCCCCGTTGACCGTTTTCATCTTCACAGGCGGCAAGGCGGGTAATTTTTTCAGGCGGAATATGCAGCAATGCCAGCTCTTCACGGATCTGCCGTAAACGATCCGGGCGTTTATCCAGATTCACAACAACTATCTGATCGATCGCCTGATGGTTGATCCCCTGGTGATGCGTGGCGTTATGCAGACTCAGATAAGCATTGCGTAGCAGCGGATCGCTGACGATATCGCTCAGTTCGGCATTTACAGGCGTGCTGGCCCCAAGAATAAAATCTTTATCAAAGGTGTTGTGGCTATGCGAGATACACAAAATGGTGCGTTCGCTGGGCAGTTGTAGCGGGTTAACGCTGAAATTGTCGGTGAAACTTTTCTCTTCGCCTAAATTGCAATCGTCATCGTAACGGTGCTTTTTCAGGTAGTTACGGTGATAACAAAAGGTGCCGTTGAGGATGTTATGCGGGCCAAAGCTGCGGCTTTGAAAGATGCGGTTGATATGGCTGTACCAGATGGGGATCTGGTCGGAACCAGAGATCAGCGCCCGGTGTTTTTGCATCATGGCGATGGTCCAGGAGATTTTATCTGCCGGGTAGTAGTCGTCGTCATCCATGCAGAGGATATATTCGCCGCTCGCCAGTTCGTTGAGCATATTGCGTTTTTTGCCCAGCGGCAGTTTTTCCGGGTGATGGATGTAGCGGATGTTAAAGGCTTCCGGTGTGCCATTGGTCAGGCGGTCGATGATGTGTTGATGGCTTTGCGGTGAGTCGTCGAGGATGATCAGTTCGCGGCGGTCTGCCGGGTAGTTCTGATAGCGGTACATATAGAGCAGGTACGGGAGGAATGCGCCGCGGTTCCAGGTTGGCGTGACGACGCTGACGAACGGTTTTTCGCGGTGGGTGGCGAGTGTTTTGATGATGCTTGGTGTTGGCATGGTGTTTGGGTGAGTTAGTGGGTGAATGTGATGGGTTAGGAGGCGCTATGCGCGCTTTGCCCCTCACCCTAACCCTCTCCCCGAAGGGGCGAGGGGACCGATCGAGCGTGGTGCTGAATTGGGCGCAGGTTTTCTCCCTCTCCCTGTGGGAGAGGGCCGGGGTGAGGGGCATCAGCGCGCACAGAGCGATTCATGTAAGCAGCGAAAACGCTGAAAGCAGCGGCTCGGCGGCACATAACGACTGAATTTGCTGGCGAACTAACAGCGCATTTTCACTCACTCGCCAGCGTTCAAACACCGCGAAGAGGGCGAAAATATCCTCCTGCCGCAGCGGTGAATCATCCAGCGTCCATAAACTGATTAACGTGCGGATGAGGTAAAAATCGCACACCAGCGGGCAATAATCCGCCCCGTCAGTCTGCCCAATCACATCGTGGTAAACGCGGTAAATCAGCCAGTTACGCATCATCCACGGCGCGGTGGCAAAATGCTGTTGCCAGGTGGTTTGCCACTGCGTCTGAAGCTGATGCTGTAACAGGGCTTCGCTGTTGGCGTCGTGCAGCGTCAGCAAAGTCACCTGCAACGGTAGCGAGGCTTTGCGCGGGCTTTCTGGCAGAATCGACCAGTCAAACGCACAACTGCCGAGCAGTGTCACCAGTTGGCGCGCCAGCTGTGGCACGGGCGGTAGCTGGGCGAACTGTGCCTGTAGCGTGCCTTTTTGTGCGTGATCGGCCAGCGCCTGCGGCAGCGTTGTCAGCCGGGCAAGAGTGTCGCCGTCTCTGCCCGGCATTTTATTGGCGCGGGAGAGCAGGATACCGACGGCATACAGTGAAAGCTCTGGGGTTAAATCCGGGAGCGTGAGGGTGCTCAAAATTATCTGGTTTACTATCGCATCGCGCGCGGAGAGTGCTGCGGCATTTTCTTCCACAGGGCGATAGGTAAGCTGTAATTCAAAGGCCCTGGCATCGTTGAGCACTGCTTTGCAACTGGCAATATCGGTCAATGCCAGGCTCTGGCGAATCTCATTCTTCCACACCTTGCGGACGTATAAAGGCGAATCGGGATATTGCGCCATAAAATTGCGCACATATTCCGGTTCGTAACATTCAATAAAACTCATAGGTGGCTTCCAGTCTTTAATGCTGTGCAGGATGTGCAATAAGCGTGCCGGGATTTTTTTTCATCAAAAACAAAGGATTGGAAATCAGGCGGAAAATCCGTTTCCGCTATGGGGAAGGTATTCGCGTTATTCCTGATACAGAAAATCCGCTTCGCTGCCTAAAAAAGACTGAATAAATTCATACTGACGAATCAACAGCTCGCCGTTTTTATCGTTATAGGCTTTGCAGCGTTCCGTTTTTTGCTCCAGGCGTTGCCACAACTGTTGTGCTGCCGCTTTTTGTACCGCCGGAAGCCAGGCAAACACCTGCGCCAGACCGTCACGATTTACGCTGACACCCAGCAGTTGCAGCAGGCTGTGCCGCTGATGGCTATGCCCATGCAACTGCTCATAGTGCTGCGTTATCTCGTCGTTTACCGCCATCAACTCTTCACTGGCGCGGCGAATCATGCAGATCCGCTGACGCTGGAGAAGTTCGCGCAGGGAATCGTACAGTGCGTCGTCGTCACGAATTCCCTGCAACAACGCCTTCACCTGTTGTAACCGGATACTCACTTCATCGGCCTCTTAGTTCTGGAAAAAACTCAGCATGTCGCTGGCTAACTGTTCGGTGTCCACTTGCAGGCTGCCGGACGCCAGCATCGCCTGCATTTGCGCCACTTTATCGCTGTCGATATCGCTCTCTTGCTGGTCGTTCAGCGTTTGCTGGGCAGACTGCAATCCCGCCTGGGTAATGTCGTCGGCGCTGAGCGTCGTGGTGGTCGCCGTAGTTTTGCGCGGCTGGCTGGAGCCTGCCGTTGTGGCTGTCGGGCGATTGCCTGGCATAGTCGGGGTGATTTTCATCGCAACCTCGTCTCTGTTTGAAGGTGTGTTACTCCGGTAAAGCGGTTAACAGGCGGCAAAACTTTAATCGCCTGCGTAAATTACTCCGCGCTTACCGTTGTCACCACGCCGCTTTCCGCCACTATTGCGCTAATGACCCGCTGACTGCTGGCGTTACGTACTTTCACCATTTCCCCTTTGCGACCATTTTTCAGCGCCACGCCGGGCATCGAGGCGGTGATCCCCGCGCTCTGGTAAACAATCATCACCGGCTGATCGCGCTCGATCAGCACTGGCGAAACCAGTTCTTCTTTGGTAAGCGGCCTGCCTGGTTGCAGGGCATGTTTGCTGCTTAAACCAATCGCTTCATTGAGATCCATCAGCACATCCCGCCGCTGGGCGCTGACGTTGTAGGGCTTCAGCTCCACATCATTTGCCGTGAGCGGCGTATCGCGGGCAACCAGTGACTTCGCCATCACCACCGGCACCAGAACATCCGGGCGCACCGCAACGTTCATCTGCCAGCTTTGCGGGCAACTGACGGTGAAGTTCATCCGGTTGAGAGCGATTTCCGCAGGCGAAGTCAGCGTGACGCCGGGGGCCGTAGCGCAGGGCGCGGCGGTCGCAATCTGCGAGGGAATGTAGACCTTAAAGGTGTAGCGATAGTCATGCCACTGCCGCTGTTGCGCCAGCGATTCAATCTGCTGGCTCGCGGCATTCAGCACCTGGGCGTTGACTTGTTCCCGCGCGCTATGTTGCACGGGATGGACGGCGGCGTAGCCCGGTAAGGCCAGCGCCAGGAGGAAATACAACTTCCGCCTGCAAAATTGAAAACTCATAAACCCTTTCTCATCAGTCACTTAAAAATTGGCACAGCGATTGCTTAGCGTATGCGGATTGAAGCGGGAGTGACGCAAGAAATGGGGATCAGTTTTCAGCAAGCATTGGGAGTACATCCGCAGGCAGTGAAGTTACGTCTTGAGAGGACCGAGCTACTGACTGCGAATCTGGCGAATGTCGATACGCCAAATTTCAAGGCTAAAGATATTGATTTTGCCAGGGAGATGCAACGGGCAAATAACGCGGCGGTGGATGTGCAGTACCGCGTGCCGATGCAGCCGTCGGAAGATGGTAACACCGTGGAACTGAACAGCGAACAGGCGCGGTTTTCACAAAATAGTATGGATTATCAAAGCAGTCTGACCTTTCTGAATCTGCAAATCAGCGGTATCAGAGAGGCCATTGAAGGGAAATAAGCATGTCATTTACTGATATCTATCAGATTTCCGGCTCGGCGATGACGGCGCAAACGCTGCGTCTGAATACCGTCGCCAGTAACCTGGCGAATGCCAATGCGCCCGCCAGCAGCGAGGCGCAGGCGTATAAAGCACGCAGCCCGGTGTTTGCCGCGGTGTATCACCACAGTTTGCTGGCGGGAACGCATCGTCATGCCATTGACGGCGCCAGCGTGCAGGTGCAGGACGTGCTGCAAACCGGCGGGGCGCTGAAACGCTATGAACCGCATTCGCCGCTGGCGGATGCCAACGGCGATGTCTGGTATCCCGACGTCAACGTGGTGGAACAGATGGCGGACATGATGTCGGCTTCGCGCGATTTTGAAACCAATGTCGATGTGCTCAACAACGTGAAAAGTATGCAGCAAAGCCTGCTGAAACTGGGAGAAGCCTGATGAATACCCTGGCGCTGAATGCGCAATCGCCGCAGCCGACCGCCACGGCGGAAAGCAACAACGTGGCGGCCAGCGACACGACAAGCAGCAGCGATAGCTCGCCCGTCGATACTTTCCTGACGCTGTTTGTCGCCGAGATCCAAAACCAGGACCCGACCGACCCGACCGATGCCACCGAATATATCGACCAGCTTTCGTCGATGGCGCAGGTGGCGATGATGGAAGAGATGAGCGTGCAGGCCAATACCAACGCGGTGCTGATGAGCAACATTCAGGTGATGGCGCTCGGCAACCTGGTGGGCGACGACATTATGGTGCAGACCACCGCCTTGCAGGTGAGTGACCAGACCATTAACGGTCGCGCCACACTGGACGACGCCTGTACCACCGCCGAACTCCACTTTACCGATGCCGCGGGCGATGACTACACCGTCTCGCTGATCCCGGAAGGGAGTTCGTCGGTTGGACCAGGCCAGGTTGATTTCTCGATTAATCCGGCGGATTACGGCATCCCGCCGGGTGATTACGACGTTTCGGTGGTGACCAACACCGGGGAAGAAGAGGTACCGATTGAAGTCTCCGGCGAAGTGGAGGATGTACGTATCCCGCTCGACGGCAGCTCTCCGGTGCTCAACGTTGCAGGTGTGGGCGAAGTGCCGTTCACCATGATTAGCCAGTTTGGCGTACCCGATGCCGACAGTGATGTGGCGTAAGAATCAATTAACAGGAAGAAACAATGAGTTATGAAATTGCCGCAACGGGGCTGAATGCCGTTAACGAACAGCTGGACGGGATCAGTAACAACATCGCTAACGCCGGAACGGTGGGGTATAAGTCGATGACTACCCAGTTTTCAGCCATGTATGCCGGAAGCCAGGCAATGGGCGTCAGCGTGGCGGGCACCGCGCAAAGTATTTCGCGCGGCGGTTCGCTGGTCTCCACCGGTAATGCGCTGGATCTGGCGATTAACGACGACGGCTTTTTTGTGATGTGCGACAGCGCAGGCAACATCTCTTATACCCGCGCCGGATCGTTTGAAACGGACAAAGACGGCTATATCGTTAACGCCTCGGGCGCTTATTTGCAGGGCTATCCGGTCGATGACAGCGGCACTTTGCAAACCGGTACGGTGACGGATATCCAGATCAAAACCGGCAATATCCCGGCGCAGGCCAGCAGCAGCCTGACCTTTACCGCCAACTTCGATGCCAGTGACGACGCTATCGACCGCACTACCGTGCCGTTCGATCCGACCAACAGCAGTTCGTACACCGACAGCTACACCACCACGGTGTATGACTCATTAGGTAACGAACACTCGGTATGCCAGTACTTCACCAAAACCAGCGATAACACCTGGGAAGTGCAGTACACCTTCGACGGTCAGCAGCAGACTGGTGTTCCGGCGACGACCTTAACCTTCGACCCGAATACCGGAAAACTGACCTCGCCAACTACGCCGCAGACCATTGAGTTTCAGACCGACGCCGCCGCGCCCATCGATTTGACCGTCGATTACTCCACCTGTACGCAATACGGTTCTGAATTTTCTGTCACCACCAACTCCGCCAACGGTTACGCTTCCGCCACGCAAAACGGTGTGCAGGTTGATGACGATGGCAAAGTTTACGCCACCTACAGCAACGGCGAGCGCATGTTGCAGGGCCAAGTGGTGCTGGCGACTTTCCCGAATGAAAACGGCCTGGAGGCAGTGAGCGGCACCGCATGGGTACAAACCGGGGAATCCGGCACGCCACTGATTGGCGTTCCCGGCTCCGGCACCTGCGGCACGCTGTCGTCCGGTGTGCTCGAAAGCTCTAACGTCGATATCACCAGCGAACTGGTTAACCTGATGACCGCCCAGCGTAACTATCAGGCCAACACCAAAGTTATCGCCACCAGCACACAGCTCGATGACGCGCTGTTCCAGGCAATGTAATGGATCGCTTGATTTATACCGCCCTGAGCGGGGCTTCTCAGACGTTGTACGAGCAGCAAATTAGCGCCAACAACCTGGCGAACGTCAACACCAACGGTTTTCGCGCCGATATGGCGATGGCGACCAACGACAAGGTGAAAGGCGGCGGCTTCGACACGCGCTATATGGCGCAGGAAGGGGCCAGCGGCGTGAACGACAGCACGGGTGTGGCGGAGAAAACCGAACGCCCGCTGGACGTGGCGATTCAGGGGGCGGGTTACATTGCGGTGCAGGATAAAAACGGCAACGAAGTTTATACCCGCAACGGCAACATTCAGCAGGACGATCAGGGGCAACTGACCATCGACGGCAATCTGGTACTGGGGGATAACGGCCCGATCATTCTGCCGCCGAACGCCATTGCCTCGTTTGGCAGCGACGGCACGCTGTCGGTGACGCCCGATGACGGTGACGTGACCGCCACGATGGATATCGACCGCCTGAAGCTGGTGGATATCCCGGTTGCTAACCTGGCGAAAAATCCTGAAGGGATGCTGGTGACTAGCGACGGCGTTCCGGCCCAGCGTGATGAAAACATCAAAGTCAGCGGCGGTTTTCTCGAGGGCAGCAACGTCTCGGCGGTGAGCGAAATGATGTCGTCCATCGCCATGAACCGCCAGTTTGAAGCGCAGATCAAAATGATGAAAACCGCCGAAGATATCAGCGACGCGGGCAACCGCTTATTGCGCGGCTCGTAACCGCTCATCGTAGGCCGGATAAGGCGTTCACGCCGCATCCGGCAACTATGCGGCGGTGCCTGATGCGACGCTTTGCGTCTTATCAGGCCTACAAGTTTGTGCCCAAATCGTAGGCCGGATAAGGCGTTTACGCCGCATCCGGCAACCGCGGCCCCAAAATAACACGGAATTTACCACCATGAACGCAGCATTATGGATCAGCAAAACCGGCCTCTCGGCGCAGGATGCTGAAATGAGCGCGATTGCCAACAACATCGCCAACGTTAACACCACCGGCTTCAAGCGCGACCGGGTGATGTTTCAGGATCTGTTCTACCAGACCCAGGAAGCGCCGGGCGCGATGCTCGACCAGAACAACATCATGCCGACCGGGCTGCAATTCGGTAGCGGCGTGCGCATTGTCGGCACTCAGAAAACCTTTACCGAAGGCAACGTCGAAACCACCGACAACGCGATGAATGTCGCCATTATGGGGCAGGGGTTTTTGCAGGTGCAAAAGGCCAACGGCGATATCGCCTATACCCGCGACGGCAACTTGCAGGTGAACGCCGACGGCGTGCTGACCAACTCGCAGGGCTTGCCGTTACAGCCGGAAATCGACGTTCCGGCGGGGGCGACGAATGTTGCGTTTGGTGAGGACGGCACGGTGACGGCTATCTTACCTGGCGACAGCGACGTGACCGAGTTAGGGCAACTGACGCTGGTCAACTTCGCCAACCCGGCGGGGCTTTCTGCCGAGGGTGACAACCTCTATCTGGAAACCGCCGCCAGCGGTCAGCCGACCGAAGGCGTACCGGGCGAAGATGGGCTTGGCACCTTGCAGGACAATGCGCTCGAAGGCTCGAACGTGGATATCGTCAACGAAATGGTGGCGATGATTACGGTGCAACGTGCCTACGAGATGAACGCCAAAATGGTGTCGGCGGCGGACGATATGTTGCAGTACATCAGTCAGACGCTGTAAGGCGTTAAGGGCGGTGCGGCCTGATGCCCTCACCCCGGCCCTCTCCCACAGGGAGAGGGAGAAAAGTGGAGCACGATGTAAAAACGCGCTCGATCGGTCCCCTCGCCCCTTTGGGGAGAGGGTTAGGGTGAGGGGGAACAAACCCGCTCCAACCCACCAAACAACCGGCCACCCCGTGGCCTGCAACACTAAACAGGCAGAACGTGAAAAATTATCTCTGGCTGGTGGCGCTGCTTCCCCTGCTTAGCGGGTGTGAATCGCAGGCCATTCTGGTCAAAAAAGACGACGCATACTTTGCGCCACCGAAAACCGAAGCGCCGCCTCCGGCAGACGGGCGTGCCGGGGGCGTGTTTGAAACGGGCTACAACTGGTCGCTAACCGCCGATCGGCGGGCTTATCGCGTGGGCGATATCCTGACGGTGATCCTCGAAGAATCGACCCAGTCGAGCAAACAGGCGAAAACCAATTTCGGCAAAAGCAACAGCGTCGATATCACCGCGCCAACGGTATTTGGTCACACCAAAAATAACCTCTCCGGCTCCATCGACGCCAACCGCGACTTTGACGGCAGCGCCACGTCCCAGCAGCAGAACAGTCTGCGCGGGGAGATCACTGTTTCCGTCCATGCGGTGCAGCCCAACGGCATCCTGGAAATTCGCGGCGAGAAATGGCTCACCCTCAATCAGGGCGATGAGTACATCCGCTTAAGCGGCCTGGTGCGCGCCGACGATATCCAGAATGACAACTCGGTTTCTTCCCAGCGGATCGCCGACGCCCGTATCTCCTATGCCGGACGTGGCGCGTTAAGCGACGCCAACGCCGCAGGCTGGCTGACCCGGCTGTTTAACCATCCTCTGTTCCCGATTTAATGCCGGAGAGTGCAATGCAAAACTGGATAAAAACGGTGATGGTAGCCGTAAGCCTGGCGCTACCTGGCGTGGCGCTGGCGCAATCGCTGGAGTCGCTGGTCAACGTACAGGGCGTGCGTGAAAACCAACTGGTCGGCTACAGCCTGGTGGTCGGCCTCGACGGTACGGGCGATAAAAACTAGGTCAAATTCACCAACCAGACCATCACCAATATGCTGCGCCAGTTTGGCGTGCAGTTGCCAAATAAAATCGACCCGAAGGTGAAAAACGTCGCCGCGGTGGCGGTGAGCGCCACGTTGCCGCCGATGTACTCGCGTGGGCAGACTATTGATGTCACCGTCTCGTCGATTGGCGATGCCAAAAGTATTCGCGGCGGCACCTTGCTGCTGACCCAGTTGCACGGCGCAGATGGCGAAGTGTATGCCCTGGCGCAGGGAAGTGTGGTGGTGGGCGGGATGAATGCCACCGGGGCCAGCGGCTCGAGCGTAACGGTTAATACGCCGACCGCCGGGTTAATCCCCAATGGCGCGACGGTGGAGCGCGAAATCCCCAGCGATTTTCAGATGGGCGACACCATCACGCTTAACCTGAAACGCCCGTCGTTTAAAGACGCCAACAACATTGCGGCGGCGATCAACGCTTCGTTTGGCGGCATTGCCACGGCGCAGAGTTCCACCAACGTCACCGTGCGTGCGCCCACCAGCCCCGGCGCGCGGGTGGCGTTTATGTCGCAACTGGATGATGTGCAGGTGCAGGCGGAGAAAATCCGCGCCCGCGTGGTGTTTAACTCGCGTACCGGTACGGTGGTGATGGGCGATGGCATCGCGCTGCACGCGGCGGCGGTGTCGCACGGCAGCCTGACCGTCTCAATTAACGAAACCAGCAACGTCAGCCAGCCGAATGCCTTTGCGGGCGGGCGTACGGCGGTAACGCCGCAGAGCAATATCGCGGTGAATCATGCCCGTCCGGGCGTGGTGAGTTTGCCGGAGTCGAGCAGCCTGAAAACGCTGGTCAATGCGCTGAACAGTTTAGGCGCAACGCCGGACGACATTATGTCGATTTTGCAGGCGCTGCATGAAGCGGGCGCGCTGGATGCCGACCTGGAGGTGATCTGATGAAAGTCAACGCCAGCGGCGGGATTGACGGCAGCGATGCGTTAATGGGGCCGAAGGTTCAGGCCAATGATATTAAGCAGGCCGCCGAACAGTTTGAGGCGATTTTTTTACGCAACATGCTGAAAGAGATGCGTAAAACCAACGAGTTGTTTGATTCGAAAGATAACCCATTTAACAGCGATTCGGTGCGCATGATGCAGGGGTTTTATGACGATGAGTTGTGTAACACCCTGGCGCAGCAGCACGGGATAGGGATCGCGGCGATGATTGTGAAGCAGTTGTCGCCGAAGCATAAATGAGGCTCCGACGTTCGGTGCCTGATGCGACGCTGTCTCGTCTTATCAGGCCTACGAGTCCGCACATATTTTTATGTTTGCGCCTGTATGTAGGCCGGATAAGGCGTTCACACCGCATCCGGCGATCGGTGCACGGTGCCTGATGCGACGCTGACGCGTCTTATCAGGCCTACGGGTCCGCGCCTGTTTTTATGGGTGTGCCCGTTTGTAGGCCGGATAAGGCGTTTACGCCGCATCCGGCTATCGGTGCACAACGCCTGATGCGACGCTGACGCGTCTTATCAGGCCTACGAGTTCGCACATATTTTTATGTTTGTGCCCGTATGCAGGCTGCATCCGGCGTGTGGCGCCCGGTTTACGGAACTTAAGAATCCCCAACTTCACGCCGCTTTTATCCGGCACGATTTACCGGTAAGGATCCAACATGGACATGATTAACATCGGCTACAGCGGCGCATCAACGGCGCAGGTGGAGCTGAACGTCACGGCGCAAAACACCGCTAACGCCATGACCACGGGCTACACCCGCCAGGTGGCGGAGATCAGCACCATCGGTGCCAGCGGCGGTTCGCCGAACAGCGCCGGAAACGGTGTACAGGTGGACAGCATTCGTCGCGTCTCCAACCAGTATCAGGTGAATCAGGTGTGGTATGCCGCCAGCGATTACGGCTATTACAACACCCAGCAAGGGTATCTCACGCAACTGGAAGCGGTATTGAGCGACGATAACAGTAGCCTGAGCGGCGGGTTCGATAACTTTTTCGCGGCCCTCAACGAAGCGACCACCAGCCCCGATGATTCTGCCCTGCGCGAGCAGGTGATCAGCGAAGCCGGGGCGCTGTCGTTGCGTATCGATAACACGCTCGATTACATCGACTCGCAAAGCACAGAAATCATCAGCCAGCAGCAGGCGATGGTGTCGCAAATCAATACGCTCACCAGCGGCATCGCCAGCTATAACCAGCAAATCGCCCAGGCCGAAGCCAACGGTGATAACGCCTCCGCGCTGTATGACGCTCGTGATCAGATGGTGGAAGAACTCAGCGGAATGATGGATGTGCAGGTCAATATCGACGACCAGGGCAACTACAACGTCACCCTGCAAAACGGTCAGCCGCTGGTGAGCGGGCAGCAAAGTTCGACCATCGCGCTGGAAACCAACGCCGATGGCACGCCAACGATGACACTGACCTTTGCCGGAACGACCTCGACCATGACCACCGATACCGGCGGTTCATTAGGCGCACTTTTTGATTATCAAAACGACGTGCTGACGCCGCTGACCGACACCATCAACAGCATGGCGTCGCAGTTCGCCGATGCGGTCAACAATCAGCTGGCGCAGGGCTATGATCTCAACGGTAACCCCGGCGAGCCGCTGTTTATTTACGATGCCAGTAATGCCGATGGCCCGCTGACCGTTAACCCGGATATCACCGCCGATGAACTGGCGTTCTCCAGTTCGCCGGACGAAAGCGGCAACAGCGACAACCTGCAGGCGCTGATCAACATCTCCACTGAGCCGCTGGAGATAGCCAACCTCGGCAGCGTGACGGTCGGGCAAGCGT
The DNA here is from genome assembly GCF_002965285.1 of Escherichia sp. MOD1-EC5990. Lineage (NCBI taxonomy): Bacteria > Pseudomonadati > Pseudomonadota > Gammaproteobacteria > Enterobacterales > Enterobacteriaceae > Escherichia > Escherichia sp. MOD1-EC5990. The sequence continues at coordinate 48,734 of NZ_PTRV01000022.1, read as the reverse complement.
GCTCGTCGATCATCAGCAATATTGGCATTTACACTCAGCAAAACCAGACCGAAGTGACCGCTGCGTCCAATGTCTATTCTGAGGCGCAAAACCAGCAGAGCAGCGTCAGCGGCGTCAGCATGGACGAAGAGGCGGTGAACCTGATCACCTATCAACAAATTTATGAAGCCAATCTGAAAGTCATTTCCGCCGGGGCCGAGATTTTTGATTCGGTGCTGGAAATGTGCAGCTAAGCGGGAGCGCGAAAATGCGAGTAACCACCCAACAAACCTACGTCTCGATGACGCAAAGTTTTAATAATCTTTCTGGCGAACTGGCGCACGTGGTCGAGCAGATGGCAACCGGCAAGGAAATTTTGCAGCCATCGGATGATCCTATCGCCGCCACACGTATCACCCAGTTGAACCGCCAGCAGTCGGCGATTGAGCAGTATCAGAGCAATATCGACTCCGCGTCGGCGGGCTTAAGCCAGCAGGAATCCATTCTTGATGGCGTCAACAACAGCCTGCTGGCGGTGCGCGACGACCTGCTGGAAGCAGCGAACGGCACCAATACCGCCGATTCGCTGGCAAGCCTCGGTCAGGATATTGAGTCGCTAACCGAATCGATGGTGGCGGCGCTCAACTATCAGGATGAAGACGGGCATTACGTCTTTGGCGGCACTATCAACGATCAACCGCCGATTGTGGCGGTGGACGATGACGGTGATGGCGTGACCGATCGCTACAGCTATCAGGGTAACAGCGACCATCGCCAGACTACGGTGTCGAACGGCGTCGAAGTAGACACCAACGTGGCGGCGAGCGATTTCTTTGGCAGCAATTTAGATGTGCTCAACACGCTCAATGCCCTGTCGCAGGAGTTGCAAAACCCTAACGTTGACCCGGCAGATCCGCAGGTACAAAGCGATATTCAAAACGCCGTTAATGTGGTGGACACCGCCTCGGACGACCTCAACGCCTCGATTGCGTCGCTCGGCGAGACACAAAACACCATGTCGATGCTGAGCGATGCGCAGACCGATATCTCTACCTCTAATGATGAGTTGATTGGTTCATTGCAGGATCTCGATTACGGCCCGGCGTCGATCACCTTTACCGGACTGGAAGTGGCAATGGAAGCTACCCTCAAGACTTACTCGAAGGTGAGTGAGTTGAATTTGTTCAGCGTTCTCTAACTCTTTCAGGAACAGTATGCAGGTCGGACTTACATCTTCATCACTCGCCACCGGCGGCGCGCATAGCGCTGCGGTATCGTCGTCAACCGTTGCGCCCACTCAGGCGGTGCGGCAAAAGCTCCCGGCGACGGCGAGTGAATATCCGGCCTCGCCGCTGATTACCACTCGCCCGCAGCGTTACAGCGTGCAGCTTAACGATCAGCTCACCACGTTGCAGCAGGCGGATCACTATCTCGGGCAACTGGAGCAGCAATTGCTCGATTATCGTCATAGCCAGCGTAAGAGCGGGCAGGCGCAGGGTACGGCGCTCACGCAGATGCTGGACAAACGCACCGCACTTTCCGGCGGCGCGGTGGACCGCCAGTTGCAGCCGGTGTTACAGGGCGAAGCGCGGGTGACCTTTCACTCGCCGGATCTGGCGAATCTCGTCAACAACCCTACACCGGGAACGCGGATGTTCAGCGTTTCTGACGGGCGGCAGACCCAGCTTTCGGCGGTGATGCTGTCTGAGGATGATAACGCCGGGCAGTACCAGACACGGCTGACCAACGCCCTGCGCCGCGTAGGCGTGCAGCTGCATCAGCAAGCGGATGGCATCAGTTTCTCCACCACTGAAAAACAGTGGCCCCATATCGAGCGCACCTTAAGCGTGCGCAGCGATGGCGATAAGTCGGCGTTTATGCCGCTAAAAACCTTTTCCGAACCCTCTGAAGCCGAGCGGTTAGCGCAAAGCCTGCAACAGGGCGGGGCGGGGATTTCTCAGACGTTAGAAAACATTAATCAGCAGCGCGCGAAGATGGCTGTGCAGCAGCAAAAGGTCCGCCAGTTGATCGACGGCATGTCCCGCTTTCCGCAGACAGAAAGCGCGGTACAGGCGTCGGAAAATCTCGGCGGTGTGCTCGACAGCGCCAATCATAACTATCAGGTTTTATTGCAGGCGGTGAACGGTCAGGCGCGAATTTCCAGCCAGACGGTGAGGAATTTATTGGGGTAATTATGGGTATGCCGGATAAGACGCGTTTAGCGTCGCATCCGGCATTTATTAGCATTCATCAGCACTTCTGCACAGTATTTAACAACTTCTCTAAATTCTGATACATCGTGCTATTAATATCACTGTTCTGCCAGCCTTCCACATTAAAGGTTAATTGCCAGCTACCATTGCACTGGTTGCGCAGAACAATATCACTCTCCAGTCGGTTACGAACATATTTATAATAGGTTGTCATTGTCATATTATGCGCTGACAATAAATTATCGAGTTTGTCTTTTCCTGGTGCGAGGGTTTGTGATAGTAACGGTACGGAATTATTTTCTCCAGCAGAAGTTAAATGAAATATTTTTATTCTTGGACTGTTAATTGACTCTTTTACCAGTTGCGGGGCGTCAGGTGTACTTTTCAAGTGTGAATACCCCACGGTCGAGCCAATTAATATAACAGCTGCGGCCAACGCTAACCCCATCAGTCCTTTATGTTTTTTTCTAACAGGTACAGGCGGTGTTGTCGAAGATATCTCTTCTGGGGCTGTATCCTGTATCTGGTCGGTAATGATCAGCGCTTCTGCAGGCGATGACTCCGGCAAAGACACATACTCTTTATTGCACAGGTACCCTTTTTTCGGGATAGTTTTAATAATGTTCTGTTGCTTGCCGTCATCATCAATGGCAACGCGCAGAGCGTGGATCGCCGTCGGCAGGCTGTTACCGCCGACAATGCGGTTCTTCCATACTTCGGCACATAAATAAGATCGCGATAAAACCACATCGGCATTTTTTGCTAATGTTTCCAGCAAAATAAAATGGTATTCGCCGAGACGACGTGTTTCACCCGTTTCGCAATGTATTAAGGCATTGAGTGACGGGTCCATCCGCCAGTTGTTGATAATAATACTCATAGTTGAGTTTACCTTAGCAAGGGATAAATGGTTCCTGATAGTGCTTTACATAAAGCACAGTCTTATACGTCCCTGAGAAGATGATTTTTCTGCGTGATAATTAATATTTTATGGTAATAGGATTATTCTTAATCACTATATGGCGTGGGAATGTAACGAAATGACAGGACAGGTACAATAGGCAAATGTGTACTATTTGCAACGCAATGTAAATTTTGGCATCAGTACATTGAGAACAAAGCGCATTAATTGATGACAATCTTAACTATATCAAGCGGTTAATAAAGACATATTTTGATACCTGGCCATGTGGCAGATATTGCTAATAATCTTTTTATCTGAATTTAACCTCTACTTTTTTTAGCTAAAAGTGGCATCGGATAATACGTGGCGAAATTTTTTTCATAGTGATTTTAAGTTTGCGCCTGAGGTGTCGTTTTTACAGGGTATCGAAACGAAAACGATTAATCCCAAGGAGCAGTATCATGTTATCTATTAACACCAATAACGCCTCAATGGCCGCCGTTAATGCAATCAGCAAAAGCAGTTCTTCTTTGTCTACATCTATGGAACGCCTGGCAACAGGTAACCGGATTAACTCTTCTGCCGATGACGCCGCAGGCAAACAGATTGCTAACCGTCTGACTGCACAGTCCAGCGGTATGGGTGTGGCACTGAGCAACATTAATGATGCAACGGCGATGCTGCAAACCGCTGACAGCATGTTCGACGAAATGTCTGATGTGCTGGGTCGTATGAAAGACCTGTCAACTCAGGCAGCGAACGGCACCTACAGCGACGACGATCTGCAGGCGATGCAGGACGAATACGACGAACTGGGTCAGCAGATGTCTGACATGCTGCAAAACACCACTTATGGCGGCACCAACCTGTTCGGTGTTTCCGGTACCAGCAACACCGGTACTGACGGTCTGTTCCAGAGCGCGGTGACTTTCCAGGTGGGCGCGGAATCTTCCGACACCATGACCGTGAACATTTCAAGCCAACTGAATACGCTGGTGACGGATCTTTCTGCTATCAGCAACTCCTTTAGTGCGGATCAGGCTGACACCACGGGTACTGCGGGCGTGTCTGGCGGTACTGAACTGACTGCGTCTGGCTCAGCTAACCAGATGATCACCAGCATTTCTACGGCGATGGATGATGTTTCACAGATCCAGTCCAAGCTGGGTGCGTCTATCAACCGTCTGAACGACACCGCAAACAACCTGACCAGTATGCAGGACAACACCGAAGTCGCTATCGGCAACATCATGGATACCGATTACGCGACGGAAGCGTCCAACATGACCAAACAGCAGGTGCTGATGCAGACCGGTATCACTATGCTGAAACAATCCAACAGCATGTCCAGCATGGTTTCCAGCCTGCTGCAGTAGTGCGGGATTGCCGGATGCGGCGTGAACGCCTTATCCGGCCTACAAAATTTTGCAAATTCAATATATTGCAGAAACCTTGTAGGCCTGATAAGCGCAGCGCATCAGGCAGTGTTGCGTTTGTCATCAGTCTCAATACCGCCTGCGGGCGGTGTTGTGCTTTTTGCGGCAGGCACTTTTCCGCCGAACCGGAAACACGCTTTCCGCCCATTTTTCAATCTTTTGATTATTCACATAAAAAATATTGGCACGCCTTTTGCCAATAACCTGACATCGTTATCCGGAGTCATCAATGATTAACCCAAGAACTATTGCCCAGGAAATCGCTTATGCGGATGTCGCTACCCAGGCGGCAAATTTGCAGGAAAAGCAGACCGAGCTGGATGCCGAAAGCAGCGGCCTGGATACGCTCAGCTCGGCGTTGAGCGACTTTCAAAGTGCCGTCGATGCGCTGAACAGCGATACCGACGGCCCGGTAACGTTTGCCGCCACCAGCAATAATGACTCAGCGACCGTTTCCGCTAACTCGCAGGCACAGGCGGGAAGCTACTCGTTTTTCGTTGAGCAACTGGCGCAGGGGCAGCAGACCACGTTCAGTATGGGCGACGACGCCTTTTCCGCTACCGGCACCTTCGAGCTGACGATGGGCGACAGCACCATGGATATTGATTTGTCGGCGGCGGATCAGAACGGTGACGGCGACGGTTTTATCGACGCCAGCGAGCTGGTGAATGCGATTAACGACTCTGACGATAACCCCGGCGTTTCAGCGGCGCTGGTAAAAACCGACGGCACCACCACCATTATGCTCACCTCGGATAGCACCGGGGCGCAGAGCGCATTTTCGGTGAGCGTAACGGGGCATGATGCCAGCAACGATAGCGCCAGTGCGCCCGTTGCCACGGATGTTTCCTCCGCTCAGGACGCGATTATTCATCTCGGCAGTGCCACGGGGCCCGAGATCACCAACAGCAGCAACACCTTTGATGATGTGATCCCCGGCGTCACCATGACTTTCACCGAAGTCAGCGATTCTGACAGCGATCTCACTACCTTTAACATCAGCGAAGATTCCAGCGCCAGCCAGGAGAAAGTACAGACCTTTGTTGATGCCTATAACACCTTGATTGATACGGTTGATTCGTTGACTACTCATGGTGATGACAGTACCAGCGCCGGGGTATTTGCGGGTGACGCCGGGCTCAACTCACTGGCGAACCAGCTCGATGATATCGCCCATGCCAGCTACAACGGGGTGTCGATTGTTGACTATGGCATCACGCTTGATTCTCACGGCCACTTACAGATTGACTCCGACCAGTTCAACGACGAAATGGCGAAAAATCCTGACGGTCTGACCTCTATTTTCGTTGGCGACAACAGCATGGTGGCACAGATGGACGATCTGATTAACACCTACACGGACTCCAGCAACGGCATCATCACCCTGCGCCAGCAGAACATTGACGATCAGATGAGCAAAATTCAGGACGAAGGCGATCAGCTTACCGATACCTATAACGCCAACTATGACCGTTATCTGGAGGAGTACACCAACACGCTGGTTGAGGTGTACACCATGAAAGCCAGCATGGCGGCATTCGCGTAACTCAGAAGGAATATCCCTAAAGATGTACCAAGTACAGGATGGCTATTCGCAATATAAAGAGATCGATCTCGCGGCGCGTACTGCGGCGGCATCGCCTCTGGAACTGGTGCTGGTGCTGTTTTCTGGTCTGATGGACGAGCTGGAACGCGCCAAAAGTCATATTGAAGGGCGGCGTTTCGAGAAGAAAGCCCAGAGCATCAATAAATGTATCGACATTCTCAATGCGCTTACCAGTTCGCTGGAATTTGAAACCGGCGGCGAGCTGGTGGTCAACCTTTCACGCCTCTATGACCACTGTGTGTATCGCTTGTATGAAGCCAGCGGTGAACTGTCGGCAGAGAAAATCGATGAAGTGATGCTGATCTTAAGCAATCTGCGCGAAGGCTGGGAAGGGCTTTCGGGCAAGCTGGGTTAAGACGATGGAAAAACAATGCAGGCAACTTTTCGCGCTGGTTGAGGCGATGAATGAGGCACTGGATAAACAACGCTGGCGACGCCTTCCGGCACTGCATCAGCAGTTGATGCGCCAGTTTCACGATTACGCGGCGGCGGAAACCGATACGGCGCAGTTGTGTGCGGTGAAAGCACAATTGTACGGCGCGTTTAATGCCCTGATTAAACGGCGCGAGCAGCGTGCAGAAGTGTTGAAGGCGCGTATGGAACAGCATCAGCGCCATCAGGAAGGCGTGCTGGCCTACTCAATTATTAATTTATTTTCGGAGAAGTCATGAATCCGGCATTGCTTGCCACGCTCGGAACACTTGCGGAAACGGCGTCGCTGAAAGCGGATATTTTACCGTCGGTGAGCGGTGAAAACGCGCCCGCGTTTACCCTGCCGAAAATGGCGGTGGCCGCGGTGGCAGAGCGCGTTCATAACGCTAAAACCAGCCAGCAACAGGCGACGCATCCCCAGGAGAACGATCCGGTGGCGATGCAGGCGCTAATGGCGCTGTTACTTCCGCAACCTGCCGCGCCGCATCAGGACACGCCGCAGCCGCGAAACGTCGCAACATCGCCGGTTATCCAGCACTTGACGAAAGCGGTGGCGCAAAACGCGCCACAATACCCGACGCAACAGCAGGAGCCCACGCCGTTGCCGCCGCAGTTGCAGGCGCTGGTCAGCCAGTTACCGCAGGTGAAACCGGAGCAGCAGGCCAGACTGGCGACTTACGCCAGTGAAGATTTACATGCCATTGCGCCGACGCAGCCGCGCGTATCGGCACAGCCCGCTCGTCCGAAACCTGAGCCAAACCGCGTGACCGCGCGCCCGCAGGTCGAGCGTAAAACGGAAAAAGTAGCAGACAGCGAGCCGGTTATTGCGAGGGCCGTGTTGCAGGTTAAGACGCCGGAGCTGGTCAGCGATCATCAGGAGATTGCCACTAAACCCGTCACGCTCTCAATGGACGAGCTGGGCGAAAAGCTGACGACGCTTCTGAAAGATCAGATCCACTTTCAGCTCAACAAACAGCAGCAGATCTCCATGATACGTCTTGATCCGCCGTCGCTTGGCAAGCTCGAGATCGCCGTGCAACTCGACAACGGCAAACTAACGGTGCACATCGGCGCGAACCAAAGCGAGGTTTGTCGCGCGTTACAGCAGTTTAGCGACGATCTCCGCCAGCATCTGACGGCGCAAAATTTTATGGAGGTGAACGTACAGGTCTCCTCCGAAGGGCAGTCGCAGCAACAGCAACAACAGTCGGGCCATCAGCAGGAAGAGGTGAGTGCCGCCTTACTTCTTGACGATGCGCCTCAATTTCCACAGAACGAATCCGTTTTAATCAAAGTGTAAAGGCAAGATGAAGAAAATCGTGGTGGCGGGCGTGGTCAGCGCCGTTCTGGCGTTAGTGGTAGGTGCCGGAGCAGGATGGGGAGTCTGGCATCACTATGCCGGAAAAGGAAAACCGACTGCCGCCGCGCAGACGGAATCCGTGGAAACTCTGGATGAGAGCAAAAGCGTATTTGTGACCTTACCGGAAACCATTGTCACGCTGCATGATAAAAATGGCGCGGATCATTATTTGTCAGCGGAGTTAGTCATGGTGGTCGCCAGTGATAAAGAAGCGGAAAAAATAAAACATCAGGAGCCGCTGTATCAAAGTATTGCAGTTGAATGCCTGACGGAAATGAAATTTGAAGATTTGCGCGGCATGAAAATATCTGCCATCCGCAAACTGATTTCTGACGCGTTAAAGCAAGATCTTCAGCGTCGCAAAATGAGCGCACCGTATAAGGATTTACTGGTGAAAAAAGTGGTCTTCCAGTAATCACCAGGCGGATATAAACATGCTACAGGATGTATTCGAGTCAGAAGAATTTGCTGCCGCGCCGGTATTAACCCCGCAGCAGGAGAGCCACTATTTGCAGGCCTATTTACCGTTGGTGCGTAAAGTGGTGCGGCAACTTGCCCCGCAATGTAACTGCATTATTGACCGTCAGGATATGGAACAAACGGCGTTAATGGGGCTGCTTAACGCCATTCGCCGCTACGGGCTGCCGGATGAAGGTTTTGCGGGCTATGCCGTGCACCGTATTCGCGGTGCGATCCTGGATGAGCTGCGCGCTCTCGACTGGCGACCGCGCCAGCTGCGGCAGAAATATCATCAGATGAAGGACCTGATACGCGAAACGCGTAAGAAACTGGGGCACGAACCGGAGTGGTCAGAACTGGCTGTGGAAGGGATCTCGCATGAAGATTATCTCGAATATCAGCAACTGGAAGGAGCGGAAACGCTCGCCAGCCTTGACGAACTGCTGAACGGCGAAGGGCCTGGCATTCCGCTTGCTGGCAGGGAACTGGAAGAGCAGTTTATTACTCAGCAAATGCTGCAACAGGCGCTTTCACAATTAAGTGAAAAAGAGCAACTGATCCTCTCCATGTATTACCAGCATGAGATGAATCTCAAAGAAATTGCGCTGGTATTAGGGCTAACCGAGGCCCGAATTTGTCAACTGAATAAACAGATCGCGCAGAAAATTCGTGATTTTGTCTATCCGAATTAAAGTGAAGAAATCATGCAAAAAATATTAGGTTTACTGGTGGTGCTCGGCTGCGTATTTGGCGGATATTTTGAAGCCGGTGGACAATTAGTGGCTATCTGGCAACCGGCGGAAATGATCATTATTTTAGGCGCGGGTTTCGGGGCGATGATTATTGGTAACCCGAAACATGTGCTGAAAGAGATTGCCCATCAAATTAAAGGCGTAATCAGTAAAAAACAGCTCGGGCCGGAGTTTCAGCGTCAGCTTTTAATGTGCCTGTATGAGTTGCTCGAAATGGTGCAAAACGGCGGTCTGCGCATGTTGGATCAGCATATCGAGCAGCCGGAAGAGAGCACTATTTTCCAGAAATACCCGCTGATATTAACCCAGAAGCGGCTGGTGACTTTTATTGCCGATAACTTTCGCCTGATGGCGATGGGCAAAATCGACGCCCATGAACTGGAAGGCATTCTCGATCAGGAGCTGGACACCGCCGAAGAGTCGCTGCTCACGCCGTCGCGCTCATTGCAACGTACCGCCGAAGCGATGCCGGGGTTTGGCATTTGCGCGGCAGTGCTCGGCATCATCATCACCATGCAGTCGATTGACGGCTCTATCGCCCTGATTGGCCTGAAAGTGGCAGCGGCGCTGGTGGGAACGTTTTTAGGCGTGTTTATCTGCTACTGCCTGATGGACCCGCTCGCCAACGCCATGGAACAGCAGGCGCGGGCGGAACATTCGCTGCTGGAGTGCGTGCGTACCGTGCTGGTGGCGCAGGCGGGCGGCAAACCAACGCTGCTGGCGGTGGATGCCGGGCGTAAGCTGCTGCATCTGGCGTCAAAACCGACTTTCGCCAACCTCGACGCGTGGGTGAATGCGATGCTGGAGCAAGAATAAGCATGAGGAAGACGGGCAACCGCCGCGAGCGAGGGGCAAAAACCACCATCGTCCGGCGGCAGATCAAAAAGAATCATGCCGGGCATCACGGCGGGGCGTGGAAGGTGGCGTTCGCCGACTTTACTTTGGCAATGATGGCACTGTTTATGACGCTGTGGATAGTCAACAGTGTTAGTAAATCTGAGCGTGAAAGCATTATCGCCGCGCTGCACGGGCAGTCGATTTTCAACGGTGGTGGGCTGTCGCCGTTAAATAAAATCAGCCCGACGCATCCGCTGAAACCTGCCACCGTGGCGGTGCCGGAAGAGACGGAGAAAAAAGCGCGTGACGTCAACGAGAAAACGGCGCTACTGAAGAAGAAGTCCGCCACTGAGCTTGGCGAGCTGGCGACCAGTATCAACACCATCGCCCGCGATGCGCATATGGAAGCCAATCTGGAGATGGAGATTGTCCCGCAGGGATTACGCGTGCTGATTAAAGATGACCAGAACCGCAATATGTTTGAACGCGGCAGCGCGAAGATTATGCCGTTCTTTAAAACGCTGCTGGTGGAGCTCGCGCCAGTGTTCGACTCGCTCGATAACAAAATTATTATTACCGGGCATACTGATGCGATGGCCTATAAAAGCAATATCTACAACAACTGGAACCTTTCGGGTGACCGCGCGCTCTCGGCCCGTCGGGTGCTGGAAGATGCCGGGATGCCGGAAGATAAAGTGATGCAGGTGAGCGCAATGGCGGACCAGATGCTGCTGGATGCCAAAAATCCACAAAGCGCGGGCAATCGGCGCATTGAGATTATGGTGCTCACCAAAAGCGCGTCCGATACGTTGTATCAATATTTTGGTCAGCATGGCGATAAAGTGGTGCAGCCGTTGGTGAAAAAGCTGGATAAGCAGCAGGTGCTTTCGCAGCGAACGCGTTAAATGCTGAATCTTTACGCATTTCTCAAACTCTGAAATCACTGTATACTTTACCAGTATTGAGAGGTGAGCAATGCGTAAAATCATTCATGTGGATATGGACTGCTTTTTCGCCGCGGTGGAGATGCGCGACAATCCCGCCCTGCGCGATATCCCTATTGCTATTGGCGGCAGCCGCGAACGCCGGGGGGTGATCAGCACCGCCAATTATCCTGCGCGTAAATTTGGCGTGCGTAGCGCAATGCCAACCGGCATGGCGCTCAAACTGTGTCCGCATCTCACCTTGCTTCCAGGGCGCTTTGACGCCTACAAAGAAGCGTCAAATCATATCCGCGAAATCTTCTCTCGCTACACATCGCGTATTGAGCCGCTGTCACTGGATGAAGCCTATCTCGACGTCACCGATAGTGTCCATTGCCACGGCTCTGCGACCCTTATCGCTCAGGAAATCCGCCAGACGATCTTCAACGAGCTGCAACTGACGGCGTCTGCGGGCGTTGCGCCGGTCAAGTTTCTCGCCAAAATCGCCTCAGACATGAATAAACCCAACGGTCAGTTTGTGATTACGCCAGCAGAAGTTCCGGCATTTCTGCAAACCTTACCGCTGGCAAAAATTCCCGGTGTCGGCAAAGTCTCGGCGGCAAAACTGGAAGCGATGGGGCTACGAACCTGCGGCGATGTACAAAAGTGTGATCTGGTGACATTGCTTAAACGCTTTGGCAAATTTGGCCGCATTTTGTGGGAGCGTAGTCAGGGCATTGACGAGCGCGACGTTAACAGCGAAAGGTTGCGAAAATCCGTCGGTGTAGAACGCACGATGGCGGAAGATATTCATCACTGGTCTGAATGTGAAGCGATCATCGAGCGGTTGTACCCGGAACTTGAACGTCGTCTGGCAAAGGTAAAACCTGATTTACTGATTGCCCGCCAGGGGGTGAAATTAAAGTTCGACGATTTTCAGCAAACCACCCAGGAACACGTCTGGCCGCGGCTGAATAAAGCTGACTTGATCGCCACTGCGCGTAAAACCTGGGATGAACGCCGTGGCGGGCGCGGTGTGCGACTGGTGGGGCTGCATGTGACGTTGCTTGATCCGCAAATGGAAAGACAACTGGTGCTGGGATTATGAATAATATACAAATAAGGAACTATCAGCCTGGCGATTTTCAGCAACTATGCGCTATTTTTATTAGAGCGGTTACGATGACCGCTAGTCAGCATTATTCACCACAACAAATTGCCGCCTGGGCGCAGATTGATGAACATCGATGGAAAGAGAAACTCGCGAAATCACAAGTGCGGGTTGCGGTTATTAATACACAACTGGTCGGCTTTATTACCTGCATTGAGCATTATATCGATATGTTATTTGTTGATCCGAAATACAACCGCTGCGGGGTTGCCAGCGCTTTGTTAAAACCTTTGATTAAGTCTGAATCCGAACTTACGGTAGATGCCAGCATAACCGCAAAACCCTTTTTTGAACGTTATGGTTTTCAGACAGTTAAGCAGCAGCGCGTTGAATGCCGGGGAGCGTGGTTTACTAATTTTCATATGCGATATAAACCGCAACACTAAATCCAGCTTGCAATGAAAATAACGCCCGCCTAATATGTGCGCGTTTTCTTATTCCACAAACTGCAAGGAGGTAAATCATGAAAAATCCTTTATCAATGACTCTTTGCAGACCTTTCCAGGATTAATTCTTTTTTTCTTGCCCTGGATTCGTCTGCCATTTCTTGATTTTTATATTTATATACTCTAAATAATTCGAGTTGCAGGAAGGCGACAAGCGAGTGAATCCCCAGGAGCTTACTAAAGTAAGTGACTGGGGTGAACGAACGCAGTCGCAGTACATGCAACTTGAAGTATGACGAGTATAAATGGAATGATACATGGGCAAATATATTCGTCCCTTATCCGATGCGGTATTTACCATCGCATCTGATGACCTGTGGATCGAGAGTTCAGCGATCCAACAATTACACACCTCGGCAAATTTACCCGACATGCAACGCGTAGTAGGGATGCCAGATTTACACCCCGGACGCGGCTATCCGATTGGCGCAGCGTTCTTCTCCGTAGGCCGTTTTTACCCGGCACTGGTCGGCAATGATATCGGCTGCGGCATGGCGCTATGGCAAACAGATATTCTCGCGCGTAAATACAACGCCGATAAGTTTGAAAAGCGATTATCTGCGCTGGATGACGTTGCTGAAGAAAGCTGGCTGGAGGAAAACCTGCCGTCAGCGTTTGCACAGCATCCGTGGCGCTGCGCGCTTGGCTCTATCGGTGGCGGAAACCACTTCGCAGAACTGCAAAAAGTTGATCAAATCATCGACGCGGAACTGTTTGCACTGGCAGGTCTGGATGCGCAGCATCTGCAACTGCTGGTTCATAGCGGCTCGAGGGGGCTGGGGCAGTCTATTTTACAGCGGCATATTGCCTCGTTTTCGCATCATGGTTTGCCTCAAGGCAGTGACGACGCGCTACGGTATATTGCGGAACATGACGATGCGCTGGCGTTTGCGCGTATTAATCGCCAGCTGATCGCTTTGCGCATAATGCAACAAGTTAAGGCCAACGGAAATTCGGTTCTGGATGTGGCGCATAACTTTGTTAGCGCATGTCGAATCGGCGATCAACAAGGATGGTTACACCGTAAAGGGGCTACGCCGGATGACAACGGTCTGGTGATTATTCCCGGTTCACGCGGTGATTACTCCTGGCTGGTTAAGCCTGTTGCGAACGAAAAAACGCTCCACTCGCTGGCGCATGGGGCAGGGCGTAAATGGGGGCGCACCGAGTGTAAAGGGCGTCTGGCAGCGAAACACACGGCGACGCAACTCTCACGTACTGAACTTGGCAGTCGGGTAATTTGTCGCGATAAACAACTCATCTTTGAAGAAGCGCCACAAGCCTATAAATCGGCTGAAAGTGTGGTGCAATGTCTGGTGCAGGCCGGTTTAATTATTCCTGTCGCGCGACTGCGTCCGGTGCTGACGCTCAAAAACAGTGGAGGGAAAAAAGGATGATCTTGCTACAACTCTCCTCAGCTCAGGGGCCGGAAGAATGTTGTCTCGCAGTGAAAAAGGCACTGGACAGGCTGATTAAAGAAGCTGCCCGACAAGACGTCGCGGTAACGGTGCTGGAAACAGAAACGGGTCGCTACTCTGACACACTGCGTTCGGCGCTGGTTTCACTTGATGGCGACAACGCATGGGCACTAAGCGAAAGCTGGTGTGGCACTATCCAGTGGATTTGTCCGAGTCCGTATCGCCCTCATCATGGGCGCAAAAACTGGTTTCTGGGCATTGGGCGTTTTACTTCAGATGAGCAGGAGCAATCCGATGCGATCCATTATGAGACGCTGCGTTCGTCGGGGCCGGGCGGTCAACATGTCAATAAAACCGACTCGGCGGTACGCGCCACGCATCTGGCATCCGGGATTAGCGTGAAGGTTCAGTCAGAGCGCAGCCAGCATGCTAACAAACGGCTGGCGCGATTACTGATTGCCTGGAAGCTGGAACAACAGCGACAGGAAAATAGCGCGGCGCTGAAATCGCAGCGGCGAATGTTCCATCACCAGATTGAACGTGGCAACCCGCGACGGACGTTTACAGGGATGGCTTTTATCGCTGTGTAATAGAGGAATGTCACCCGCCGTTTTCTTCGTGAAAGCGGCGGGCAAAAATGAAAGGATTCGTCATGTTTATCGGTCATCTTCCGGCTGGATATTTAATAACTTGTACTTTAGTGAAACGCCTACCGCTGATTTCTCGTCATGCGCGGTGGGCGATGGTTATTGGCTTAGTCGGGGCCGTTGCACCCGATTTTGATCTCTTCTGGTGTTATCTGGTGGATAACGGGCAACGACATCATCATCTTTACCCGTCTCATTGGCCATTATTATGGTTTGCTCTGCTGGCGGCGACATTAGTCTGGGCCGCAATTGCGAAGAATAAACTTCCGGCGTGGCTGGGCGTGGTGTTTTGCCTGAATGGTATTGTGCATTTGTTGCTTGATACGCTGGTCGGTGATATCTGGTGGTTGATGCCTTTCGTTAACCAACCCTTTGCACTCTTTCATATTACGGCGGTACATCATCCGTGGTGGCTCAATTTTTTATTACACTGGTCGTTTTTACTGGAACTGGCATTAGTAGCTGCCGCCATTGCCATGTGGTGCAGGCGTAATGCTAAAATGGTAAATGTAAAACGCGTGAAAAAATGATTCTGACTTTAAGCGGCGTAACATGTTTCCTGGGGAAATTCTCCCGTGGCTAAGTATGTTTTCCTGACTTTGCCCCAGGCTCTGAACATATAAAAATTCTGCTTTTCACCCTTAAGTTCTTTCACGGATTCCAGCGCAAAACTTTCTTTGGTGATCAGAAATTCTCCCCATGAAATATGGTCGCAGCTATATAAATATGCGACCTTTTCATGAGTTTCATAATGTTTTGTTATTTCGATATAGATAGCCATTGGCTTCAAACAGTAGTCCACGCCCGCAGGCGTGGACATTATTGTAATTACTTCGCCGGAATTTCTTTCAGCAGTTCTGTCAGCAGTGTCCAGTAATGGCCTACGCTTTCGATGTGAACTTGCTCATCCGGAGAGTGTGGACCGGTGATGGTTGGCCCGATAGAAACCATGTCCATTTCCGGATACGGTTTTTTGAACAGACCACATTCCAGGCCCGCGTGAATAATCTGGATGTTCGGCGTCTTGTTGAACAGGCGCTGATAGGTTTCACGTACCAGATGCATCACCGGAGAATTAGCGTCCGGCTGCCAGCCAGGATATGCGCCTTTCGCTTCGGTTTTCGCGCCTGCCAGTTTACCCAGCGAATCCAGCATGCTCACCACGTAGTCTTTACCGCTGTCGATCAGAGAACGGATCAGGCAGTGAATTTCTACGTTGTTGTCGGTCATGGTCACGACACCGACGTTCAGTGAGGTTTCAACCACGCCTTTTGCTACGTCGGAGTTGCGGATCACACCGTTAGGGGTGGCGTTCAACAGACGAATAAAGGTATCGCGAGATTTCGCAATCAGGGCAGCTTTATCGTTCGCAACAGAGTCCAGCAACAAGGCCAGATTTTTCTCTTTCTCTGCCAGCTCGTTTTTCAGGATGTCCTGATAGGTATTCACCAGCGTTTTCAGCGCGTCGACTTTATCAGCTGCGACAGCAATGGTCGCAAAGGCTTCACGCGGGATGGCGTTACGCAGTGTGCCGCCGTTGAAATCGATAAGACGCAGGTCCAGTTCTTCTGCATGTCCCGCAAGGAAGCGCACCAGCAGTTTGTTCGCGTTACCCAGGCCAACGTGGATTTCACCGCCGGAGTGACCGCCTTTCAGACCTTTTAAGGTTAATTTGAAGGTTTCAAAACCAGCCGGAACGGCTTCACGATCTAAATGCAGGTTGGAGGTGAAGTCGATACCCCCAGCACAACCCATGTAGATTTCACCTTCTTCTTCGGAGTCGGTGTTAATCAGAATGTCAGCCTGTAACCAGTTGCTCTGTAAGCCGAACGCCCCGTCCATACCGGCTTCTTCGGTCATGGTTAGCAGCACTTCCAGCGGGCCGTGAACCACGTTTTCGTCAGCCAGAACCGCCAGTGCAGAGGCCATACCAATGCCGTTATCCGCGCCCAGCGTGGTACCGCGCGCTTTAACCCATTCGCCATCAATATAAGGCTGGATAGGATCTTTAGTGAAATCGTGCACGGTATCGTTATTTTTCTGCGGCACCATATCGAGGTGGGCCTGCAAGACGACTGGTTTACGATTTTCCATACCTGCGGTAGCAGGTTTACGAATCAGGATATTACCCACCTGATCGCGTTCGACATGGAAACCTTTCTCTTTTGCCCAACCAACAATGTATTCAGCGAGTTGCTCTTCATGATAGGACGGGTGAGGAATAGAACAGATTTTGGCAAAAATATCCCACAGCGGCTGTGGAGATAATTGAGACAGTTCAGACACGTTAAGTCTCCTTGTCGATCACCCGCAAAACAGTATTGCAGGTCACAGGGTTAGCAGAAAATGTTGTCAACACAAGACAGGCTTGCGAGATATGTTTGAGAATACCACTTTATCCCGCGTCAGGGAGAGGCTGTGCGTAAAAAGACGCGGACTCATGTGAAATACTGGTTTTTAGTGCGTCAGATCTCTATAATCTCGCGCAACCTATTTTCCCCTCGAACACTTTTTAAGCCGTAGATAAACAGGCTGGGACACTTCACATGAGCGAAAAATACATCGTCACCTGGGACATGTTGCAGATCCATGCACGTAAACTCGCAAGCCGACTGATGCCTTCTGAACAATGGAAAGGCATTATTGCCGTAAGCCGTGGCGGTCTGGTACCGGGTGCGTTACTGGCGCGTGAACTGGGTATTCGTCATGTCGATACCGTTTGTATTTCCAGCTACGATCACGACAACCAGCGCGAGCTTAAAGTGCTGAAACGCGCAGAAGGCGATGGCGAAGGCTTCATCGTTATTGATGATCTGGTGGATACCGGCGGTACTGCAGTTGCGATTCGTGAAATGTATCCAAAAGCGCACTTTGTCACCATCTTCGCTAAACCGGCAGGTCGTCCGCTGGTTGATGATTATGTTGTTGATATCCCACAAGATACCTGGATTGAACAACCGTGGGATATGGGCGTCGTATTCGTCCCGCCAATCTCCGGTCGCTAATCTTTTCAACGCCTGGCACTGCCGGGCGTTGTTCTTTTTAACTTCAGGCAGGTTACAATAGTTTCCAGTAAGTATTCTGGAGGCTGCATCCATGACACAGGCAAACCTGAGCGAAACCCTGTTCAAACCCCGCTTTAAACATCCTGAAACCTCGACGCTAGTCCGCCGCTTTAATCACGGCGCACAACCGCCTGTGCAGTCGGCCCTTGATGGTAAAACCATCCCCCACTGGTATCGCATGATAAACCGTCTGATGTGGATCTGGCGCGGCATTGACCCACGTGAAATCCTCGACGTTCAGGCGCGTATTGTGATGAGCGATGCTGAACGTACCGACGATGATTTATACGATACGGTGATTGGCTACCGCGGCGGCAACTGGATTTATGAATGGGCCACCCAGGCGATGGTGTGGCAACAAAAAGCTTGTGCGGAAGAAGATCCACAACTCAGTGGTCGTCACTGGCTGCATGCGGCCACGTTGTACAACATTGCCGCCTATCCTCATCTGAAAGGGGATGACCTGGCCGAGCAAGCGCAGGCTTTGTCAAACCGTGCCTATGAAGAGGCCGCCCAACGTCTGCCGGGCACGATGCGGCAGATGGAGTTTACCGTACCAGGCGGTGCGCCCATCACCGGCTTTTTGCATATGCCGAAAGGCGATGGCCCGTTCCCGACGGTATTAATGTGTGGTGGTCTGGATGCGATGCAGACGGATTATTACAGTCTGTATGAACGTTATTTTGCCCCGCGCGGCATTGCGATGCTGACTATTGATATGCCGTCGGTGGGCTTTTCTTCAAAATGGAAGCTCACCCAGGACTCCAGCCTGTTGCATCAGCACGTCTTAAAGGCGCTGCCTAACGTCCCGTGGGTGGATCACACCCGTGTCGCGGCCTTTGGTTTCCGTTTTGGCGCTAACGTTGCTGTGCGTCTGGCATATCTTGAATCGCCGCGTCTGAAAGCGGTTGCCTGTCTTGGTCCGGTAGTTCATACCCTGTTGAGTGATTTTAAGTGCCAGCAACAGGTGCCGGAAATGTATCTTGACGTTCTGGCGAGTCGTTTGGGGATGCATGATGCTTCCGATGAAGCGTTGCGTGTGGAACTGAATCGTTATTCATTAAAAGTGCAAGGATTGCTGGGCCGTCGCTGCCCAACGCCAATGTTATCAGGCTATTGGAAGAACGATCCGTTCAGCCCGGAAGAGGACTCTCGCTTAATCACCTCATCATCTGCTGATGGTAAATTGTTAGAGATTCCGTTTAACCCCGTGTATCGGAATTTTGACAAAGGTCTTCAGGAAATCACGAGCTGGATCGAAAAACGATTGTGTTAAAAATTTGCTAAATTTTACCAGTTTGGTAAAACAGGTGCATCACAACAGGAGATCGCAATGACGTTACCGAGTGGACACCCGAAGAGCAGATTGATCAAAAAATTTACCGCACTAGGCCCCTATATTCGTGAAGGTAAGTGCGAAGATAATCGATTCTTTTTCGATTGTCTGGCTGTATGCGTCAACGTGAAACCAGCGCCGGAAGTGCGTGAGTTCTGGGGTTGGTGGATGGAGCTTGAAGCGCAGGAATCCCGTTTTACTTACAGCTACCAGTTTGGTCTGTTCGATAAAGCAGGCGACTGGAAGAACGTTCCGGTAAAAGATGCCGAAGTGGTTGAGCGACTGGAACATACCCTGCGTGAGTTTCATGAGAAGCTGCGTGAACTGCTGACGACACTGAATCTGAAGCTGGAACCGGCGGATGATTTTCGTGATGAACCGGTGAAGTTAACCGCGTGAGTGAAAAGTGCCGGATGCGCCGCATCCGGCAATCTCCATTAAAACTGATAGGTCATCCCAACCGCGACAATATCATCATTATTAATATTTAATTTGTTATCGCTGTCCAGTTGGTTTATTTTATAATCAACAAACGCTGACATATTTTTGTTGAAATAATATGTAGCACCGATATCAATATAATTGACCAGATCCTCATCACCGATGCCCTCAATATCTTTCCCTTTCGATAAGACATAACCCAGCGATGGACGCAGGCCAAAGTCGAATTGGTATTGAGCGACTGCTTCAAAGTTCTGCGTCTTATTGGCAAAGCCGCCAGAGATTGGCGTCATTTTACGCGTTTCAGAATAGAAAGTTGCCAGGTAAATATTATTGGCATCGTATTTCAGGCCTGTTGCCCATGCTTCTGCACGCTTGCCCGTGCCACGGCTTTGCAGGTTCTGCTCGTTGGTGCGATCGGAGTTGGTATAGGCCCCACTAATGGCAAAATCGCTGCCGCCAAAGTCATATGTCAATGACGTGCCGAAGCCATCACCGTTTTGCTTTTTAACGTCGCGGTTTTCGTTTTTTCCTTGATATTGCAGGGTTAAGTTCAGGCCATCGATAACGCCGAAGAAGTCGGTGTTCCGATACGTTGCCAGACCGCTGGCGCGTTTGGTCATAAAGTTGTCGGTCTGCGCGGAGGAATCGCCGCCGAATTCCGGGAACATATCGGTCCATGCTTCCACGTCATACAGCGCCCCCAGGTTACGACCATAGTCGAAAGAACCCAAATCTTTATATTTCAACCCGGCAAAGGCAAGACGCGTTTTTTGCTGAGCAGTATCACTCTCTGCTTTATTTCCGGCAAACTCTGCTTCCCAGCGACCATAACCGGTCAGTTGATCGTTAATTTGTGTTTCGCCTTTAAAACCAAAACGAATATAACTTTGGTCGCCATCTTTACTGTCATTATCGCTCATATAATGCATGGCTTTAACTTTGCCATAGATATCCAGTTTATTACCGTCTTTGTTATATATTTCTGCGGCCTGTACGGATGCCGATGCCACAATGCCCATCACCACTAATGCCAGAGTGCTCTTTTTCATTTTCATTCCTGATTTTAATTAACGCGCGAATATTCAGCGGGAGAGCCCCGTTGAAAACAGGAAAGTTTTTAACCTGAGATTGTTAAAGATATATTACAGATTAATGATATTCTTAAAATGTGGTAATTTATTAAATCTGTAATAAAAGCGTAAACAACTGCCGCTACGCTTGCTGATCCCGCGCAACAAAACGCCATGCTTTGCTTGCAGATGGTTGGCAACCGGCGACAGTCCTGCTAAAACGTTCGTTTGATATCATTTTCCCTAAAATTGAATGGCAGAGAATCATGAGTGACAGCCAGACGCTGGTGGTAAAACTCGGCACCAGTGTGCTAACAGGCGGATCGCGCCGCCTGAACCGTGCCCATATCGTTGAACTTGTTCGCCAGTGTGCGCAGCTACATGCCGCCGGGCATCGGATTGTAATTGTGACGTCGGGTGCGATTGCCGCCGGACGTGAGCACCTGGGTTACCCGGAACTGCCAGCGACTATCGCCTCGAAACAACTTCTGGCGGCGGTAGGGCAGAGTCGACTGATTCAACTGTGGGAACAGCTGTTTTCGATTTATGGTATTCACGTCGGGCAGATGCTGCTAACTCGTGCTGATATGGAGGACCGTGAACGCTTCCTGAACGCCCGCGACACCTTGCGTGCACTGCTCGATAACAACATCGTTCCGGTAATCAATGAGAACGATGCTGTCGCTACTGCAGAGATTAAAGTCGGCGATAACGATAACCTTTCGGCACTGGCGGCGATTCTGGCAGGTGCCGATAAACTGTTGTTGCTGACCGATCAAAAAGGTTTGTATACCGCTGACCCGCGTAGCAATCCGCAGGCAGAACTGATTAAAGATGTGTACGGCATTGATGACGCACTGCGCGCGATTGCCGGTGATAGCGTTTCAGGTCTTGGAACCGGCGGCATGAGCACTAAATTGCAGGCCGCTGACGTGGCTTGCCGTGCGGGTATCGACACCATTATTGCCGCGGGCAGTAAGCCGGGTGTCATTGGTGATGTGATGGAAGGTATTTCCGTCGGTACGCTGTTCCATGCCCAGGCGACTCCGCTTGAAAACCGCAAACGTTGGATTTTCGGTGCGCCGCCTGCGGGTGAAATCACGGTAGATGAAGGGGCAACCGCCGCCATTCTTGAACGCGGCAGCTCCCTGTTGCCGAAAGGCATTAAAAGCGTAACCGGCAACTTCTCGCGTGGTGAAGTCATTCGCATTTGCAACCTTGAAGGTCGCGATATCGCCCACGGCGTCAGTCGTTACAACAGCGATGCATTACGCCGTATTGCCGGACATCACTCGCAAGAAATTGATGCAATACTGGGATATGAATACGGCCCGGTTGCCGTTCACCGTGATGATATGATTACCCGTTAAGGAGCAGCCGATGCTGGAACAAATGGGCATTGCCGCGAAGCAAGCCTCGTATAATTTAGCGCAACTCTCCAGTCGCGAAAAAAATCGCGTGCTGGAAAAAATCGCCGATGAACTGGAAGCACAAAGCGAAAGCATCCTCAATGCTAATGCCCAGGATGTTGCTGACGCGCGTGCCAATGGCCTTAGCGAAGCGATGCTTGACCGCCTGGCACTGACGCCCGCACGGCTGAAAAGCATTGCCGATGATGTGCGCCAGGTATGTAACCTCGCCGATCCAGTGGGGCAGGTAATTGATGGCGGGGTGCTGGACAGCGGCCTGCGTCTGGAACGCCGTCGCGTACCGCTGGGGGTGATTGGTGTAATTTATGAAGCGCGCCCGAACGTGACGGTTGATGTTGCTTCACTGTGCCTGAAAACCGGTAACGCGGTGATCCTGCGCGGCGGCAAAGAAACCTGTCGCACTAACGCTGCAACGGTGGCGGTGATTCAGGACGCCCTGAAATCCTGCGGTTTACCGGCGGGTGCCGTGCAGGCGATTGATAATCCTGACCGTGCGCTGGTCAGTGAACTGCTGCGTATGGATAAATACATCGACATGCTGATCCCACGCGGCGGGGCTGGGTTGCATAAACTGTGCCGCGAACAGTCGACGATTCCGGTAATCACAGGTGGTATAGGCGTATGCCATATTTACGTTGATGAAAGTGCAGAGATCGCTGAAGCATTGAAAGTGATTGTCAACGCGAAAACTCAGCGCCCGAGCACGTGTAATACGGTAGAAACGTTGCTGGTAAATAAAAACATCGCAGATAGCTTCCTGCCCGCATTAAGCAAGCAAATGGCGGAAAGCTGCGTGACATTACACGCTGACGCAACTGCGCTGGCGCAGTTGCAGGCAGGCCCCGCGAAGGTGGTGGCTGTTAAAGCCGAAGAGTATGACGATGAGTTCCTGTCATTAGACTTGAACGTCAAAATCGTCAGCGATCTTGACGATGCCATCGCCCATATTCGTGAACACGGTACGCAACACTCCGATGCGATCCTGACCCGCGATATGCGTAATGCCCAGCGTTTTGTTAACGAAGTGGATTCGTCCGCTGTTTACGTTAACGCCTCTACGCGTTTTACCGACGGCGGCCAGTTTGGTCTGGGTGCGGAAGTGGCGGTAAGCACACAAAAACTCCACGCGCGTGGCCCAATGGGGCTGGAAGCACTGACCACTTACAAGTGGATCGGCATTGGTGATTACACCATTCGTGCGTAAATAAAACCGGGTGATGCAAAAGTAGCCATTTGATTCACAAGGCCATTGACGCATCGCCCGGTTAGTTTTAACCTTGTCCACCGTAATTCACGTTCGTGAACATGTCCTTTCAGGGCCGATATAGCTCAGTTGGTAGAGCAGCGCATTCGTAATGCGAAGGTCGTAGGTTCGACTCCTATTATCGGCACCATTTCAAACTCTTCCCAAGTCTACCGAAATCAACTAAAAGCCCGTACACTGTGGTTTCTGGCTCGTATCTTGTCTCCTGTTATCAACTGGACTCAACCGAAATCAAGTTGCAGTTGGGGGCATTAGTGGGGGTATTCTATGTTCGGTCCAGGGAGATGCCCCAATGAAGCTTAATGCACGACAGGTAGACGCTGCTAAACCCAGAGAGAGAAAGCCTATAAGCTGGCGGATGGTGCTGGTTTGTATCTTGAGGTTGTTCCCCCTGGTTCCAGATACTGGCGGATGAAGTATCGCTTCTATGGAAAAGAGAAGCGTATGGCTTTTGGTGTCTATCCAGCAGTGTCCCTTGTACAAGCGAGGGCACTACGCGATGAAGCCAAGAAAAAGCTGGCCGAGGGCATCGATCCGTCTTTCGCCAAGAAAGAAGAAAAGCTGGTTCGCGATGTGCAACTCAATAATACGTTCCAGTCTGTGGCGCTTGAGTGGCACGGTACGAAGGTGAGCCGGTGGTCAGAAGGGTATGCTTCTGACATTCTGGAGGCCTTTAATAAAGATATTTTCCCCTATATCGGTCAACTGCCGGTGAATGAAATCAAACCGCTGGTTCTGCTTAATGTGCTACGTCGAATGGAAAGCCGTGGCGCGACAGAGAAGGCTAAAAAGGTTCGCCAGCGCTGCAGCAAAGTCTTTCGTTACGCCATAGTGACTGGTCGTGCGGAATACAATCCTGCTGCGGATCTAACCAGCGCGATGTCAGGCCATGAATCGAAGCATTATCCCTTCCTTACTGTTGATGAGTTACCGGACTTCTTTAAAGCCCTATCCAACTATACAGGAAGCCCGCTAGTTGTTCTTGCCGCTCGGCTGTTGATCCTTACGGGAGTTCGCACCGGCGAGCTTCGAGGTGCTTTCTGGAGTGAGTTTGATCTTGAGAAAGCGGTGTGGGAAATACCTGAAGAGCGTATGAAGATGAAACGGCCTCATCTTGTACCCCTCTCTACCCAAGCGCTGGAAATCGTACAGCACCTCAAAGTAATGTCTGGGCAATATCCGTTGGTGTTTCCTGGGAGGAATGATCCCCGCAAAACGATGAGTGAAGCGAGTATAAATCAGGTGTTCAAGCGGATTGGATATACGGGGAAGGTAACGGGGCACGGTTTCCGTCACACGATGAGTACGATTTTGCATGAGGAAGGGTTCAATACAGCGTGGATTGAAACCCAGCTGGCTCACGTTGATAAGAATGCGATTCGTGGGACGTATAACCATGCGTTGTATTTGGAAGGACGTAGGGAGATGATGCAGTGGTATGCGGATTATATTGATAACATTGGAAAATATAATGTAATCATGGTCTTATGATACGAGCCTTAAATTGGTCCTTTATTCGTAGGTAGTATGAACTCTAAAGCTGAACTCCTCCGTGTGGGAGGAGTTCAACCACAGTAATTTTTTTTGTACTGATTTGCATTTACGCTTACTTTTGAAACGTTACACTTTCGTCTGACAGCCTGCTTAGTGCCAGAAGCGGACATTGCGGCGTTACGGCACGTTAGGTCAGATATTTAAATGCACATGGTCCGCTTGTGGCGGAAGGATACTTACAAGAGTTGGTGAGAGATAGTAAAATCAATATGAAAATTAAAATTCGGCAATAATTCCTGATATAGTCATCTTAATGAACATAAAAACTATCACAATAGGATAGTTTTTATGTCATACTTGTTAGTTAATCACTTAAGGAATGAAGTGAGGCTCGTTGTGCAGAGGTTAAGCTAAGGAGGATTTTTTCTCGATACTCAGGTGCAAAGGAAAAGAAAACATCAGGAAAAATTCTTATGATAGTTGATATCATAGTCTTAACCACCTTATCAATCACCTTCGAAATATTATCTATTTTAACCAAGTCTATTTCGGGAAAAACATTTAAAGCTTTTATGTGAGCCATTTCTTTTACAGTAGCTGTATGTACGTGACTGCATAACGAAGAGTATTCAGCTTTTAAAGTTTCATGTAGTAGAGGATTTTTTTTGAAGACAGGATGTTCCCCAGTTTGTTCAATTACCTTAAACAATGATTTTTCTTCAAGTATTGAAGGATCTAGTAAGCAACCGATTGATTTTAAAGAATTTTCAATATAACTTCGCATCATTAGATTTGCTGGTTTGTATGCACCATTTATAACCATAAACATAGCTGTACCAAGGTCAGATGAAGCTTCTTGCAATCGCTCCAATGAGTTGGCGTCTATTTTCTCCTTGGAGAAATGATACAAACAGTAAACAAGGCACATAAAAGAATAATATCTCTTATGTATCATGCTTATTTTCCCTCTTGAGTTAATATTCTCGAAAACATTTTTTAATTTATATTCAGAGAAATAAGTAACTAACTCAGTGAAATCGCTGTTTACTTCTCTCGACATTGTTAGTCCTTATTGAATATATCTTTTATAACTTCATTCCAGTCATATATCTCATTTTGAGCGCTAGAAAGGTTCTTCCTCTCTTTTATTCTACTCAAAACTAGAGGGTTATTTGACATTGAATTGATAATATTATAAGCCTTACCTAAATCGGATGAGTTTTTCTCGTGAACGTCACACACGATTATGCCGATCATTTCCTCTCTAGATCTTTTTTCAGGCCTGCTGATTTCGATACCTAACATGCGTGCAAAATCATCTATATCTTTATTTTTTTGGAAGAGATCTTTGTCTAATAAAATCCTCGGAAGATACCCAACAAGGAAACCTTTAATATCATTTTTTTTAGACTTTGAATTTCTTTCGTTAACTTCTAAATTATCAGTATAACTATCTTGAAGTAATTCAATAAAGTTGATTCTTGATAATTTTTTTGAAATAAAGGAAAACTCCTCTAAAAAGTTTAACAGTTGCTTAATTTCTTTTGAGTTATTTTTTTTGTCAATCATAAGTCACCTACTCTAGAGAGAAGTTCGTCAGTAATTTTAGACAGCGAAAACTTCATATCCTCATCCGTTAAATTGTTAATAAATAAGCCTCTTGTTTGATTTCTTGCCAACTCAGTACGTTTGCTCAAATATGATTTAAAGATCTTATTACGCCAACGTTTTTGATTATTGAAGTAACGAAGACTTTCCTCATATAAATTACTATTACCTTCAACCATATTAAAAACTATGCCCGCACATTCAATCTTAAGATCGAAATTTTCTCTCTTCTCATTTATAATGCTATCTAATAGATCGATACCAGTGATCGAAAGAGGATCGGGTTTGGCTGGAATGAGGTAATAATCAGATGCAATTAATGCGCTGGACATCCAAACTGATGGGGTTGGTGGGGTATCAATTATGACATAATCATAGTCATTTTCATGGATTTTAAGAAAGCGTCTAAGCTTGTTTTCTATCCCTTCTCCTGGTTTCATTTCAATTTTATATAGCCCAAGGCTTCCGGGAACAATGTGAAAATTATTATTTAATTGAATTGGTGTTATATCGGCTAATTCTTTAGGTGTGTTAACTAAAGGACCAGTCATTGTAGATAGTCGAATTTTTGAACTATAAAAAATATCACATATGCTATCGCCTCCGCTTTTCATATGTGCAACATATTTGCTTGTATCCATTACACATTGCGTTGCGTTAAATTGTGGGTCGATATCTATTAATAATATTTTTTACCCAAGTTTATCTGAAAGATGATTAGCAATATTGGTAGCCAATGTTGACTTACCAACGCCACCTTTCATATTGATTAAGCTAATAACTTTCAATCTTCTTGCTCCTGTTTTGATTAACGCTAAGCTTTTTCATCAGCATTGAAATTTAACATGTGTTTTACAAACTTATGTCTTATCACTACCTTATCATTTTTTACATACACCATAAATATTTTTAACTAAAAATTTTTGGTTTTCAACCTGAAATCTTTATCTTTAAAAACAAAACATTACAATATTTTTAGTAAGATGCCTTACCTAATGTAATGTGAATGGCTCAATTTTGATTAACACTTAAGCTATGTTAATAATGGTTTTGTAAGTGTGATGAGGGTTCCATATGAAGAAGTGATTTCCCGAACAATACAACATGAATATCATCCTCGTAGTCGGTGTTTCTTCACATGAACTCTGTCGCAAATACGCTATATGAAACGTGGCAAGATGAATGTACCTGAGGTTATCAATCTTAAACCGCTTGAGAGTACGCCCTGATCCTGCCCGTTGATAAACTAACTGCATTGTTTGTAATGCTTCATCGGTGGTGAGAACAAGTTTCGTACTTCCGCTTCTCGCTCAAAGCGGCCCCTGGAATTGAACGCAGAATGACTACCTGACACAATATTGCACAGTGAAGAGTCGGTCGTTGTTAACGTTCATATTTTCAATGTATCAATGACCATACGCAGGGCGGGGGAGACGTTGCGATGGGGATAATAGAGAAATAATCCTTCCATTCGCAGGCTGTAACGCTGTAATACCCTGATAAGCTTACCGTGTTCTAAATCATCGGCGACCAATTCAACAGGGACATAGGCTAATCCGAGGCCCAGTCGGGCGGCTTCTGCTTCCATATAGCTGTCGGATAGGGCCCATTGCCCTTCAGGCCGGTGGGTAATTTTTTTATCATCCTGATTGAGTTCCCACTGGTATACGCTGCCGTCGGCAAACTGATAGGCGATACAGGGATGCGCCTTTAAATCCGCCGGGGTTTGCGGAAAACCATAGCGACGAAAATGTTCCGGAGTCCCCACAATTGCCATCTCCATATCGGGCGTGATGCGTACCGCGACCATACCCTGGCCGACTTCAGGCCCCAGGCGGACACCAGCATCGAATCTTTCCTCGATGATATCGACGAACCGGCTCTCATTTATCAGTTCAAGCCGGATATCAGGATATCGCTGTTTAAATACCGCCAGCTTTGGCAGCAGGCATTTATCAATCGCGTGCTGGCTGGCATTGATACGCACCGTGCCGGAGGGCGTCTCTCGATAGTGCGCCAGTGTGGCAAGCCCAAGATCTAACATTTCAAATCCAGATGCCGTCTTCTGGTAGAGCTGCTCGCCTGCTTGCGTCAGCGACAGTTTACGCGTGGTGCGCACCAGCAGCTGGACGCCGAGCCTTTCTTCAAGCTCGCGAACAGAACGGCTGACTCCTGACTGAGCAAGACCCAGCCGCTGAGCTGCTGCGGTAAAGCTGCCTTCTCGCACCACCTGCATAAACAGGTACAGCTCGTTGTAGTTCTCCCTTTTCGCCATTGAAACATCCCCCCTTCATGCCGGCAATCTCCGCATTAATTTATAACAATATGGTATTAATCTTAGCATTAATCGCCCCCTAATCAGCACTAATTCTGCTCACTATAATGACCCCATCAAAGTAAAGCACCGCAGTGTTGTCCGTCGGAAACCTGTATCTCTCTGTTGTTTTTTATGGGGATTTTTATGAAAGCCTTCACCCGAACGCTAAAAATCGCGATGCCGACCATGCTGCTTTTCGCATCATTAAGTGGAGTCACGACAATGAGTTATGCTGATTCAACCAATCCTAATGCCCCTGTGTCCATGACAGATAAATGGGATAAAACGTTCGCCGAGAGCCAGAAAGTCGATCACCGTAAAGTCTCGTTCCCGAACCGATATGGCATCACCTTAGTGGGCGATCTTTACCTGCCTAAAGACCGTGGCGATCGCAAGCTGGCGGCGATTGCGGTCAGTGGGCCATTTGGCGCGGTGAAAGAGCAATCCAGCGGCCTGTATGCGCAGACGCTGGCGGAACGAGGGTTTGTTACCCTGGCGTTCGATCCTTCTTACACCGGGGAAAGCGGCGGCTATCCGCGAAACGTCGCCTCACCGGATATCAACACTGAAGATTTCAGCGCGGCGGTGGATTTCTTAGGGCTGCAAAAAGAGGTAGATCGCAACCGTATCGGGCTGCTCGGTATTTGTGGCTGGGGCGGCATGGCGCTGAACGACGCGGCGATGGATACCCGCGTTAAAGCGGTAGCTACCAGCGTGATGTATGACATGAGCCGGGCGATGGGCCATGGTGTGGGGGATGGCAAAGACCGTTATTCTACCGCCGACCGTCGTGCTGTTCTGCAATATCTGAATGAACAGCGCTGGAAGGATGCGCAGAGCGGAACGTTCGCTCACGGTGGTCATGATATTAATGTCGATAGCAACGGCAAGGTCAGTGCGGGCGAGCGCATTCTGCCAGAAACGCTGCCGGCAAATCCTCATTCGGTACTGAAAGAGTTCTTTGACTACTATCGCATGCCGCGCGGCTTCCACGAACGTTCCGTTAACTCTACCGGGGCGTGGACGGCAACGATGCCGCTGTCATTTATGAATATGCCGCTGTTGAGTTACGCCAGTGAAATCACCATTCCGACGCTGATTGTGACCGGTGAGAAAGCGCATTCACGCTATTTTGCTGAAGATGCTTACAAGGCGGTTGGCAGTAAAGACAAAGAGCTGGTGGTGGTACCAGGGGCAAATCACGTGGACCTGTACGATAACGTGGCCGGAAAAATACCTTTCGCGAAGTTCGAACAATTTTTCCAGACCAAACTGAAATAAAACCTCTCCTGAATTGATGCAAAGCCACCGGTCTATGGCCGGTGGCTTTTATCCTGATCTTTGTGAAATTTCACTATGTCGACACTAAGCCAAACACCATCACCTCATCATCAGCACGCATACTGGGGCGGTATTTTTGCCATGACCCTGTGCGTGTTTGTGCTGATTGCTTCTGAATTTATGCCCGTCAGCCTGCTCACGCCGATTACCCGCGATTTAGGCGTGACGGAGGGGTTGGCTGGGCAGGGGATTGCTATCTCCGGCGCGCTGGCGGTTCTGACCAGCCTGACGCTTTCAACGCTAGCTGGAAAGATGAATCGTAAGTTCCTGCTGCTGGGGATGACGGTTCTGATGGCCGTATCGGGGCTTATTATTGCGCTGGCTTCCAGTTATCTGATGTATATGATCGGTCGCGCGATGATTGGTGTGGCGATTGGCGGATTCTGGTCGATGTCTGCGGCAACGGCGATTCGTCTGGTGCCGCAGCAACAGGTCACGCGTGCGCTGGCGATTTTCAATGCCGGTAATGCGCTGGCGACGGTCGTGGCCGCGCCGCTGGGAAGCTATCTGGGTGCCACGGTCGGATGGCGAGGCGCTTTCTTGTGCCTGGTGCCCATCGCGGTGGTCGCCTTTATCTGGCAGTGCATCAGCCTGCCCAGTATGGATGCGAATAAAAGCCACACGTCATTTGGCACGGTATTCCGCTTATTTAGCCGCCGCATGGTTGTGGTCGGCATGATAGCTTGTGGCCTGTTTTTCATGGGGCAGTTTGCGCTATTCACCTATGTGCGCCCGTTTCTGGAGTCGGTGACACTGGTTGATTCCTTAGGCTTGTCGTTGATTTTGCTGATTATCGGCGTGGCCGGTTTTATTGGCACGCTGGTTGTTTCGGCATTTCTCAACAGAAAATTCTACCCCACGCTGATGGCCATACCCGGACTTATGGCCGTCATTGCTATCGGTCTGATGCTTATCGGGCATCACGTCTGGACGGTCTCGCTGCTGTTAGGACTCTGGGGCATGCTGGCCACCGCCGCGCCAACCGGATGGTGGACATGGATTGCGCGTACGTTGCCTGACAACGCCGAAGCCGGAGGCGGGCTCATGGTCGCGGTGATTCAGCTCGCCATCGCCCTTGGATCAACGGCAGGAGGCATTGTGTTTGACCGCCTTGGCTGGCAGAGCACGTTTGCTATGAGTAGCGTGCTGCTCCTTTGCGCTGGCGTACTGACCTTTGTTACCGCACGCCAGAAGGCCGGTGCGCTTTAGTCCGGCGAGGGCGCGCGTTGCTGAATAAGTTACACAAGGCGATGAGCGCCCACTATGGGTTGGGCGCTCTTTTAAACGATTTAGGTGATTTTCTAAAACGGCTACTGCAGATTTTTCTCTTAATTTATGGTATTTCCCCCGGAGGCGAGAAAGCGCTCTCCACGCCCGGCCGCAAGGATCACGACGACGGGGGCAGGCATGAATCCTCCTCCTGATGGAGACGTACAGAAGCGACTTCTGCCAGCACGGAGAGTGCCAGAGTATGCGCATCCCGGGCTTTGGGGAATATCCCGATGGGTGCCCGGATTTGCGCTGTCTCCTCCCTGGACCATCCTAGCTCGTGGAGCTTTTGCAGACGTAACGTGTGGGTTCGATAGCTGCCCAATGCGCCGAGATAAAAGGGTTTTGCCTCTCGCGCGGCCTGCAACACTGGCAGCTCCCGGTTGAGATCATGGCACAGCAAAATGACCGCCGTATCGGTATCGATCTGAGCGCTGGCTGAGGCCGGAAAAATATCGAAGATATGGCTGTCATAGCCTGTGGCTGCTGCAAGACTCGCGGTTGCCTGCGCCTCAAGAGAACGTCCGTAAATCATCAGCCTGACGCATGGCCTGAACCCCACCTCAAAGCCATTGAGATTCCAGCCCGTTCGGGTTTGCGTGGGCAGGCACACCAGCGATTGAGCTTGCGGATCGTAGCGCAGACCCGCCGGTTTTCTCTGTTCCAGGCGGTTCAGCACGGCGAGCAGAGGCTGTGCCGAGCGTAGTTTATGGAGCGTCAGCGTGATCCCACCGCCGCAGGGCAGAACGATGTCAAACCACGGCGAACCTTCGCCATAGCGAATTTCGCGATCGCAGCCTGAGCCCATCACCTCCAGCGCTTCAAAAGCGGCAGCGGCCTCCACGCAGCCGCCAGAGACAAAACCGCAGTAACGACCATCTTCGCGCACCACCATCTGTGCTCCGAGCGGGCGCGCCGCGCCGCCGCGTATCTCCACCAGCGTCACCAGCACCGCTCCTTTACCGGACATTAGCGCCTCTACGGCGAAGCGCAGAATGGTCCGGTGGTCATCGGTGAGAAACGCCTGCTCTGGCTTATGCCAGTGCTCGTCTTTGTCAAAAAGCGAGTATGACATTGTTCCTCCTTAAACCACATCCGGCAGTTTATCGAGCAGCTTATCCAGAGTGATGGGATAATCCCGTACCCGAATACCGGTGGCGTTATACACCGCGTTGGCGATAGCCGCGCTCACGCCGCACAGGCCCAGCTCACCGACACCTTTGGCCTTCATCGGGGAGGAGATGGGGTCGGTATCATCCAGGAAAATCACCTCCTGTTTTGGGATATCCGCATGAACCGGCACCTCATACCCCGCCATATCGTGATTAACGAAGTAGCCCAAACGGTCATCTACCGCCAGCTCCTCCATCAGTGCCGCGCCCATGCCCATAGTCATCGCGCCAATGACCTGGCTGCGTGCAGTTTTCGGATTCAGAATGCGCCCCGCTGCGCACACGGCGAGCATACGCCGGACCCGAACTTCTCCCGTCGCGCTATGCACGCCGACCTCCGCAAAATGCCCGGCAAAGGTCGATTGCTGGTACTCCTTGCTGAGAGTGCCGAACTCAATGCTCTCTTCCGCTGTCAGTCTGCCGCCTGCGGTGGCCTCATGTAGCGTGGCGCTTCGGGTACCGTTGGTAATCTTGCCGTCGGCAAACTGCGACTGCTCAGGATCAAACCCGACCGCCGAGGCAATCATTTCGCGAAGTTTCACACAGGCGGCGTAAACGCCGGAGGTGGAGGTATTCGCGCCCCATTGTCCACCAGAACCCGCAGAAACCGGGAAACTGGAATCGCCGAGGTGAACCGCAACCTGCTCCAGCGGTACGCCAAGCATTTCCGCTGCCGTCTGGGCCAGAATGGTGTAGCTGCCGGTGCCAATGTCGGTCATGTCCGTTTCTACGGTAACGGTGCCATTTTGTTCGAGGTGAACCCGAGCACCCGATTTTTCCAACAGATTATTGCGAAAGCCCGCAGCAACACCGTGGCCGACTAGCCACTCCCCGTCGCGCACCTGTCCGGGTGTGGCGTTGCGCTGCTTCCAGCCAAATTTATCCGCTCCGGTGCGCAAGCACTCGATAAGCTGACGGCGAGAGAAGCGGCGCGTCGGGTCGGCGGGGTCAACCTGAGTGTCATTCAGGATGCGAAACTCGACGGGATCGATGCCCGCTTTTTCCGCCAGTTCGTCGATCGCGATTTCGAGCGCCATCAGACCGGGGGCTTCGCCGGGCGCACGCATGGCGTTCCCTTCCGGCAAATCAAGCGCGGCGAGCCGCAGGCCGGTATGACGGTTTGCCCCTGCGTAGAGTAATTCGCTTTGCTGTACCGCCGTTTCCGGCGTGCCGCCGGGCAGGTTTCCGGACCAGCTTTCATGTGAGATAGCGGTGATTTTCCCGCTCTGGTCGGCACCGATACGCAGGTGCTGAAGGGTGGCGGGGCGGTGCGTGGTGTTATTGGGAATAGTGGGGCGGGGGAGCATCACTTTAACCGGACGTTTCACCGCACGGGCGGCGAGGGCCGCCAGCAGCGCATCGCTTCTCAGGAATAGCTTGCCGCCAAACCCTCCGCCGATATACGGGGAGATAATACGCACATTCTCCACGGGCACTTTCAGCGTTTTTGCCAGATCGGTGCGGCACCAGTCAATCATCTGATTTGAGGTCCAGAGGGTAAGCTTATTTCCATCCCAGACGGCCATCGAGGCATGCGGCTCCATCGCCATATGGCTCTGGTCCGGGGTCGTGTATGTAGCATCAATTTTCACCGCAGCGGAGGTGAAAGCCCCGTCAAAGTCACCAACGTTTTTATCGGGCGTGTCTTCCGGCGGCTGACTGACGGCCTGTTTCTCGTCCGCCAGGGAGTAAGCTCCTTTATTACGGCGATAGTGCGCCTGCACCAGCGAGGCCGCCGCTCGCGCCTGTTCGAAGGTCTCGGCCACTACCAGCGCAATGGCCTGATGATAGTGCTCAATAGTGGGGCCGCCTAACAGCCTGGCGGTGTTTTTGTCGCCTTTGCCGAGTGCCCCAGCGTTACTGGCGGTAATGACAGCCAGTACGCCCGGCGCTTTTTGCGCGGCGTCCGTATCAAGGGCGGTGAGGCGTCCTTTGGCAATGGCGGAACCGACGATATAGCCATAGGCGGCGTTGGGGGCTTCTTCATGCCATTCGTAGGCGTAGCGTGCCGTGCCGGTAGTTTTCAGCGGTCCGTCGATGCGGTCATGGGGACGACCGACAACCTTCAGCTGATCGATCGGGTTTTCCCCTGCGGGTTTATCAAATTTCATGCCTGTGCCCTCGCTTCAGCCAGTACGGAGGCAAGCGTTCGCTTCGCCAACAGGAGTTTAAAGGTATTTTCAGCGGTGGGATGGGCGCTGGCGAACAGCGCGTCATACACGGCCTGCGCCCCCTGGGATAGCTGAGTATCCGCAGCCTCAATGCGCCAGGGCTTATGTGCTACTCCGCCCAGCGCGACCCGCCCGCTGCCGTCAGGCTGAATAATCGCCGCGACCGATACCAGGGCAAAGGCGTAGGAGGCGCGATCGCGCACCTTGCGGTAGATATGTTTTCCGCCGAGCGGCGGAGGTAACGTCACCGCAACGATAAGCTCACCGGGAAGCAGGGCGGTTTCAATGTGCGGCGTTTTCCCCGGTGGGTGATAAAAATCAGCCAGTGTGATACTGCGAGTTTTTCCCTCCGGCGTGATGGTTTCCACCACCGCATCCAGCAACCGCATTGCGACCGCCATATCGCTCGGATGGGTGGCAATGCAGGCTTCGCTTACGCCTACCACCGCGTGCTGACGGCTAAAGCCTTCAAGTGCCGCGCAGCCGCTCCCGGGCAGGCGCTTATTGCAGGGCTGATTGGTGTCGTAAAAATAGGGGCAGCGCGTGCGCTGGAGCAGATTACCTGCGGTGGTTGCCTGATTACGTAACTGGCCAGACGCGCCAGCGAGCAGAGCGCGGGAGAGTACCGCGTAATCACGACGCACGCGCTCGTGAGCCGCCAGGTCGGTGTTCCGTACCAGTGCGCCGATGCGCAGCCCACCCGCGTCGGTCACTTCAATCTTATCGAGCCCGAGCCCGTTCACATCGATAAGGTGGGTTGGCGTTTCAATTTCCAGCTTCATCAGGTCCAGCAGATTGGTCCCGCCAGCGATAAATTTTGCGCCGGGTACGCGCTGAGCGCTAAGTGCCGCCTCGGCAGGGGTGTTCACACGTTCATAGGTAAACGCCTTCATGATTTTATCTCCCCCGCAGCGTCTTCAATGGCGGCAAGGATGTTAGCGTATGCACCACAGCGACAGATGTTGCCGCTCATACGTTCACGGATCTCATCGGCAGTTCTTTCTGGAGGGGAAACCAAATCGACCGTGACGTGACTGGGAATGCCGTCCTGAATCTCTTTTAGCACCGCTACTGATGAGCAAATTTGCCCGGAGGTGCAGTAGCCGCACTGGAAGCCATCATGCTTGATAAAGGCCGCCTGCATGGGGTGAAGATTCTCTGGTGAACCCAGGCCTTCAATGGTGGTGATCTCGGCCCCCTGATGCATGACTGCCAGCGTCAGGCAGGCATTAAGCCTGCGACCATTGACCAGTACGGTACAGGCTCCGCACTGTCCGTGATCGCAACCTTTCTTGGTACCGATCAGATGCAGATTTTCACGCAAAGCGTCCAGTAGCGTGGTTCGGGTATCCACCTCAAGCTGCTCGGTTTTGCCGTTCACCTTAAGTGTCAGGGGCATTATCTCTGGCGCGGGTGTAGCTGCCGGAACGCTTGCCGCAAGCGTAGAATGAGGATAAACCACGGCGGTCGCCGCCGTTGCGGCGCTCACTTTAATCAGATCGCGGCGGGTCAAACTAAAATCGTGCGGCTCGTGCTTCCCAACCCGATTATCTTCGGGGTATTCGCCTTGGTTGCTCATACCAGGCCTCCGGTATTCTAAAGGGGAAAATAAGAGTGCGTTGCGAGAGTGTTGATGCTTTTTTAAACGTTAAGCATAGTCGGTGAGAGCAGGAGGATTATTCTTAAAACGCGAATGCAGCTATGAGCCCGGCTAATTAATTCATATTCGCCGATGACGGGAGCTAGTTTATTGCTTTAGTTGTGCGATGCAAAAACCGATAAGGAAACCTGTGATTGTCAGCTCTGCATCACCCTGCAAATCGTTGTCACTTCTAACATAAAAATAGGGAGAAATGATGGTGCTTATATTAATTGGCGATTAGTCACCATTGCATTATACAAAACAATACAGTTCTTTACATTTGTCTTGTTTTATGAATACTCCTGAAGAGGTGTATAGCATAATGGTACAAGCAGGGTAGATATGAATATATTTGAACAAACTCCACCGAACCGCAGACGTTATGGTCTTGCTGCATTCATTGGGCTGATTGCTGGCGTTGTTTCCGCATTTGTGAAGTGGGGGGCTGAAGTTCCATTGCCGCCACGTAGCCCGGTGGATATGTTTAATGCAGCGTGTGGCCCGGAATCATTAATCAGGGCTGCTGGGCAAATTGATTGCTCCCGTAATTTTCTCAATCCTCCGTATATTTTTCTTCGAGACTGGCTGGGGCTGACAGATCCCAATGCGGCTGTTTATACCTTTGCCGGGCATGTCTTTAACTGGGTTGGTGTTACGCACATTATCTTTTCGATAGTGTTTGCTGTCGGTTATTGTGTGGTCGCTGAAGTATTTCCAAAAATTAAACTTTGGCAGGGCTTACTGGCAGGTGCTTTAGCCCAACTTTTTGTTCATATGATTTCATTCCCTCTCATGGGACTTACGCCACCTCTCTTTGATCTTCCGTGGTATGAGAATGTCTCTGAAATTTTTGGACATTTAGTCTGGTTCTGGTCTATTGAAATTATTCGCAGAGATTTACGAAACAGAATTACCCATGAGCCAGACCCTGAGATCCCTTTAGGCTCAAACAGATAATGCATTGAATGATAAAAATGGCGCAAATACAGCGCCATTTTTATAGGTTAAAAACATTGTTTTTAACTTTCTGATGCAGATAGCCAGTGAGTACATCGCGCTACTTCAGGATGCTGTAGATCCGGAGAACCCTATAGAGGAAGAGGCATTGTTGCTGGCAGATGGAAGAAGTTTCGGGTTTTGTTATCCCTGAAAAACGAAGCCCCGCGATTATAGCTGGCGGGGCAGTGCAATTAATTATTGCATATTTATAACGGTGTCAGCCCGTATTTAGCTCTTGCACGATTGCAAGCCTCATTGACTTCTCCGTTCTCACCAGACATGGCGAATTCTCTGCACGTGGACGATCGATTTTTATATATCGTGCAGCAGGCATTTTTGCCCGGTGTTCCTGCAAGGGCAATACATCGGGGGTTTTTCTGATTGGTACCGCTCATGCATCGGTGAAAAGGGGATATTTGTTCAGTGAGCCTGGCGGGAATGGTACCGCCAGCATCGTCGGCTTCGGCCCAGTAAAAAGAGACGCGGAAAAATGCACAACAGGCACCACACGTCATGCATGGATTCAGATTGCTCATAATTCACCAGTACAGCTATAAATCGTAAAGAGAACAGCGGTACATCGTATGTAAGAACGTACCGCGGTTGGCTGGGGAACTTTCGATAGTGTGAGTATTGAATGATTTCCAGCCGTTACCGATTTTACGTACTAATTCGTGAAGAAACCACTCGTTAGCAGGCTGCCTGGCACTTTTCCGTGTCTCCTGAACACTATGGTGTACATATGAGAAAGCCCATCATTACAGGTGACATTGACGATCGCTTCCACATCATTTAAACGATTATTTGAGTCTCTGAGGTGGAATTCTTCCCTCGTCCGATGGATAAGTCTTAGTCCGCCGAAGGGGGCTTAGCAGGACAGGAATCGCTAATCTTAATGAATTTGTCGTTATAGACCAGATAATGATTCCCCGGCTGACGTAACTCAGGCTGATGAACTACGTCTCCCGGACGTAGATACCAGGCGTCGCCTTCCTCTTCGGTCGAATCACATCCTGGTTTAATCAGTAGCTTAAACCACGTGTTGCCGGTGTTACTTACCGTTCCTGTCACCTGGTCGAAGGACCATTTAAACTGAACCTGACGAGGTCGTACTACCAGAATGGTATCCATCACCACCACCGGCTCTGTGCTGACCTCGCCGCCGGTTGGGCTACGTCTTGTCTGGTTGCGAGTGGGGACCTCGCGGAATGAGACCCGGTAGTAGCGCTCGCGGTTATCCTGGGGGCCATGATAGTAAAATTTAAAATACTCACTCTCACCAGCCTGCAACGCCAGCTGGCGGGGAGCGAAAAGCAGTTCACCATCCACCGGTCGAGTGCGCAATTCACTGCTGCCTGGGCTATCGATGGCACTGATGGCAATACGGTATATCCGTGCGCTTTTGTTGTTATTCACTACACGTTTGCTGACAAAGTCAGTCTCGGACGGCAGCGAAAATGTCAGATTGCCGACCGAAATCGCCTGTGTCAAAGGTGCCGCCAGCATACAGACCACTGTCAGCAGCGCCTTAGTTAATGTTACGCCACGTCGCCTGAACATGAATCTCTCCTGAAGCGCTGACTTCGCCAAACCAGCCGTTATCATCTACCGTACGCAGCGAAATGGCGTTATCCATTGGAATTGAAAATTTGACAGTGGTCTTATCCATCTGCCCCACTTCGCCAGAGATATCAGTCCACGGTGTGGTTAGCCACAGCGCATCGGTCATATCCCGCCAGCTATCATCGCACCCGGCATCGTAGGTTTTTGTAGCTCCGTTGCGGGTAATAAAGGAAAGCATCGCCGGGAATGGTACTTTCGCCTTACCGTCATCGGAGCTGAAGACACAATAGGAGCGTCCGCCAATCACCTGCGCGGGTCCGGTCACCTTGATCAGCACTTCGTCGGCAGCTGTTTTACCGCTGGTGGTTACGATATAGCCGAAATCGAGTGCCGGTTCGCCGCTGCCGACATATCCCTCTCGCGACGGTGTCTGAGTATATTCATCGGAGATAATACTGATGCTGAAATCACGGGGTTTGATAATCAGCGTGTTGGAGGTAGAAAATTCATACCAGCCAGACTCCGGTGATGTGGTGTTCTGAAAGCGAAAGTTGAATAGATCTTTGGTGTTGATATCGCTGATCCCCAGGTTCACCATCTGCTTAAAGAAGTTGCTCGAGAAGAAAACATAGATCGAGTCTGCGCTCTTCATCTCGTTGAAGGTGTAGTAATAAGCGGTATTGCTCACCGGTTTCCATGAACTGCCATTCAGACTGAACTGCATATCGTACGCCCCGACGGCCGAGGCTAACGACGAGTTGGCGATCGCCGGGAATATATGGATTGAGGTGTTGCTGAGCCCGTTTGTTTGCAGGGTATAGTTAACCATCTTACAACTTAATCCTGAACGGCTGCCGATGGTTTGCGTCCGGCAGTCGGCGTTCCCTTCCCCCAGAGTCGGTACTCCGTCGCTGTTGATAAATACCTCCGCCAGCGAGTGGGTATTTATCAACCGCAAATTTGCTGCTTTCGTATGGGTGACGTTGCGAACATACCAGTTGCCGGAGGCCTGATCCTTACAGCGCGCGCCGCTGCTGGCGTCATAGTTCACTGAGGTTTGGCAGGCATTGATGGTCATCGTAAAGCTGCTGCCAACGGGCATTTGTTGCAGATACTGGTAAAACGCGTCTGACAACATGCCGTGCATCCACTTCGAGCCGCCGCTGGTCACCGTCGCGCCATAAAATCCACTGGCGTCGGTGGTTTGCGGCAGGATAAGACTGGTGGTCATATTACACCCTGCGTACCAGTTGATGCAGCGCAAGCCAGTTAAAGGAGATGAAACCGGCGAATTATCCAGCCACATATCAAACTTCCAGTTGGTATAAAGTCCGGTGTTGTAACCGTTATCAATGTAGCCGAGGCTTTGTTGATAGATGGTTCCTGAGCCAGTGTATTTTAAACCGGTCCAGCGGTTGGCACCGGTCAGGCGCGGATCCAGCGCCCCGCCAGGCGTGACGAAAAAGTTGTCGTCTGAGTTGTTTTCGACAAACACAAACTCGCGTGCCGGTGCATCCGCCCAGGTTGTTTTGCTCACTGCAGCTCTGAGCGCGGTTGCTGGCCAGAATAGCGCAAAGATTATCATCGCTATCAGTAGGTTAACTCTCATTCTCTTCTCCTGTCTGCGTCACCGTCGCCCACGATGAGAGGCCGCTGCAGACCACATCACCGACCCAGACGGCACCGCGCGCCTGGTTGAGTTCCAGTGCCACTTCGCAGGTTTTATTGCCACTGTAGCGAAAATCGATAGTGGGGTATTTCTTATCCACGTCCATGACAAACTCGCCGTTTTCATCGGTTCGGGTTCGGCCGATATGGTTGTTAATCCGTGCGTTAGCCAGCAGTGTGCCGTCTTCTGCACGGATACGACCGGAGACGGTAACCATCTGCTTCACCTCTGGCTCAATGACGGCGACATTGCCTGGATAGAGGGTCAGATGGCTTTTGCGGCCGCTGACGATATCGTAGCTGTCGAGTGAGTTTTTGCTGTTCTGCAACTCCACCTCATATCTCCCATACGGAGAGAGCGGGAGGTAGTTGCGCTTGCCGTTAAGCGGGAAAATCCGTCCGTTGATTTTGGCGCTGATCTGACCGTCGTCCTCCAGCCCGGTATTGAATATCACCCCGGCGTTGCCATCAGTCCGCCCGCTGGCTGCAATGTTTTTACCCTGCCAGCCAACGCTGCCATTGGCAGTTAAGTTGGTATTGACGTAGCCGTCCGCCGCGCTATTGACGTTCAGCGTTCCGCTGGCGTAGCGAGCGTCGAACTGTGCATACGCCCCACCGCTGAGGGTTTTGTCATCACCGGTATCGCCGGAGATGGCTCGTGACAGATTGGCACCAACAGTGCGAATGGTCCCTTCATCAAACTGCTTGCGTGCTGACAGGTTTGCCATGGTGTAGCCGTTTTGATGAGTCATCCCTGCGCTAAACCAGTTGCCCAGTGGTAGCGAGAGATCGAGAGCGATATATTTCCCTGTATTGGCGCTGCTGTCGCCGTTGTTATAGCGCTGAATACCGGCTCGCAGGCCAAGCGAACCAAAGGTACCGCTGTAGACATTTTGATAGTAATCTGCCGTGTAA
Source organism: Escherichia sp. MOD1-EC5990 (assembly GCF_002965285.1). Taxonomy (NCBI): domain Bacteria; kingdom Pseudomonadati; phylum Pseudomonadota; class Gammaproteobacteria; order Enterobacterales; family Enterobacteriaceae; genus Escherichia; species Escherichia sp. MOD1-EC5990. The sequence continues at coordinate 7,383 of NZ_PTRV01000022.1, read as the reverse complement.
TAATGGCTGTTGTAACGGCGGTCATCATTGTAGCTGATGCTGAATGTGCCCAGCTTCGACCACAGTGAGTTCAGGTTGAGTGTGCCGCCGATTGCACGGTTGTCGGCATCGCTACGTCGCAATTGATTGCCAATGCGGGTTTTTTCCTGATTAACCCATAGCGAACTAAAGCCTCCCGGTAGTGTGGCGCTGATGCTGCCGATATTGCTCCATGAGCTGTCACTGGCCAGCATGTTTTGCAGGTTAACGTTGATTGCTCCCCCAAGCGGCAGCGTCAGACGGGTTTCACCCACTGCCTGATTATCGTACCCATATCCCGTTGCCGCCCAGCTAAGCGTACTCAGTGAGCCGGAGCTCGAGGCACCTGCTAGCCAGCTATCTTTAGCTGGTCGCGTCTTTTTCCCGTTTTCCGACCAGCGATCCATATGAAAGCTACCGCCCCATATCTGCCACGCCAGTGGTGCACCGACGCCGCGCCCCCGGCTAAACAGCTTATTGACCCGCTGGGTGCGTTTGCTAATCACGCGACCGTTAACGATGACCTCAACTTCCACATCGTAAATACCGTACGGTAGACCCCGGGTATCCACTTCATGATTGCCCATGGTGAAGTTCTGAACGCTCAGTAACCGCCCATCACGGGTGAGATGTACTTCGCCCGCTGCAGGTAAAAAGGCGATCACTGGCGTGGCCGACTGGCTGCTGTCGAAGATGGTGGAGCTGGCCTGGTTTCCCCAGGAAAGGCCGTAAATCTTCCCTGCTGAAATGGCGGTCATCGGCCCTAAGGACTGCAAGTTCCAGGTGTCGAGCATTCCACCGGCAAATCGGTGACCAGCAAAATCGCGTTCATACATCGCTTTATATAATTCACTGTCCTGTTGACCGCTACCGATCCCATACAGCGAGCCGTCGAGCACCACATGATGTTCGCGCAGTGCTGTCACGTTATTTAGCGACAGATAGCTGGATGTATTGTTCCCGCCGTTACGCAACTGGTTGTTATAGATGCCGAAGTTATAGCTCAGGTTACTGCTGAGGGTGTTAACACTGGACTGCCCGATGTCTTCGCTACGTGAGCGTAGTACGGTGCCCAGTGCTTCGCGCTTGACCACCAGCTGCAGCAGCAGTTGGCGCAAGCTGAGATCCAACTGCGCGTTGTCAGTCAGGGGGATGGTAAGGGCCTCATTGAACGGGGCGTTGGCCAGAGTCATCAGTTGCTGTCGAGTTTGTTCGCTGACACTGGCGTTATCTTCACTCTCTTCCAGCTGTATTTTCCGGATGCGTAACTGTCCATCATCCAACCAGATAAAAGCGCTGCCGATTCGCTGATCGTCCTGGCGACCCTGGCTACCGGCAAGATGAATATAGAGCGGGACGCTCATGCCGTCCTGAAGCGCCTGACTGAAGGCCTGCGGAATAATCACCCCACCTATTTGCTGCGCGCTTATGTCAGCAGCGCTGGCATCGGGCTGAACGAACAAAAAGACCATGCCGAAGGCAAACTGGGCTTTCAGTCCTGGGGAGAACCGTCGTAAAGGCATTGTCGTTATCCATCTGCACAGCTATCTATTTCACGGGAATGAACTTATCACCCTGCCAAAGTGCAACCCGTCCTTTGTTATCCGCAGTGTCCACGCGGGTAAAACGACGCGACTTGCCCGGCATCAGGTAGTAGTTCTCTTTACACTCCTTACCATTGGCGGCTTTCAGGCAGGGGCCGTAGGCGAGGATCCGCAGCGTCGCATTTCCTGTATTTGTCAGGGAGCCGTTGGCGTACTGAAAGTGGTAGTTCGCCTGGCGGGGGGCGACGACCAGAATGGTGCCGATGCGGGCGGAAGCAGTGGCTACAGCGCTGCGGTTGGCATTATCGCGCTGCGCATCACTGAGGGCCTGATCGAACCAGACAATGCGGTAATAGCGCTCTTTCTCATCTACTGGTCCCTTATAGAAGAAGCGGATCACTTCGCTGGCTTGGGCGGGTAACAGCAAGCTGGCGGGAGTGAGTAGCAACTCATCCGGCTTGTCCATTGCGATAACCTGCCCGTCGTCAAGCGGTGAAGAGAGCCGTTCGAGACGGATATTGATGAGGCGACCACTGTCGGTACTGTTTTTGATTGTTTTGCTCAGCGTGCTGCTGTCACTGTTCATAAACGATGATATATCGCCGACATCCAGCGCCTGGGCCGGAGATATTCCGGCAAACAGCAGAGCGAGAGGCAGAAGGTGCTTTTTCATAACAATTCCGTCCAGGAATAAAGCAGGGGGGCTACCCCTGCTGGTACATCAAAGAGATCAACTGGTCCAGGTAGCGTCGAACTGTACGCTAACGTCGCCGCTCCAGATGCCTTCCGGTAGAGTGCTGTAATCGGTTACTGCGGTGGTACCATTGGTGGTACCGCTGATGATGGAGAAGGTGAAACCATCCTGTGCGGTGGTACGATTGCTGGCATTGTAGCCGTTAGCCAGCGGGCTAAGGTTGCCGCCCAGTACGCCGTTGGCGGTATCGATCATCACGGTATCGCCAGTTTTTTCGACTGCCGCGCCGTTATAATCCACGCCCACATTCAGTGTGGAACCTGAGGTATCCAACTGGGTTAAGGTGTTGGTGATAAGACGTGAGGTCAGTTTAAAGGCGGTAGCCGTTGAGTCACCCTCAATAGCCACGTCAAATAGACCTTTCTGTGAGTTAAAACCTTTAATGCCTTCGGCATACTGGAACGCCAGACTACCGAGCGGCGTCACAACCAGCTTACTGGTTGTGTCTTTTTTGGCTGTTGCCGACCAGGTCGCTACAGCCTGAGCTGTTACGTCAGCAGCCTGAGCCACACCCATGCCGGTAAACACCGTTACCAGAGCTATTGCCAGAACCTTTTTTTTCATTGCTTTTCTTCCCGAGTTAAATTGAGGACATGATGTCCCTGTGAGTCATTTTTTAAAACTAACTTGCCTGGAGTTTACGGAACCAACTTATATATTTTTGAGTACAGCTTGGCCTCAGCATTACGCCGATGGGTATACACTGTCTTCACACTACAATTTTCAATTCTGGCAATCGATTTAGGCAGCATTCCCTGGGCCGTCATGCGGATAATTTCCATTTCCCGGTCCGTGATTTTATCTTTCTTAATATCTTTTTTGAGAAACCTGCCATTAATCACATAGGCCAATTCGTTTCTAATATCACGACTCAGCCCAGCGTATACCACGCCCCTAATATTGCTGTTGTAATACCAATAATTTGCTAAGGCTTCTGACTTTCTGGCCGCAATCAATACGACCTGTTTCCCCTTTACCGCGGATAACCATTCGTTATCACGGTTTATAAACTCAGTTAAAGAATCCGTATTGAGATTGATAAACACGAAATCTTTTCTAATTTTCTCCAGCGATAGATAAATTAATCTGTCGATATCCACAATCAGTTCAGAGAGTCCTTTATAGAAGTAGGCGTCATGGGGAGACCAGATGTATTTATCAGAACGGTTTTGATATTCCATATGGTTTTTAACCTCATAGTCCCTGCTGTAATCATTTTGCCATGTCACTACTTTCCAAACCTGTAATTTTTACAGGTACATTCAGTGTTGTTAGTAAATCGGAAGTAAATAAGATACGTAGTACATATCAATATAGGTTAAACGAGATTAAGCTTTAATTATTTTCGATTGGGCTTAAATTTATGTTTTTTTCCTGATGAGTGTCAATATGTGAACAGAAAAGGAATTCCATGGTTAAGTCAATATTTACTAAAAATGAAAATATTGCTTTTTTGATAAGAAGAAAAAGACATTCAGTTTCATAAGGTTATTGGCAATATAACGTTCAATTCTTACTTGCATTTTATATTAGCCAGGAACTTTGCCCTGAGGTGTTAGGAATAGTCTTAATGCGTTTTGTGCTCGACTAGTAAAAAAACAAGTTTTAATGATAATAAATAGAACATAAAACTATTATTGACCATCATTAAAGAAGATTTGACAATCAATAAGGTGTTTTAATGGATTAACATGCCGCACAAAATGGTTATGGGTGTTTACTCCAATAAGTGGTGAAAAATTGAATAGGTGTGACTACGTCATCTGTTCGGTAAGCCCCCCAAGAGCCAAATTAAGTGAAGTTAAACGAAGGCTGCCAGCTGTCACAGGAACGATGGCCTCTTTGACAGGGCACTGCGTGCAGTCATCTGTGCGCGTTACTCTAACTGGCACTCAAACGTCGGCGATGGGGTTACCGGTGGATCAGGCTGTTCCTGTGGCGTAAACGTTTTTATGTTAGTACCAACAGATTTACCACATTTATCATCTTAACAGTTTGAGTGTAAATGCAGGCTGCTCCGCAAAGGGAGGAGGCGGAGTGGCTTGTTCAGTCTAAAAGAGAGTTGATACCAGCATACAGGGGCGAAGTTGGTCAACAAATCAACATTAATATAATGGAATATTCGGAGAGAAACGTCAGGCAGTTGGCTTTAAATGAACTTAAAGAATATATTTCCAGGAAAATTAATGTTGGTGTAATCAATACACCAACATTAATCCGGTCTGATTATTAATCAGACAAATATCGTTAATCCGGCGAATTATGAATCAACGCTTTTTCTTACGCCCCTGAACGGCCTTAAAACGTGGATTAGATTTACAAATCACATACAGCCGTCCTTTTCGCTTCACAATCTGACAGTCTGGATGGCGTTCTTTTGCGGTACGCAGAGAGTTAAGGACTTTCATCACGCCCCCTTTTTCGTGCTAACAAAACGACCAAAACGTTGGGTGAACCGTGCAACATTTCCTTCTGATGCCACTGTTCTCAGCTTCCCTGTATAGAACGGGTGCGATTTCGAAGAGACATCAATTGTCACGTACGGATACGTTACGCCATCCAGCTCAATCTCACGGTCTGTTTTGATAGTCGAGCCGATTTTAAAGTACTCATCAACACTGGTGTCATGGAACACCACAGTACGATACTCAGGATGGATATTGGGTTTCATCATTTTTACCTGTTATGTTATAACATAACCGTAAAGATACATGCTCATCCGGATCATTTCAACACCCAATCCCTGTGACCATTTGTGGTATGTGGAATTTCGGCAACGGGGAAGTCTGGCATTGTTAGCAGCCATTGGCGACGCTCCCATAAACGCCTGGATGAGTGATTGATGATGGTTTCGCTGAGAGTATGAATTTTTCGAGAATGGAGGCTATCTCCACTTTACTGGCCGATGATTTATCGCAGTTTGATTGATTACCTGACAGCGTGTATTCCTCTCCCACGGATATAATAATTACTTAAAAAAAAGGGAGAGGATGCATCTTTTGAATATTGCTGAAATGAACAGTTTATTGCCGTTATTAATAGAAATGGAGGAATAAATAGGCGTATTCTACAATTGCTACCAAAACAACGATATTAATCAGTTTATGACTGATTTGCTGTACTTTATTCTCTTTCATTGGTACTTCCTCGCTTTAAAAAAGAGTGCACTTCGTAAGTGCCCTTATATAAATAACGAGTTTGGTCAACCAATTTTTTGACATGTATCACAAATTTGAATGGATGTATTACATCGGCTATCTTTTATTGCCCCAAAGTCATTGATATATGTCGCCTGAAGTCAGTCCGGGAATGAGTCTGATCTCAAAACTGGCCCAGCCCTGGCGTTGATTGGCGCTGAGGAGCATACCTCATCTCATCATAATGTCGTATCTCCTGGGGTGTTATACAAGATATCGTTGTTGGTAACCTGGGAAAGGAATTGAGTTCTATTAAACCGTCAAGTATGCCGGATACATACTGGATTACACAGCAGGCACGCCTTATGAGAGAACGTGCCGCAGTGACGGGTTAATTATCTGAAAGAATTTGCGAGGCTGTATCGGTTACTCATTGGTTTGATAGTTTTACTCTCGGGAGAGTAATAGATATTTAATCCATTAACGGAAACCAGCCAGTTCCTTTCGATGTCTGAATTTGATCCCATAGTTTATCCGGAATGGTTAATTCAGGAACAAGTTGTGGATTAAGGGTTGTTTGAATTTCATGGCCTCTACCTGATTCAGCTAAAGTCACCCATTCTGGATTTATCACCAGCCCTTTACCGATCGCAACAAGTGGCAGGCCAGTGGAAATTGCTTCTTGAGCCTGAGACGGTGTGCGTATTTTACCTGCAGCGATTACCGGCACTCTGCCTGCAATATGATTTAAAATCAATTCAATAGTTCGGGGGCCATTTGGCGACTCAACAGGGTAGCTATCGTTAATACTGACCAGCGAGGTATGTATATACGAAATACCGGATGAAATGAGCCGATCAAGGAGTTTATAAGTATCCTCTATCCGCAGCCCCCCTGTTGCAGATTCTTCAGGAGATATTCTGTAACCGATGGCAAAGGGCTTTGTCGCATATTCATAGACTACATTTTTTACTTCCTGTAATACGGCCAGCGGGAAGCGCATACGTCCTTCGAGATCTCCTCCCCATCGGTCATTACGCTGGTTAAATAGAGGGGAGAAGAAATTCTGTAGAAGGAATCCGTGCGCACCATGAAGTTCAATGCCATCAAAACCTGCTTTAATCGCCCTTTTTGTGACATCTCCGAATGCTCTAATGGTTTCCTGAATTTCGTTTTCAGTCATTTCCCTGCTTTGTACCACTCTCTTCATAAAGTCACCAGATTTTACGCTTGATGCGCTGGCACTAATAACATCGTTATTTGGTACAAGCTCCGGGATGGCTTTATTACCGGCGTGGAAAATCTGCAAAATAGCCGGAGCACCCCCACTTTGGGCTGCCGCTGCTAACTTTTCAAGGCTGTTAATGAAACGGTCGTCATATGCGGCAAATTCATGAGTAAACCCAATGCCGCTTGGCGTGACATAGGTACATCCTGTTATTACTAAACCAACATTTTGTGAGCGGCGTTTATAAAATTCGAGTTCTTGCTCAGAGATGGTTCCATCAGGATTCGCTGACCAGGTCGTCATAGGGGCCATAACGATACGATTACGTAGCTTTATTTTTTCTGTCAGCATAAAAGGAGAAAACAATGATGGGTGTTTATTTGTCATAACAATACCTCAAATGTTTATCTGATTTTAATGCGTATAATCTTAATAAGTTGAGTTGCTACTTTTTGATGCTTTTTTCCTTTAATAGAATTCTTTTTGAGTAATTTCATTATTGTTGTGTAGTCAATAAAGGATAAATCTCAGGGAGATAATGAATCTCCCTGCAAGGTTATTACAAATGTGTTTTGTAAAAAGGAATTAATTTATCGAGCGCCTGTTTCACAGGTTCTGGCTTATCGGTGATGCTGCCAACTTACTGATTTAGTGTATGATGGTGTTTTTGAGGTGCTCCAGTGGCTTCTGTTTCTATCAGCT
>NZ_PTRV01000021.1:0-86640 GCF_002965285.1 Escherichia sp. MOD1-EC5990 | reverse complement strand
TGGCTGGGGTACGAGGATTCGAACCTCGGAATGCCGGAATCAGAATCCGGTGCCTTACCGCTTGGCGATACCCCAACTGGGTGCACTTACAAGGTAAGCGTCTTGAATAAATTGGCTGGGGTACGAGGATTCGAACCTCGGAATGCCGGAATCAGAATCCGGTGCCTTACCGCTTGGCGATACCCCAACAAATTGGTTTGTGAATTTGCCGAACGCATTCGACACATTCAGAATTTGGTGGCTACGACGGGATTCGAACCTGTGACCCCATCATTATGAGTGATGTGCTCTAACCAACTGAGCTACGTAGCCAGATTGTTTCTTCGATGGCTGGGGTACCTGGATTCGAACCAGGGAATGCCGGTATCAAAAACCGGTGCCTTACCGCTTGGCGATACCCCATCCGTACAACGCTTTCTGGTGAATGGTGCGGGAGGCGAGACTTGAACTCGCACACCTTGCGGCGCCAGAACCTAAATCTGGTGCGTCTACCAATTTCGCCACTCCCGCAAAAAAGATGGTGGCTACGACGGGATTCGAACCTGTGACCCCATCATTATGAGTGATGTGCTCTAACCAACTGAGCTACGTAGCCATCTTTTTTTTCGCGATACCTTATCGGCGTTGCGGGGCGCATTATGCGTATAGAGCCTTGCAGCGTCAACCTCTTTTTCAAGGAAAATTGCTCGAAAGTGACTGTTTGGTTAGGTTGCGAACAGCGTGGCGCTATATTCGTCAATTATTGTTTACTTTGTGTTTTTTCCCCACCCTACAGCCATTCTTTTGTCATACAGGATGAAATTCGGAATTCAACAATAGTGGTAGGAAATTAATCTATGAAATACTGGCCCGTTGCAACAGGACAGGGCAGGGATCGCTACGCCTGCATCTCTGCTACCACTTCAGGCGATTTATTGAGGGAATACTATGCTGCGTTTTATGACGGCGCTGATGGGTGCGTTATTACTCATGCAATCTGCGTTTGCCGATACGGTCAAACCGGAAATCGGTAAATATGTTTATGGCTATCGTGGGCAGGAAGGCGCTGTGGTGTGGATGATGCGGATAGGGCCGAAAGCCTCTAATGAAGCCCTCATTCAGGTATCGCATGTTGATAATGACATCGATGGCCAGATTTTTCGCTGTAAAGTGAAAGCATTACAGGAAGGTGAAAAATCCTATACCGCCGTAATTAAGGGCAAATCTTTTGAGTTATTACGCCTGAAAGAGGGGAATGGCAGCCTGCATATTCCGGATGAGCAGGCGACCTGGTCGGTGGCCTACAGTGATGAGTTGTCAAACAGTGATGTGGCAAACCCGGAACATTTCCTTACTGCATATCAGAATCAACAAGCAGCTCAATAACTGAAACAGCCCCGGATTTCTCCGGGGCAGTACCGCATTTCTTACTTATACGCCGACTGGTGAACACCAACCGCACGACCAGACGGATCGTCCATTTTCTTGAACGCCTCATCCCACTCAATCGCTTTAGCGGAAGAACACGCGACGGAAGGACCGCCCGGTACGCACTCTGCGGCGCTCGGAAGCGGGAACAATTCTTCAAAGATTTCCCGATACAGATACGCTTCTTTTGAGGTCGGCGTGTTGTACGGGAAGCGGAAACGGGCAGTTTCGAGTTGTTGATCAGAAACCTGCTGCGCCGCCACTTCTTTCAGAGTGTCTATCCAACTGTAACCGACGCCATCGGAGAACTGCTCTTTCTGCCGCCAGGCCACGCTTGCAGGCAGATACGCTTCAAAACATTCACGCAGGATGTGTTTTTCCATTTTGCCGTTACCGCACATTTTATCCTGTGGGTTAATGCGCATCGCCACATCAAGGAATTTTTTGTCGAGGAACGGAACGCGTGCTTCCACGCCCCAGGCTGACATCGCTTTGTTGGCACGCGCGCAGTCATACATATGCAGGGCCAGCAGTTTACGCACCGTCTCTTCATGCAGTTCTTTAGCGTTCGGCGCTTTGTGGAAGTAGAGATAACCGCCAAACACTTCATCAGAACCTTCACCGGACAGTACCATTTTAATGCCCATCGCTTTGATCTTACGCGACATTAAATACATCGGTGTTGAAGCGCGAATAGTGGTCACATCATAGGTTTCAATGTGGTAAATCACGTCGCGGATGGCGTCCAGACCTTCCTGTACAGTGAAGTGAATTTCATGATGCACAGTGCCCAGATGGTTTGCCACTTCCTGGGCTGCCTTCAGATCCGGTGAACCCGGCAGACCTACAGCAAAGGAGTGCAGCTGCGGCCACCAGGCTTCAGAGCGTTCCTGATCTTCCACGCGACGGGCGGCGTATTTCTTGGTGATCGCGGAAATAATTGAGGAATCCAGACCACCAGAAAGCAGCACACCGTAAGGCACATCAGACATCAGATGGCTTTTAACGGAATCTTCCAGTGCCTGACGCAGCTCGTTTTTGTCGGTCACGTTATCTTTCACCGCATCGTAGTCGAACCAGTCGCGGTGATAATAAGAACGGATTTCGCCGTCCTGACTCCACAAATAGCTCCCCGCCGGGAACTCTTTAATCGTGCGGCATACCGGCACCAGGGCTTTCATTTCTGAGGCCACATACAGCTGACCATGTTCGTCATAGCCCATATACAGTGGGATGATCCCCAGATGATCGCGACCAATCAGATACGCATCTTTTTCGCTGTCGTACAGGGCAAAAGCGAACATGCCCTGCAAATCGTCGAGAAATTCCGGCCCTTTTTCCTGATACAGCGCGAGGATCACTTCACAGTCAGACCCGGTCTGGAACTGGTAACGATCGCCATATTCAGCGCGCAATGCCTGGTGGTTGTAGATTTCACCGTTTACTGCCAGCACATGAGTTTTTTGTTGGTTGTAGAGAGGTTGCGCCCCCGCGTTAACGTCAACAATGGACAGACGTTCGTGGGCGAGAATGGCGTTATCGCTGGCATAAATACCGGACCAGTCCGGGCCACGATGACGCATCAGGCGTGACAGCTCGAGTGCTTTCTTACGCAGCTCAACTGCGTCTGTTTTGATATCGAATACGCCAAAAATTGAACACATAACCTTCTCCGTTAACCTGGTATTTGTTGCTTGTTGTGTTTGCTTGTTTAAAAAAATGCCGCAAAGCAGCACTGTGCGCAAGCGATTTGGCAGGGGGGGAATAAAAAACGTAATGGTGATTGCTGATTGATGAAAAAAGGTAGGGTGTAGAGGCATGTTTATTGATGGATCGATAATTTTTTGCAGGTTTTATTGAATGGGCGAGTTTTGGTAAGCGGTAAAAATAAGAAACCACGCCCTGAGGCGTGGTTTCTATTCAGATAACGTCGATTTCAGCGACTGACGGGTAAATCCAGCTTGGGCGGAACGGCATACTGTCGATATCGTCGAGCGATGAAACACCAGAAAGCACCAGAATCGTCTCCAGACCGGCCTGGAAGCCCGCCAGAATGTCGGTGCGCAAGTTATCGCCGACAATCACCGTTTCTTCCGAATGCGCCTGCATTTTGTTTAATGCTGCGCGGATGATCCACGGACTCGGCTTACCAACATAGAACGGTTTACGTCCGGAGATTTTTTCGATCCCCGCGCATAGCGCGCCACAGGCCGGATAAAAACCGCGCCCGTGGGTGTCCGGGTTGGTGGCGATAAAGCGTGCACCGTTAGCGACGAAATAGGCTGCTTTATGCATCATGTCCCAGTTGTAGGAACGCGTTTCGCCAACAATCACAAAATCAGGGTTCACATCGGTAATAGTGAAACCGGCTTTGTACAGTTCATGAATCAGTGCGCCTTCGCCCACCACATACGCTTTCTTGCCTTCCTGGCGACGCAGGAAATCGGCGGTCGCCATCGCGGAGGTATAAAACACGCTGTCCGGCACATCGACACCCGCAGTGGCAAAGCGGTTCGCCAGATCTTGCCCGGTCTGCGAAGGATAGTTGGTCAGCAACACCAGCGGCAGGCCTTTATCCATAATCCCGTGCAAAAATTCCGCTGCACCCGGTACGGCGACGTTATCGTGCATCAGCACGCCGTCGATATCGCAAATTACATTTTTAATGGTCATGGACTACCCAGAATATTGACAACAATAAGCGCCACTATAAAAGCACATTAATTTTCCAGCAAATGCTGGAGCAAAATACCGTTGAGCATGGCGCGTTTTACCAGCGCAAAAGCGCCGATTGCCGAGCGGTGATCCAGCTCAGAACGTACCACGGGCAGATTGGTGCGAAATGCCTTCAATGCTTGGGTATTAATGCAGCTTTCAATAGCAGGGAGCAGCACTTTATCGGCTTCGGTGATCTCACCTGCGATAACAATTTTTTGCGGATTAAATAAGTTGATAGCAATGGCGATGGTTTTACCCAGATGACGACCGACATACTCAATCACTTCCGACGCCAGACCGTCGCCTTTGTTCGCGGCTTTGCAGATAGTTTTGATGGTGCAGTCGTCCAGCGGCACACGGCTCTGGTAGCCCTGCTTTAACAGATTCAACACCCGTTGTTCAATGGCAGCGTTGGCGGCGATAGTTTCCAGACAACCGAAGTTGCCGCAGTGGCAGCGTTCACCCAACGGTTCGACCTGAATATGACCAATTTCACCGACGTTGCCGTTGCGCCCGATAAAAATGCGCCCGTTAGAGATAATCCCTGCCCCGGTTCCGCGATGCACACGCACCAGAATGGAGTCTTCGCAATCCTGGCTTGCACCGAAGTAGTGCTCTGCCAGTGCCAGACTGCGGATATCGTGGCCGACAAAACAGGTCACTTTAAAACGTTCTTCCAGTGCTTCTACCAGTCCCCAGTTTTCTACCTGAATATGCGGCATGTAATGAATTTTGCCACTGTCCGGGTCAACAAGCCCTGGCAGGATCACGGAAATGGCGATCAGCTCGCGCAGTTTGCGCTGGTAGCTATCAATAAACTGAGCAATGGCATTCAGTAGGGCATGTTCCAGCGTCTGCTGGGTACGTTCTGGCAGCGGGTAATGTTCTTCTGCCAGCACTTTGCTGCTGAGATCAAACAGGGTGATGGTGGCGTCGTGACGACCAAGCCGTACGCCGATTGCGTGGAAATTGCGGGTTTCGGTGACAATGGAGATAGCGCGGCGGCCCCCGGTGGAGGCCTGCTGATCAACTTCTTTGATCAGCCCGCGTTCGATAAGCTGACGCGTAATCTTGGTTACGCTGGCGGGGGCAAGCTGGCTTTGCTCGGCAATCTGAATCCGCGAGATTGGCCCATACTGGTCAATCAGGCGATAAACCGCCGCGCTGTTAAGCTGTTTTACGAGATCAACATTACCTATCTGAGCTTGTCCGCCTGGTGTCATACTTTCTCTTATTGAGTTACGACCTCGTTACCGTTAACGATGGTCTTGGTGATTTTAAAATCAGGTGTGAATGCAGTCAGGTTGGCTACTTTACCAGCGGCGAGCGTGCCGAGACGTTTTTCAACGCCAATCGCACGCGCCGGATAGAGCGTCGCCATACGCAGCACTTCATCCAGTGCGATACCGCAATGTTCGACCAGATTACGCACGCCTTCAATCATGGTTAAGGATGAACCGCTTAACGTACCATTCTCATCCACACAAAGTCCGTTACGGTAGTATATTGTTTTACCCGCAAAAATGAACTGTTCAATGTTGGCACCTGCTGGCGCGGTGGCATCGGTAACCAGACACAGTTTGTCGCCTTTCAGACGTTTAGCGTTACGAATGTTGGCGTAATCAACATGCAGGCCATCAGCGATAATACCGCAATAAATGTCGGCTTCGTCGAGGATAGCGCCCGCCAGGCCCGGTTCACGACCGGTAATATACGGCATCGCGTTGTACAGATGGGTGGCAAAGGTAATCCCCGCGCGGAAACCGGCTTTTGCTTCTTTCAACGTCGCGTTGGAGTGACCGGCAGAAACCACAATCCCGGCATTTGCCAGTTTACTGATCACTTCTGCTGGAACCATTTCCGGTGCCAGCGTCACTTTGGTAATGACGTCGGCGTTCTCACACAGGAAATCGACCAGCGCGGCATCGGGCTTACGCACAAAATTCGGATTATGGGTGCCTTTTTTCACCAGGTTTAGCCACGGACCTTCCAGATGCAGACCTAACGCCTGATTCGGATGTTTTGCCAGGTACTCGCGCATTACGCGCACGCCCTGTTTCATCAGTTCATCGCTGGTAGTGATAAGCGTCGGCAGATAGTTGGTACAGCCCGATTTCTCATTGGCTTTCTGCATGATTTCCAGCGTTTCCACGCTGACCGCCTCTGCGGTATCGTTAAACTGCACGCCGCCACAGCCGTTTAATTGCACATCGATAAAACCGGGGGAGAGAATGGCCCCGTTCAGTGAACGTTGTTCGATCTCTGGCGGCAGTTCCGCTACCGGACAGACGCTTTTAATCAGGCCATCAGCGATAACAACCGCGTGGTCATCAAGAAATTCGTGGCCGGTAAAGATTCGGCCCTGGGTTAATGCATACATTCTGACCCCCGATTTAAAAAAATATTGCCCTGAGCAATGCGTCAGGGCAGGGATAATAATTACAGACCTTTGATATTTTCTGCTTCTAACTCATTGAAATATCTTAAAGTCTTAACTTTCAGCTCCATGGTGGAAGGTTCATCGCACACCATGATGGCTTTCGGATGCAGTTGCAGACAGCTGATGGTCCACATGTGGTTCACGCAACCTTCAACGGCGGCTTGCAGCGCCAGTGCTTTCTGGCTGCCCAGCACCAGAATCATTACTTCTTCGGCATCCAACAATGTACCAACACCGACAGTCAGGGCATATTTTGGCACCTGATTGACATCGTTATCAAAGAAACGAGAGTTCGCGACGCGAGTGTCATGAGTCAGGGTTTTGATACGAGTACGAGAAGCCAGAGAAGACGCTGGTTCGTTAAATGCAATATGACCGTCGTTACCTACACCGCCCATAAACAGATGAATTTTTCCGTAAGAACGGATTTTTTCTTCATACTGGCGGCACTCGGCGTCGATATCCGGGGCGTTGCCGTTGAGAAGATTGATGTTTTCTGCTGGAATATCAACGTGATCGAAGAAGTTACGGTGCATAAAGCTGTAGTAGCTTTCCGGATGCTCTTTCGGCAGACCGACATATTCGTCCATGTTGAAGGTGACAACGTGCTTAAAGCTGACCTGGCCTGCTTTATGCATTTCGACTAACGCTTTATAGGTGGTCATCGGCGTGCCGCCAGTCGGCAGGCCCAGAACAAACGGACGATCGGCAGTCGGTTTGAACGCATTGATACGATTGACGATATGGCGAGCAGCCCATTTGCCGACCTGTTCAGCGGTAGTCAGGGGGATCAGTCTCATTATTCACCTCAGTAAGTAAAATGTAAGCCGTTGGCGGATTAGGCATCTTTAAGCGTAACCTGGATTTGCGCAGACAGGCGTCAATCCGACCTGATTTTTTGAATGATAAAATAAGTTTTCTGGTTTAGCCAGTAAAAGGGAGTGATGATAACGATATTTGGTGACAAAACTCACAAAAGACACGCGTTTAATTTGCGATACGAATTAAATTTTCACACACTCTGTAGCAGATGATCTAACAATCTGATTACAGAACATCGGCAGTACAATTTGCAGCAAAATAAAAATACGGCTTTAAACGAGCCAAATAGGGTTCTCGTAGGGGGAATAAGATGAATATTTTAGGTTTTTTCCAGCGACTCGGTAGGGCGTTACAGCTCCCTATCGCGGTGCTGCCGGTGGCGGCACTGTTGCTGCGATTCGGTCAGCCAGATTTACTTAACGTTGCGTTTATTGCCCAGGCGGGCGGTGCGATTTTTGATAACCTCGCATTAATCTTCGCCATCGGTGTGGCATCCAGCTGGTCGAAAGACAGCGCAGGTGCGGCGGCGCTGGCGGGTGCGGTCGGTTACTTTGTGTTAACCAAAGCGATGGTGACCATCAACCCAGAAATTAACATGGGTGTACTGGCGGGTATCATTACCGGTCTGGTCGGTGGTGCTGCCTATAACCGTTGGTCCGATATTAAACTGCCGGACTTCCTGAGCTTCTTCGGCGGCAAACGTTTTGTGCCGATCGCCACCGGCTTCTTCTGCCTGGTGCTGGCGGCCATTTTTGGTTACGTCTGGCCACCGGTACAGCACGCTATCCATGCAGGCGGCGAATGGATCGTTTCTGCGGGCGCGCTGGGTTCCGGTATCTTTGGTTTCATCAACCGTCTGCTGATCCCAACCGGTCTGCATCAGGTGCTGAACACCATCGCCTGGTTCCAGATTGGTGAATTCACCAACGCGGCGGGTACTGTTTTCCACGGCGACATTAACCGCTTCTATGCCGGTGACGGCACGGCGGGGATGTTCATGTCCGGCTTCTTCCCGATTATGATGTTCGGTCTGCCGGGTGCAGCGCTGGCGATGTACTTCGCAGCACCGAAAGAGCGTCGTCCGATGGTTGGCGGTATGCTGCTTTCTGTTGCTGTTACTGCGTTCCTGACCGGTGTGACTGAGCCGCTGGAATTCCTGTTCATGTTCCTTGCACCGCTGCTGTACCTCCTGCACGCACTGCTGACCGGTATCAGCCTGTTTGTGGCAACGCTGCTGGGTATCCACGCGGGCTTCTCCTTCTCTGCGGGGGCTATCGACTACGCGTTGATGTATAACCTGCCGGCCGCCAGCCAGAACGTCTGGATGCTGCTGGTGATGGGGGTTGTGTTCTTCGCTATCTACTTCGTGGTGTTCAGTGTGGTTATCCGCATGTTCAATCTGAAAACGCCGGGTCGCGAAGATAAAGAAGACGAGATCGTTACTGAAGAAGCCAACAGCAACACTGAAGAAGGTCTCAATCAACTGGCGACCAACTATATTGCTGCGGTTGGCGGCACTGACAACCTGAAAGCCATTGACGCCTGTATTACTCGTCTGCGCCTGACGGTGGCTGACTCAGCTCGCGTCAACGATGCGATGTGTAAACGTCTGGGTGCTTCTGGGGTGGTAAAACTGAACAAACAGACTATTCAGGTGATTGTTGGCGCGAAAGCGGAATCCATTGGCGATGCAATGAAGAAAGTCGTTGCCCGTGGTCCGGTAGCAGCCGCCTCTGCTGAAACTGCGCCTGCAACTACCGTGCCTGTAGCAAAACCGCAGGCCGTACCAAACGCGGTGTCTGTCGCGGAGCTGGTATCGCCGATTACCGGTGATGTTGTGGCGCTGGATCAGGTTCCTGACGAAGCATTTGCCAGCAAAGCGGTGGGTGACGGTGTGGCGGTGAAACCGACGGATAAAATCGTCGTATCGCCAGCCGCAGGGACAATCGTGAAAATCTTCAACACCAATCACGCGTTCTGCCTGGAAACCGAAAAAGGCGCTGAGATTGTCGTCCATATGGGTATCGACACCGTAGCGCTGGAAGGCAAAGGCTTTAAACGTCTGGTGGAAGAGGGGGCGCAAGTAAGCGCAGGGCAACCGATTCTGGAAATGGATCTGGATTACCTGAACGCTAACGCCCGTTCGATGATTAGCCCGGTGGTTTGCAGCAATATCGACGATTTCAGCGGCCTTATCATTAAAGCTCAGGGTCATGTTGTGGCGGGTCAAACGCCGCTGTATGAAATCAAAAAGTAATCTGCTTCATGCCTGATGCGACACGGCAGCGTCGCATCCAACAATAAAAAGCGGCAGGGATCTTCTCTGCCGCTTTTTTTTTCAACAATCATCCCCATAATCTCTGTTAGATTATCAATTTTAAAAAACTAACAGTTGTCAGCCTGTCCCGCTTATAAGATCATACGCCGTTATACGTTGTTTACGCTTTGAGGAATCCACGATGAGTGAGGCAGAAGCCCGCCCGACTAACTTTATCCGTCAGATCATCGATGAAGATCTGGCCAGTGGTAAGCACACCACAGTACACACCCGTTTCCCGCCGGAGCCGAATGGCTATCTGCATATTGGCCATGCGAAATCTATCTGCCTGAACTTCGGGATCGCCCAGGACTATAAAGGCCAGTGCAACCTGCGTTTCGACGACACTAACCCGGTAAAAGAAGATATCGAGTATGTCGATTCGATCAAAAACGACGTAGAGTGGTTAGGTTTTCACTGGTCTGGTAACGTCCGTTACTCCTCCGATTATTTTGATCAGCTCCACGCCTATGCGATCGAACTGATCAATAAAGGCTTGGCGTATGTTGATGAACTGACACCGGAACAGATCCGCGAATACCGTGGCACCCTGACTCAGCCGGGTAAAAACAGCCCGTACCGCGACCGTAGCGTTGAAGAGAACCTGGCGCTGTTCGAAAAAATGCGTACCGGTGGTTTTGAAGAAGGTAAAGCCTGCCTGCGCGCGAAAATCGACATGGCTTCGCCGTTTATCGTGATGCGCGATCCGGTGCTGTACCGCATTAAGTTTGCTGAACACCACCAGACCGGTAACAAGTGGTGTATCTACCCGATGTACGACTTCACCCACTGCATCAGCGATGCGCTGGAAGGTATTACACACTCTCTGTGTACGCTGGAGTTCCAGGATAACCGTCGTCTGTATGACTGGGTACTGGACAACATCACCATTCCTGTTCACCCGCGCCAGTACGAATTCTCGCGCCTGAATCTGGAATACACCGTGATGTCCAAGCGTAAGCTGAACCTGCTGGTGACCGACAAGCACGTTGAAGGCTGGGATGATCCGCGTATGCCGACTATTTCCGGTCTGCGTCGTCGTGGTTACACGGCGGCTTCTATTCGTGAGTTCTGCAAACGCATTGGCGTGACCAAGCAGGACAACACCATTGAGATGGCGTCGCTGGAATCCTGCATCCGTGAAGATCTCAATGAGAATGCTCCGCGCGCAATGGCGGTTATCGATCCGGTGAAACTGGTTATCGAAAACTATCAGGGCGAAGGCGAAATGGTTACCATGCCGAATCATCCGAATAAACCGGAAATGGGCAGCCGTCAGGTGCCGTTTAGCGGTGAGATTTGGATCGATCGCGCCGATTTCCGCGAAGAAGCTAACAAGCAGTACAAACGTCTGGTGCTGGGTAAAGAAGTGCGTCTGCGTAATGCTTACGTCATTAAGGCAGAACGCGTGGAGAAAGATGCCGAAGGCAATATCACCACTATCTTCTGTACTTATGATGCTGACACCTTAAGCAAAGATCCGGCAGATGGTCGTAAAGTCAAAGGTGTTATTCACTGGGTGAGCGCGGCACATGCGCTGCCGGTAGAAATTCGTCTGTACGATCGTTTGTTCAGCGTGCCGAACCCAGGTGCTGCGGATGATTTCCTGTCGGTGATTAACCCGGAATCGTTGGTGATCAAACAGGGCTTTGCTGAACCGTCGCTGAAAGACGCGGTAGCGGGTAAAGCATTCCAGTTTGAGCGTGAAGGTTATTTCTGCCTCGACAGCCGCCATTCTACGGCGGAAAAACCGGTATTTAACCGCACCGTTGGGCTGCGTGATACCTGGGCGAAAGTAGGCGAGTAGTTTTAAGTTCTACCAGGCCGGGTGAGGCATTTACGCCACATCCGGCAAGAAACATAGAAACAGTTTCAAACGCTAAATTGCCTGATGCGCTACGCTTATCAGGCCTACATGATCTCTGCCATATATTGAATTTGCGTGCTTTTGTAGGCCGGATAAGGCGTTCACGCCGCATCCGGCATGAAACATGCAAACAATCCAAAACGCCGCGCTCTGCGGCGTTTTTTTCTGCTTTTCTTCGCGAATTAATTCCGCTTCGCAATTTATCCATAAAACAAATTTAAAATCACAAACCATAATTAAATAAAATGTAACCGTTTTCATCTTGCTGGAAATTCACGCTTTTATTCTTCTGCAAGCCTTTCAACTGCAAACTTAAGCCTTGTAACAAAAATCATCAAAATATGTGCGGTTGCTCATGTTCTTACATTCTGGTTACAGAAAGAGATTGATAATTCGCGTCGCGAAAAATAGTCTGTTCCTGTAGTCAGCGAGACTTTTCTCAACGCTACTTTTTTAATTTTTATTTTTTTTCGCTGTTCACCTTTGGTGCAGCAATTTATACGTCAAAGAGGATTAACCCATACGTACGTTTAGTGGCAAACGTAGTACGCTGGCGCTGGCTATCGCCGGTGTTACAGCAATGTCGGGCTTTATGGCAATGCCGGAGGCTCGCGCCGAAGGATTCATCGACGATTCAACCTTAACCGGCGGTATCTATTACTGGCAGCGTGAACGCGACCGTAAAGACGTTACCGACGGCGACAAATACAAAACCAACCTTTCTCACTCCACCTGGAATGCCAACCTCGATTTTCAGTCTGGTTATGCTGCTGATATGTTCGGCCTTGATATTGCTGCGTTTACGGCGATTGAAATGGCGGAAAACGGCGACAGTTCTCACCCGAACGAAATCGCGTTTTCAAAAAGCAATAAAGCCTATGACGAAGACTGGTCCGGCGATAAAAGCGGTATAAGCCTGTATAAAGCAGCGGCCAAATTTAAATACGGTCCGGTGTGGGCGCGGGCAGGTTATATTCAGCCAACCGGTCAGACGCTGTTAGCGCCGCACTGGAGCTTTATGCCGGGTACTTATCAGGGGGCGGAAGCGGGGGCGAATTTTGATTACGGCGATGCTGGTGCGTTGAGTTTCTCCTACATGTGGACCAACGAATATAAAGCGCCGTGGCATCTGGAAATGGATGAGTTTTATCAGAACGATAAAACCACCAAAGTTGATTATCTACACTCCCTTGGGGCGAAGTACGACTTCAAAAATAACTTCGTACTGGAAGCGGCGTTTGGTCAGGCGGAAGGGTATATTGATCAGTATTTTGCCAAAGCCAGCTATAAATTTGATATCGCCGGTAGCCCGTTAACCACCAGCTACCAGTTCTACGGTACGCGCGATAAAGTTGACGATCGCAGCGTCAACGACCTTTACGACGGCACTGCCTGGCTGCAAGCGTTGACCTTTGGTTACCGGGCGGCTGACGTAGTGGATTTGCGTCTGGAAGGCACCTGGGTTAAAGCCGACGGTCAGCAGGGATACTTCCTGCAACGTATGACTCCAACCTACGCTTCCTCGAACGGTCGCCTGGATATCTGGTGGGATAACCGTTCCGACTTCAACGCTAACGGCGAAAAAGCGGTCTTCTTCGGTGCGATGTATGACCTGAAAAACTGGAATCTTCCAGGCTTCGCCATCGGCGCTTCCTACGTTTACGCATGGGATGCTAAACCTGCGACCTGGCAGAGCAATCCGGATGCGTACTACGACAAAAACCGGACTATTGAAGAGTCTGCCTACAGCCTGGATGCGGTCTACACCATTCAGGACGGTCGCGCCAAAGGCACGATGTTCAAACTGCACTTCACCGAATACGACAACCACTCCGACATCCCAAGCTGGGGCGGTGGTTACGGTAACATCTTCCAGGATGAGCGCGACGTGAAATTCATGGTAATCGCACCATTCACCATCTTCTGATGCCCGACGCGGCAGGTTTTGTGCCTGCCGCACGTTTGAGGAATTTGCAATGAAAAAACTGATTCTCATCGCCATGATGGCATCGGGGCTGGTGGCTTGTGCACAATCCACCGCGCCACAGGAAGACAGCCATCTGAAAGAAGCTTACAGCGCCTGTATCAACACCGCGCAAGGTTCGCCGGAAAAAATTGAAGCCTGTCAGAGCGTGTTAAACGTGCTGAAGAAAGAGAAACAACATCAGCAATTTGCCGAGCAGGAAAGTGTACGCGTACTGGATTATCAGCAGTGTCTGCGTGCGACGCAAACCGGAAATGATCAGGCGGTGAAAACCGATTGTGATAAAGTCTGGCAGGAAATTCGCAGTAATAACAAATAAGTGAGAGCTGTAACTCTCGCTTTTCTTATTTCCCTTGCATAAAAAAGCCAACCCGCAGGTTGGCTTTTCTCGTTCAGGCTGGCTTATTTGCCTTCGTGCGCGTGCTCATCTTCGCGGCAATCGCCTTCGGCACAGTGACCGTAAAGATAGAGACTGTGGTTAGTCAGGCGAATGCCATGTTTTGCGGCAATTTCACGCTGACGCGCTTCGATGGAATCATCACTAAATTCGATAACCTTGCCGCAGTCGAGGCAGATCAGGTGATCGTGGTGATGTTGCTGTGTCAGTTCAAATACGGATTTACCGCCTTCAAAATTGTGGCGGGTGACGATACCAGCGTCGTCGAACTGGTTCAGTACGCGATATACCGTAGCCAGACCAATTTCTTCACCCATATCGATCAGACGTTTGTATAAATCTTCCGCACTGACGTGATGGTTGTCCGGCTCCTGAAGAACTTCCAGGATTTTTAAACGAGGAAGCGTTACTTTCAGGCCAGCTTTCTTTAGGGCGGTATTGTTATCAGTCATGCGGAATCTGTCCTGTTACTAAGCGGTTCACTTCATTAGGAGAAGTGACAGAATTTGCTCTTGAGATAATGCGTATCATTATAGAATTGCCACGCCTAAATGAAAACCACAAGTCCCTGGCAAATATTGTTAATAAAAACGTGGCACAGCTTACATTTACAACGGCAAGGCCACTTGAACACCGGGACATTGTACAGGTACAACAGCAAAAGTTACAAATTTGTAGCAATTATTTTGATTGGCATTATCTATTAATACGGCGTAGACATGAGTCTACGCCGCATCACATCAGGCATTGAGAATTTCGTCGAGATGCAATTCTTCAGAAATCTGTTTAACCCATTTTTCTACACGTTCAGCGGTCAGTTCCGGCTGACGATCTTCGTCGATAGCCAGTCCGACAAAGTGGTCGTCATCTGCCAGACCTTTTGACGCTTCGAAGTGGTAGCCCGCAGTTGGCCAGTGACCAACGATAGTTGCGCCGCGCGGTTCAATGATGTCGCGGATGGTGCCCAATGCGTCACAGAAGTATTCAGCGTAATCTTCCTGGTCGCCACAACCAAACAGCGCAACCAGTTTGCCATTGAAATCAATCTCTTCGAGAGTCGGGAAGAAGTCATCCCAGTCACACTGCGCTTCGCCGTAATACCAGGTTGGGATGCCCAGCAGCAGAATGTCATATGCTTCCAGATCTTCTTTGCTGCTTTTTGCAATGTCATGGACATCGGCAACGTCTTTACCAAGCTGTTTTTGAATCATTTTTGCGATATTTTCGGTATTACCGGTGTCGCTGCCGAAAAAGATGCCAGTGATAGCCATGAGTGAAATAACCTCTTGAAACTTATTGAAATGGGGGTGGAAAATTGCCCACGGATAAAGGCAATCATAGCAGAACAGGCAGTCTTGCGGAATCAGCAAACGAGCAGGACTGCACACTGTGCTACATGAAAGTGGAAATTTAAACGATGCCCTGACTACGCAGCGCCGCCAGTTGCTGCATTAACATCTCTTCGATCAGTTCGCTACGGCTCATATTGCGCGATTCCGCCAGCTCGTTCAGCGCCTCGACAGCTTCCGCGTTCAGCTTCAGTTCGACACGCTTAAGGCCACGTACTTTGTCGCGTTTTAGCTGGTTGCGTTTATTAATACGCAGCTGTTCATCGCGCGAAAGCGGATTAGTTTTCGGTCGTCCCGGTCGACGCTCGTGCGCGAACAGATCTAATGTCGTACGGTCCGTTTGTTCTTTGGCCATGATCTTGGTGACTTCGGGGGAAACAATCAGCCAGGCCTCTGCCCGGATGGATAGCGCGCCATAATACATCAGCGCGATGAGTCACGCCAACGCCCACGCGCGGAAAGCGACGCGGACGCTGGGTTTTTAATCAGTTACGTTAATCATTGAGATAGCGACGGATGGCGCGTAGTACCGCATCCGGTTTTTCAGCATGGACCCAGTGACCCGCGCCTGCAATCACATGCGCCCGTGCCTGTGGAAATTGTGTTAGTAAATCATCACGATACTGCTCGCTAACATACGGAGAATTGCCGCCAGGGATAAACAGGGCAGGGTGATCCCATGCCGGGATTTTCTCCCACCCCACAATATGCGGATACTGATCCCACAATACTGGCACGTTAAAGCGCCACTCCCCGTCAACAAAAGATTTCAACAGAAACTGAATCACCCCTTCTTCATTAAGATGCTGGCGCATTATTGCCGCTGCTTGCTGGCGTGTTTGTGCGTCTGATTCACTGACTGCGTTGATGGCCGCGAAAATCTCATCATGACGGCGTACGTGATAGTCGACCGGCGCAATATCAATCGCCACCAGTTTATCGATGCGATCGGGGGCCAGTGCAGTCAGTGCCATCACCGCTTTACCGCCCATTGAGTGTCCAATAAATGTTGCCTTATCGATCTGCAGTGCATCCAGGGTATCAACAAGATCCTGCGCCATCGCCGGGTAATTCATCACCGGATCTCTCGGTGAAAGACCGTGGTTACGCATATCAACCTGGATGATATTGTGATCGTTTACCAGATCGCGAGCCAGTACGCCAAGGTTGTCGAGGCTGCCAAACAGACCATGGACAAGAACGATGGGAGAATTATTGTGCTGGTTTTGTGCAGTTTGCGCGCGGATATTCAATTTCATGGCAAAGTTCTTTTTTTCGCGTTGTCGGGTTAGGGTATTATGTTGACCATTGTGCCACAGGGCTGCAACAAATAAGGTTTAATCCGAGTTTTTCTGCAAGCCAGGCTTGACGCTATCCGCTGCCGGGATTTATTCATATACTCCTGGCGACTTGTATTCAGCTAAGACACTGCACTGGATTAAGATGAAAACGATTGAAGTTGATGATGAACTCTACAGCTATATTGCCAGCCACACTAAGCATATCGGCGAGAGCGCATCCGACATTTTACGGCGTATGTTGAAATTTTCCGCCGCATCACAGCCTGCTGCTCCGGTGACGAAAGAGGTTCGCGTTGCGTCACCTGCTATCGTCGAAGCGAAGCCGGTCAAAACGATTAAAGACAAGGTTCGCGCAATGCGTGAACTTTTGCTTTCAGACGAATACGCAGAGCAAAAGCGAGCGGTCAATCGCTTCATGCTGCTGTTGTCTACACTATATTCTCTTGACGCCCAGGCGTTTGCCGAGGCCACGGAATCGTTGCACGGTCGTACACGCGTTTACTTTGCAGCAGATGAACAAACGCTGCTGAAAAATGGTAATCAGACCAAGCCGAAACATGTGCCAGGCACGCCGTATTGGGTGATCACCAACACCAACACCGGCCGTAAATGCAGCATGATCGAACACATCATGCAGTCGATGCAATTCCCGGCGGAATTGATTGAGAAGGTTTGCGGAACTATCTAAAACGTTGCAGACAAAGGACAAAGCAATGGCAATCCACAATCGTGCAGGCCAACCTGCACAACAGAGTGATTTGATTAACGTCGCCCAACTGACGGCGCAATATTATGTACTGAAACCAGAAGCAGGGAATGCGGAGCACGCGGTGAAATTCGGTACTTCCGGTCACCGTGGCAGTGCAGCGCGCCACAGCTTTAACGAGCCGCATATTCTGGCGATCGCTCAGGCAATTGCTGAAGAACGTGCGAAAAACGGCATCACTGGCCCTTGCTATGTGGGTAAAGATACTCACGCCCTGTCCGAGCCTGCGTTCATTTCCGTACTGGAAGTGCTGGCAGCGAACGGCGTAGATGTTATTGTGCAGGAAAACAATGGCTTCACTCCGACGCCTGCCGTTTCCAATGCCATCCTGGTTCACAATAAAAAAGGTGGCCCGCTGGCAGACGGTATCGTGATTACACCGTCCCATAACCCGCCAGAAGATGGTGGTATCAAGTACAATCCGCCAAATGGTGGCCCGGCTGATACCAACGTCACCAAAGTGGTGGAAGACAGGGCCAACGCACTGATGGCCGATGGCCTGAAAGGTGTGAAGCGTATCTCCCTCGACGAAGCGATGGCATCCGGTCATGTGAAAGAGCAGGATCTGGTGCAGCCGTTTGTGGAAGGTCTGGCCGATATCGTTGATATGGCGGCGATTCAGAAAGCGGGCCTGACGCTGGGCGTTGATCCGCTGGGCGGTTCCGGTATTGAATACTGGAAGCGCATTGGCGAGTATTACAACCTCAACCTGACCATCGTTAACGATCAGGTCGATCAAACCTTCCGCTTTATGCACCTCGATAAAGACGGCGCGATCCGTATGGACTGCTCCTCCGAGTGTGCGATGGCGGGTCTGCTGGCACTGCGTGATAAGTTCGATCTGGCGTTTGCTAACGACCCGGATTATGACCGTCACGGTATCGTCACTCCGGCAGGTTTGATGAATCCGAACCACTACCTGGCGGTGGCGATCAACTACCTGTTCCAGCATCGTCCGCAGTGGGGCAAAGATGTTGCTGTCGGTAAAACGCTGGTTTCATCTGCGATGATCGACCGTGTGGTCAATGATTTGGGCCGTAAGCTGGTAGAAGTCCCGGTAGGCTTCAAATGGTTTGTTGATGGTCTGTTCGACGGCAGCTTCGGCTTTGGCGGCGAAGAGAGCGCAGGGGCTTCCTTCCTGCGTTTCGACGGCACGCCGTGGTCCACCGATAAAGACGGTATCATTATGTGTCTGCTGGCGGCAGAAATCACCGCGGTCACCGGTAAGAACCCGCAGGAACACTACAACGAACTGGCAAAACGCTTTGGTGCGCCGAGCTATAACCGTTTGCAGGCAGCTGCGACTTCCGCACAAAAAGCGGCGCTGTCTAAGCTGTCTCCGGAAATGGTGAGCGCCAGCACCCTGGCAGGTGACCCGATCACCGCGCGCCTGACGGCGGCACCGGGCAACGGTGCTTCTATTGGCGGTCTGAAAGTGATGACTGACAACGGCTGGTTCGCCGCGCGTCCGTCAGGCACGGAAGACGCATACAAAATCTACTGCGAAAGCTTCCTCGGTGAAGAACATCGCAAGCAGATCGAGAAAGAAGCGGTTGAGATTGTTAGCGAAGTTCTGAAAAACGCGTAAACACATTTAATAAGAAAAAGGGCGGTCAGAAGATCGCCCTTTTTTACTTATGACTGCCTGATGCGCTACGCTTATCAGGCTTGGGAAGATGGTGCAATATATTGAATTTGCCCTATTTTGTAGGCCGGATAAGGCGTTCACGCCGCATCCGGCATGAACAACGAGCACTTTGCCAACAAACTGAATAGCTCAAGGGAATTCAAAATGAAGACCAAAAGGAGTCTGGTCGTCAGAGTGGCATTAATTACCGCCACACTACTACTGACAGCATGCGCCCAACCTGAACAATCATCATTAGCTGGTGACTGGTTACTGACCCCTAAAGATAAAACCAGAGGATTAACGGGTAGCATTGCGGTAAATATTGCGCCTTCCCGGTGTAAGACAAATTGCCGTGGCGATAACTTACCTGATAATACCCGCCGCTGGCAGTTGTCAGGCGGGAACGAAAAAGAACTTACTTATCTTCATGATATGTCAGCACAAGAAAAGACCGGTTTAAATCCTGAATGGCAATGCTACACCTCATTTTTTATGAGGATTTGCCAGGGTAAGCCCGGCACTCGACCGATAGTTAATGAGGATTATGTCAGCGAAAGCGGATTTTTTGGCTCGATGATGCATGTCGGGATTATTGAGTTGCGACGCTGTCAGTCAGAAAATTGCCAGCAAGAATTGAAAGCGATAAACACACATTAAAATAGCGAGTCCGGGAATGAAACCCGGACCTGAACATGTCTTATTGCGTGATTGTTTCTTTCATTTGATACTGCATTTCCCAGAGTTCAGTAAGCGAAATAACTTTTCTTGTTCTTGCTTCTTCACTTTGTACCCATAAGAAAGGGTAGAAAGTGAAGGCTTCCGTTGCCGATAATTTTATTACGTCTTCTTGCCATTGCGGCCAGCGTACATTTTCATAGAAGGTATCTAAATCACCGGATAATGCCCACTGAAGAAACTCAGAATATCCAACCTCCAGACTTTCCCAATTCAGCGTATCTGGCGCAAAATAATAAACGCAGCCAGTATCTTCCCCAAGATCGCCACCATTAAGAGCAAAAATTCCCCCTGCGACATCATCGGCGATGGGTAAAGCCCGCACGCTTGCGAATTCAGGGCGTTGTGTCCAACTTGCTGGATCTCGTGGTAACCGGGGGTGACCAGAGCCTGCTATGCGTAACCAACCGTTATCAATCAGCAGACCTCCGGAGCCATAGACAAGCGCACCCATCGGTGATTTTGTTGTAACCTGTAATTGATAAAGTGCGGTTTCGGCTAAATCTTTATTAACCGGTAAGAGTTCGGCATGGTTTGTGGCTTCTTTTAACCAATTCTGGATTATTGGCCAGGCTGAATCTTCCGTATTTACTAACTGACTCACTTCACGCATCGCTACTTGCTCCTTGTGTGCTACGGTGTCATTTATGATGAGGCATTGTATGGGACATTTTTTAAATATTAAGTTCCTTATATTTGAATAAAAAATGACTTTATCCATACATTGCCACTTTTTTCAAAGCATAAACCGATACCCAATACCGGTTTCAGTAATGAAATGGCGGGGCGGACGAGATCCTGTTCCAGTTTTTGTCGCAAATGCCTCATATAATTACGCAAATAGTTGCTGTGTTCGACCGCGTTTGGACCCTACACCTGCCGGATGCGGCATAAATAACGAACTCTTTGTCAACAAACAGAAAGGGCGATCATTCAATCGCCCTTTTTTATTTCGCTTTTTTAACCGTGTTTGTTTTTCAGTTCAAAGCGTGGTGATACCAGACCATACAGTGTCCAACCAAGGAAAGTCACGATGGAACCGTACAGCATGGCTTCTTCCCCGGATGAGTACAGCGCATAGAAACTGTACATCGCACCAACAAAGGCAACAAAGTTTGCTACTTTCGCTTTTGATGGTGGCACATTGGCGACCTTCTGAATAATGACTAATGCCGCCATCGACAGGATATACGGAATGATATTGGTCACCACGGCCAGGTTAACCAGCACGTTGAACTGGCTGTTCAGTGACGGGCTAATGGTCATCAGTGCCAATCCACTCTGAATAATCACAATGGTCAACATCCCCTGAACCGGTGCATCCACTTTGGTTACACGGGAGAAAATTTTAGGGAAGTAGCCTTCATCAGATGAAGATTTAAACACCTGGGCAATGGTGAACTGCCAGCCAAGCAGTGAACCGCAGCAGGACATCACCATCAGCGCCATAATGACTTTACCCACTTCCGGTGTGAACATTTGCGCGAAGGCCAGACCAAATGGTGCCGTTGAATTTGCCAGCTCCATATTGGGCACAATCCCGGCAATCACGTTGGTGGAGACGATATAAATCACCGCCGCACCTAACGTACCGCCGAGTACCGCGATTGGCACATTACGTTCCGGGTTTTCCACTACATCAGTATTCGCACACGCAGACTCCAGACCAAGAAAAGCCCACAGCGTCATGGCGATGGAAGAACCTACCGCACTGAAGAACGGTGCATGATGCGGATTCCAGGAATCAACGTAAAGTGTCGGGCTAAACCAGAACCAGCCGATAACGCACAGGCCTACCACCGGAATAATGACCCCCCACACGGTAATGCTACTGATTTGCCCGGTAATGCGCGCACCACCAAAGTTAGCCACGGTACAAATCCACAGCACTCCGATGGTTGCCAGACCAATCTGCACTGGTGACAAACTCGCGCCGAGCAGTTCGGTGCCGTAACCAACTGCCGAAATAGCAATCGCCACGTTAGCAATCAGCAGCGAGACGCCGTAGGTATAGTTCGCCATAAAGTTACCGGATTTACCGAAAGCATACTCGGCATAACCGCCCATACCGCCTGATTTACGGCTGAACATACCGCATTTTGCGAATGCCCATGCCAGCGCCATTGAGCCTACGGCTGTCACCAACCAGGAGATTATTGAGATCGTCCCAACTTCGGCAAGCTTTGTCGGCAGCATGATGATGCCGGAGCCCATCATGTTGACCATCGTCAGTATGGTTAACTGAACGACGCCCATTTTGTTCGATTTAGCCTGACTCATAATTTTTCCCCTTTCAACAGGGTGCTTTGCGCATCACGAGGCTTGATGACATAGCACCAAACTTGCTTACGACCATCATGTT
Organism: Escherichia sp. MOD1-EC5990; assembly: GCF_002965285.1. NCBI lineage: Bacteria > Pseudomonadati > Pseudomonadota > Gammaproteobacteria > Enterobacterales > Enterobacteriaceae > Escherichia > Escherichia sp. MOD1-EC5990. The sequence goes on along the minus strand of NZ_PTRV01000021.1, from coordinate 64,545 downwards.
CTTCGATATAGACACCCTGCAGCTCCGGTGCAAAACCTGGTAGCAGGTTGATCCCTTCTTCCAGAGCGCTGAAGTAACGCAGAACAGCACCACCCCAGATTTCACCCGGAACAACACACAGCACACCCGGAGGATAAGGAAGCGCACCTTCGGCTGCGATACGGCCTTCTGCATCCGGCAGACGAACCAGCTCCACTTCACCGCGTAAATAGGCGTAGTTGGCTTCTTGTGGATTCATGCTGACGCGTGGGAAGTGCTCCTTACGGAACATCTCTTTTTGCAGTTGTTTCACGTTGTGACGGGCATACAAATCATGCATTTCCTGGCACAACTGACGCAGGGTATAACCGGCGTAGCGCTCTTCATGCTGTTTGTAGATGGAAGGCAATACTTCCGCCAGAGGCGCATCAGCTTCCAGTAGTTTTTCGAAGCGTACCAGCAGGGCAACAAGTTGCTGCAGTTTGGCCATATCTTCTGCCGGAGTCAGCAGGAAGAGGATGGAGTTAAGATCGCATTTTTCCGGCACTACGCCATTTTCGCGCAGGAAGTTAGCAAGAATCGTCGCGGGTACACCGAATGCTTCATATTCGCCGTTACGTGCATCAATGCCAGGAGTTGTCAGCAACAGTTTGCACGGATCGACAAAGTATTGGTTCTCTGCGTAACCTTCAAAAGAATGCCAGTGCTCACCGGGTACAAATTTAAAGAAGCGCAGATCAACCGCAATTTGCGCTGTTTCATACGATTGCCAGGGTTTACCATCCACCAGTTCAGGAACGAACGGACGAATGTGCTGACAGTTATCGAGGATCAATTTGCGGGCATTAATACCGTTAACCACACAATCCATCCACATATTACGACCGCTGACACCTTCATGCATTTTGGCGTTGATATCCAGTGCGGCAAACAGCGGATAGAACGGGCTGGTGGAGGCGTGCATCATAAAGGCGTTGTTCATGCGTTTGTGCGGTACATAACGCTGTTGCCCTTTGATATGGCTGTCTTTTTTATGAATTTGTGAAGTCTGAGAAAAACCAGCCTGCTGCTTATGTACAGATTGCGTAACCAGAATACCCGGATCGTTCTCATTAAGCTCCAGTAGCAGCGGCGAACAGTCCGCCATCATCGGAATAAACTGTTCATAGCCGACCCATGCTGAGTCAAACAGGATGTAGTCACACAGATGACCGATTTTATCCACCACCTGGCGGGCGTTATAAATAGTACCGTCGTAGGTGCCTAACTGAATCACAGCGAGGCGGAACGGACGCGCCTCTTTTGCCCGTTGCGGTGCAACTTCTCTAATCAGTTCACGCAGATAACTTTCTTCGAAGCAGTGCGCATCAATCCCACCGATAAAACCATACGGGTTACGTGCTGTTTCCAGATAAACCGGTGTTGCACCAGCCTGTAGCAAGGCCCCGTGGTGGTTAGACTTATGGTTATTGCGGTCAAACAGCACCAGATCACCCGGTGTTAGCAGGGCGTTTAAAACCACTTTGTTGGAAGAGGAGGTGCCGTTTAAAACAAAGTACGTTTTATCGGCATTAAACACTTTAGCCGCATGTTGCTGTGCAATGCATGGCGCACCTTCATGAATCAGTAGATCGCCCATTGCTACGTCGGCATTACACAAGTCGGAGCGGAAGAGCATTTCGCCAAAATATTCCACGAACTGATTGCCTGCCGGATGGCGACGGAAAAACTCACCCCCCTGATGACCCGGGCAGTCAAAAGCGCTATTGCCCTGATTGACATAATCGACCAGTGCGCGGAAGAAGGGCGGGCGCAGCTGCGTTTCATAATGGCTGGCAGCGGTTTCTAACTGACGTCCATAAAATTCTTTCCGTGATTCGCAATGCTCGAAGACACCAGTAATACGTGGCAGATATTCTGCTGGTACACGTTCTTCATTTTCCGTTGCAATAAAAACAGGAATGCCATAGCCAGTAGCGTCTATTTCATCGAGTTTTCCACGTTCAACATCATTGACTGATAAAATAATGGCGGCAACGTCAATATAATTACTTTCGTCAATATTCACGCATGCACGATGAGTGGAAAAACAATCCGGGCAAGAACGACTAACGGCAATTTTTAATTCTGACATTTTGTTCATCTCTTTATTTCAGGTAATAGCAGGTCCTCAATTTCTCAAAGGAGAAATCGATCACGCCGGAAAAAAAGCAAAACTCCACCGCTGATAAATAAATCAGTAGTTTGCTTTTTGCAGATGCAATAACCCAGACCAGCCCGGTAACTGGCTATACTCGTCATACTTCAAGTTGCTAGTGCTGCGACTTGAATTATTTAGAGTTTAAAAGGGTTAGCAGTATATGAGCACCGAGGGATACAGGTATTAACCTGTAATGCTTAAAGTCAGGGAGACCTGTACGCTGGGGTGCCCTTTAGTCAGAAGACTAACGGGCATTAAAGAAATGAAAGTCAAAACTATTACGATGGGCAAACTTCATGATATGGGTTGTCCGCCTTATATGAGGCATTAAGCGGTTATTATTTTCCATTTACCTTTACCTTTTGCTGTGTCAGTTGAAGGTAGAGTTATTCTATCCATGAAAAGGCTATAAACTGTGAAGAAGATCAACAAAAAACGATCACACCCCAAATAATAAATCGTTAATTATGAATAGCGCCATATTAGATGCTGTTTTGTTGTTTAAATGTTGCAATTTCGTAGGTTATATTTTCATTAAGAAATTAAACCTGCCAAATAATAATTTTCGGGGCAGGTTTAATAATAAATTAATAATTAGTTAAGCGTATTTATTGAATAATAATTCATGGCATAAACCGATACCCAATACCGGTTTCAGTAATAAAATGGCGAGGGCGGGCGGGATCTTGCTCCAGTTTTTGTCGCAGATGCCCCATATATATACGCAAATAGTGGCTGTGTTCGACCGCGTTTGGTCCCCACACCTGGTTGAGAAGCTGGCGCTGGGTGAGCACTTTTCCGGCATTGTTGAGCAGCACCGCCAGCAGGCGGAATTCAATCGGGGTGAGATGCACCTCTTCCTCGCCGCGGTGGATTACGCGGGCGGCTAAATCGACGGTAACATCAGAAAATTTCACCAGCGGATCGGGAGCGGCGGTGGCGGAGTGGCGACGTAAAGCAACGCGCAGACGGGCCTGTAATTCGCCAATACCAAATGGCTTACTCAGATAATCATCCGCTCCAGCATCCAGCGCGGCGATTTTGTCGCTCTCTTCGCTGCGGGCGGAAAGCACAATTACTGGCACCGCGCTCCACTGGCGCAGGTCGCGGATAAACTCAATCCCATCACCGTCTGGCAGGCCGAGATCGAGAATAATCAAATCGGGCTTACGGGTTGCCGCTTCCAGCAAGCCGCGTTGCAGCGTTTCGGCCTCAAAGACGCGCATCCCATCGCCCTCCAGCGCCGTGCGCAGAAAGCGACGAATAGCCTGTTCATCTTCAACAATCAGAACGTTTGTCACATATCCTCATGAAATTCTTCAAGTTCAGGGGCAGTTTGCTGGGGAAGTGTAACACGAAAACAGGCACCACCTTGCGGTCGGTTGAAGGCGGTAATGGTGCCGTCGTGTACATCCACAATCGCCCGACAAATTGCCAGCCCAAGCCCAACGCCCGGCACCGCCGACTCTTTATTTCCACGAGCAAACTTATCGAATATCGTCTGCTCCTGACCTGGCGGAAGACCGGGGCCGTTATCCCAGACATCCAGTTGTAGATTTTCGCCCTCAACGTGGGCATCGATACCAATTTCGGCCTGCGCACCCGCATATTTCACCGCGTTCTCCAGCAGATTAATCAGCACCCGTTCAAAGAGTGGCCCATCAACGTGGATTAAGGTCAGCGGTTCTGGCAAAGACAGGTTGATGGGCGATGATAATCCCGGTTCCAGCATTTGTAGCGCGCTACCGACCACTTCTTCCAGCGTTAACCACTCTTTCTTCAAATTAAAGCCGCCGGACTGAATTCGCGCCATATCCAGTAGATTATTCACCAGTCGGGTCGTGTTCAGCACATGCTGACGAATCTCGCTGGCCTGGCGGGCGTGAGGCGATCCTTCGCTTGCCAGATCGAGCGTTAAGATTTCTGCCTGACCGAACAGCACCGTAAGCGGCGTGCGTAAATCATGCGAAAGCGCCGCCAGCAGGGCGTTGCGGATCTGTTCTCGTTCGCTTGCCATCCGCGCCTGTTCTTCGCTGGCGGTCAGCGCCAGGCGTTCCAGGGCATTGGCAACTAACAGCGTGAACGTCTCCAGCAGGCGTTGCTGTTCCGGGATCATCAACTGGCGCAGATTCCCCGGTTCCACCACCACCAGCCCGTAGGTTTTCTCACCGCTTTTTAACGGCAAAATCTGGTATGGCACACCGGGTAACGTATCGGTGCCCGCGCCCGCAGGCAGGCCTTTATCAAAACTCCACTGCGCGATGGCATCGTCCCACGGCGTCATTCCTTGCGGATGTGTTAACGGCTGCAATTTACCGTTGTCATCGGGTAACAATACCTGGCTGCGGGCATGAAACGTAGAAGCAATAAATTGTTCGCTGGTGGCGGCGATGTCCTGCGGACTGCGGCCCACAGCCAGAGCTTTCGACATTTCATATAAGTGCCGTGTGCGTTGTTCGCGGTAACGGGCTACCCGCGCCTGATAACGCACGCCAGCAGTAAGGTTCCCGATCACCAGCCCGACGGTTAACATCACCGCGAAGGTCAGCAGATATTGCACATCAGAGACGGCGAGCGTGCCGCGTGGGGCGATAAAAAAGAGATCGAAACTCACCACATTAATGACGGTAGCAAGCACCGAAGGCCAGCGTCCATAAAATAGCGCCACCACCACCACGCCAAGCAGATACAGCATCACCAGGTTGGCGGCATCAAACGCCATCAGCCACTGCATGGCAATTAAGGTGATAACGGCACATAACGCGGCGGCAACCACGCACCCCTGAATCTGTACCCGCCACTTGTCTTTAAAAGAGCGGCTATCCGGCGCGTTATTAAGCGGGCGGGCGGGTGGTTCATCAAGCGCGACCAGCACCTGATCGAGATCGGGGGCGATGCGCGCCAGTCGGTCAGCAAACGTTTCCCGACGCCACCAGCGGCGCGAGGCCGGGCGACCGAGAATAATCTTGCCGAGATTATGTTCACGGGCATAATGCACTACGGCTTTTTCTTCCGCCGGATCAGAAAGTGTTGCTGTCTCCGCGCCCAGCTCCTGCGCCAGACGTAAGGCGCTGAGAATTGCCCGACGTTTTTTCTCCGGTAAGCGATGCAGGGCAGGGGTTTCAACATACACCGCGTGCCAGACGCTCCCAAGGCGCGATGCCAACCGCGCCGCCGCGCGGACCAGTTTTTCGCTGCCGGTGTTATGCCCAATACATAAAAGAATCGCGTCGCGCGTGTGCCAGACTTTCTCTTCGCCAGGATGCCCCCGCCAGGCGCGCATTTGCTCATCTACGCGATCGGCAGTACGGCGCAGTGCCAGTTCGCGCAGGGCGATCAGATTGCCTTTGCGGAAAAAATGTTCAATGGCGCGCTCCGCCTGCCCGGCAATATAGACTTTGCCTTCTTTCAGCCGTTGACGCAGATCGTCTGGGGGCAAGTCCACCAGCACTACGTCGTCGGCAGCATCAAAAAAGGGATCGGGCACGGTTTCCCGCACCTGAATTCCGGTGACGCCGCTGACCACATCGTTCAGGCTTTCCAGATGCTGAACGTTGACGGTAGTGAAAACATCAATGCCCGCTTCCAGCAGCTCTTCAATGTCCTGCCAGCGTTTAGGATGACGAGAGCCTGGCGCATTACTGTGCGCCAGTTCGTCCATTAAGATCAGCGCCGGACGGCGGGCGAGGGCGGCATCGAGATCAAACTCGCTGATGTGCCGCCCACGGTACGCCTGGCGTTTTAGCGGCAGAACAGCCAGCCCTTCCAGCATTGCGGCGGTATCTTTCCGTCCGTGAGTTTCAACCACGCCAACCACAATATCCAGCCCTTGCGCCCGCAGTCGCTGGGCTTCTGCCAGCATCGCCCAGGTCTTCCCGACGCCTGCACAGGCACCGAAAAATACTTTCAGCTTCCCCCGATGCGGCGCGGCAGTTTGTTCCAGCAGACGATCGGGGTCGGGACGTAAGGGTTCGTTATTCATCAAGCTTATCCAGCGCCAGATTGAGTTCGACAATGTTGACGACCGGCTGGCCGATATATTTCACCAGCGGTTGTTGGCTATATTTTGCGATCAGCTGCGTGAGCTGTTCAACGCTGAGATTACGCGCTTTCGCCACGCGTGGGATCTGCCAGGCCGCCGCTTGCGGGGTGATGTTATTGTCCAGCCCGCTTGCCGACGCCGTCACCAGTTCAACCGGAACGTTCGCGCTGGCATCCGGGTTAGCGGCCCGTAATGCAGCAACGCGTGCGGCTATTAGTTTATCCAGCTCAGGGTTACTGACCGCCAGATTGCTCCCGCCAGAAGCCTGTGGATTATAGGGCATTTCTGCCGTTGCCGACGGGCGACCATGAAAATAGCCGTTGCCGGTAAAATTCTGCCCGATTAATGCCGAGCCGCGCACCGTATCACCTTCGCGAATCAACGAACCATTGGCCTGCCAGGGAAACCACCATTGCCCCAGCGCGGTGGTCAGCAGCGGGTAAACACCGCCAGTAATCAGTAACAAAAAGAGAAATGTTGATAATGCCGGACGTAATCCACGCATGGTAAACCTCACACCAGACCGCAAACGGTCAGCAGTAAATCAATGACTTTGATACCAATAAACGGCACCAGCAGCCCACCCAGACCGTAAATCCATAAGTTACGGCGCAACATGGCAGAAGCGGTAAGCGGTTTATAACTCACGCCTTTTAACGCCAGGGGAATTAAAAAGACGATAATCAAGGCGTTGAAAATCACCGCACTGAGGATGGCGGAGTCGGGTGAATGCAGGCGCATGATGTTCAGCGCATTTAACTGCGGATATGTTGCCGCGAACGCCGCCGGAATAATGGCGAAGTATTTCGCCACATCGTTGGCAATGCTGAAGGTGGTCAGCGAGCCACGGGTCATCAGCATCTGTTTGCCAATATGCACCACCTCGATCAACTTGGTCGGGTTAGAGTCGAGATCCACCATATTGCCCGCTTCTTTCGCCGCCTGAGTACCAGAGTTCATCGCCACCGCGACATCTGCCTGCGCCAGCGCCGGAGCATCGTTGGTGCCGTCGCCGGTCATCGCCACCAAACGGCCTTCCGCCTGATACTGACGAATTAACGCCAGCTTGGCCTCCGGTGTCGCTTCGGCGAGGAAATCATCGACGCCCGCTTCCGCGGCAATGGCGGCGGCAGTCAGACGGTTATCGCCAGTAATCATCACCGTTTTAATGCCCATTTTGCGCAGTTGGGCGAAGCGCTCTTTAATACCGCCTTTGACGATATCTTTCAGCGCAATAACGCCCAGCACACGAGAACCTTCCACCACCACCAGCGGCGTGGCTCCCTGACGCGCAACCTGATCGACTTTTTGATCGATATCGGCAGGGAAGTGACCACCGTTAGCCTCAACATGGCGGCGAATGGCATCGACAGAACCTTTACGGATCATACGGTTATCGATATTGATCCCGCTCATTCGACTTTGCGCAGTAAACGGTACAAAAGTGGCGTGAAGCGACTGCACATCGCGCTCGCGCAGGTTAAAACGCTGCTTGGCGAGGATCACAATACTGCGGCCTTCCGGCGTTTCGTCGGCCAGCGAAGCCAGTTGCGCTGCGTCGGCCAGCGTTTTTTCCTCTACGCCCTGCGCAGGGATAAACTCTGATGCCTGACGGTTACCGAGGGTGATGGTACCGGTTTTATCCAGCAGCAGGACGTCCACGTCGCCCGCCGCTTCAACTGCACGCCCGCTGGTGGCAATCACATTCGCGCCCAGCATCCGACTCATCCCGGCGACGCCGATCGCTGACAACAGGCCACCGATGGTGGTTGGAATCAGACAGACCAGCAGCGCCACCAGTACCGTTACACTGACTGCATTACCGCCCCACGCGGAAAACGGCCACAGCGTGGCGGTTGCCAGTAAAAAGACGATAGTCAGGGCAATCAGCAGAATGGTCAGGGCAATCTCGTTCGGCGTTTTACGTCGCTGCGCGCCTTCCACCATCGCGATCATCCGATCCAGAAATGTCTCACCGGGGTTAACGCTGCACTCAATCACCAGCCAGTCAGAAAGAATACGCGTGCCGCCGGTGACGGAGGCAAAATCGCCGCCGGATTCACGGATCACCGGTGCCGATTCCCCGGTGATGGCGCTTTCATCGACCGATGCGCCCCCTTCAATGACTTCACCATCGCAGGGGATAATATCGCCAGCTTCTACCAGCACGATATCGCCTTTACGCAGTTGATCGGCAGGAACTTTGTCCGCCGCAGCGCCATATTTCGGCTCACGCAGCTTGCGGGCAAAGGCAGTTTTTTTCACCCCTTTCAGACTGTTGGCCTGCGCTTTACTGCGGCCTTCTGCCAGCGCCTCGGCGAAATTAGCGAACAGTACGGTGACCCACAGCCAGCCGCTAATGGCCGCGCTAAACAGCGCATTGCCAGGCATCGCACCGCTTGCCATCGCGATGCTAATACAGGTGGTCAGCAGACTGCCGATCCAGACGATAAACATCACCGGATTGCGCCATTGCGCCTGCGGGTTTAATTTTTTCACCGCTTCTTTCAGCGCCTGAACGACAAGTGTTGGTTCGAATAGCGCCAGTTGTTTACGACTCATATTCAGTGCTCACTCAATATCATCAGGAGAGATATTCCGCCACCGGACCAAGCGCCAGGGCAGGGATAAAGGTCAGTGCGCCAACCAGCAACACGGTGCCGATTAACAGGCCAACAAACAGCGGGCCGTGCGTTGGCAGCGTGCCGGAGCTGGCGGGTTGGCTCTTTTTACTCACCAGCGAACCGGCAATTGCCATTACCGGGATAATCACCCCGAAGCGACCAACAAACATGCAGAACGCCAGTAAACAGTTCCAGAACGGAGAGTTGGCGCTTAATCCGGCAAAGGCGCTGCCGTTGTTGTTAGCGGCGGATGACACGGCGTACAGCACTTCGCTAAAACCATGCGGGCCAGGGTTGAGCATGGCGCTACGTCCGGCGTCGGTCATCATCGCCAGTGCTGCGCCCATCAGTACCAGCGTTGGAGTGACCAGAATCGCCAGTGCGGTCAGTTTCATCTCGCGTACGTCGATTTTTTTACCCAGATATTCCGGCGTACGACCAATCATCAGCCCAGCAATAAACACCGCCAGCAGGACAAACAGCATCATGCCGTAAAGACCAGAACCGACACCGCCGAACACCACTTCACCAATTTGCATCAGCCACATCGGCACCATGCCGCCGAGAGCGGTAAACGAATCATGCATCGCAATCACCGCGCCACAGGAAGCCGCTGTAGTCACGACCGCAAACAGGCTACTGACCAGCACGCCGAAACGGCTCTCTTTACCTTCCATATTGATGCTGCTGTCCGCACCCAGCGCCAGCAGATGAGGATTACCCTGAACTTCTGCCCACATCACCACGCCTACGCAGATGACAAAAATCACTGACATCGCCCACAGCAACATGCGCCCCTGGCGGCGATCGCCTGCCACTTCACCAAAGGCAAAGCACAGCGCTGTTGGGATCAAGAAAATCGCCAGCATCTGCACGAAGTTGGTCAGTGCGGTTGGGTTTTCAAACGGATGCGACGAGTTGGCATTAAAGAAGCCACCGCCGTTAGTACCGAGCATCTTGATCGCTTCCTGAGAAGCTACAGGCCCCATGGGTAACAGCTGTTGCGCTCCTTCAACGGTATTCACCGCCTGATAGGGCAGAAAGTTTTGCAGCGCACCTTGTTGAATAAAAAACAGTGCGATCAACAACGCCACAGGGACTAGCACCCATAACGTGATGCGTAGCAGATCGACCCAGGCATTCCCGAGTGTGCTCATGCTCTGGCGGGTAAATGCACGAATGAGGGCAAAAATCACCGCAATCCCGCTGGCGGCAGAAAGAAAGTTTTGCACCGTTAAGCCCGCCATCTGGCTGAAATAGCTCAACGTGGTTTCACCGCTGTAAGATTGCCAGTTGGTATTCGTGCCAAAGCTGACGGCGGTATTCAGCGCCAGATCCCACGACAGCCCTGGCAACTGCTGTGGATTAAGCGGCAGATAGTGCTGACCGAGCAACATAAAAAACAGCACTGCCAGCCCCAGCATGTTCAGGCCGAGAATGGCACAGAGATACTGCTTCCAGTTCATCTCACGGTCAGACACGCCAAGTGCGCGAAAAAGTACGCGCTCAACGCCCGTCGTACCAGGAAGAGGAATATCATTAATCAGCCGCGCCAGCCCACTGCCCAAAGGGCGCGCCAGCACCATTAACACCAGTAAAAACGTGGCAATCAGTAAGAACCCTTGCGCAGCCATCAGAACGCCTCCGCATTGATCAGGGCATAAACCAGATAACCCAGTAATAAAAACACCAGCAACACGCCGGCTATCACGCCTGCACTCACAGTGCACCTCCAGTGGCCTAAAAGTGATACCGGAAGGGTAGAATTCTGGCTGCAAAGATTTCGCAAAAATCTGCGGGTGGGGTGTAAAAAAAGTATAAAAATGGCAAAAGCCATGATTTAACTAATGTTTAGTATTAATTTAACTTTCATGTAACTTAATTACACGATGAATGTAAATAAACCATCAATAAGCAAAAATAAGTGGTCGGATGAGTAGTAAAATTACACAAAAGGCGGTACTATTTTCATCAGATAAACAAATTCATTTTTCCGGTGCCATTCACCGGGTAGATACAAAAGGGGGAGAAAAGTATGGAACTCTACAGAGAATATCCTGCATGGCTTATCTTTTTACGCCGTACTTATGCGGTTGCAGCGGGCGTTTTGGCGCTGCCTTTCATGCTTTTCTGGAAAGACCGCGCCCGCTTTTACAGCTACCTGCATCGCGTCTGGTCGAAAACCAGCGATAAGCCGGTGTGGATGGATCAGGCCGAAAAGGCAACCGGTGATTTTTACTGATTGCTGAGTTTTGAAAACATTGAAAACCGCTAGTGGAAACGCTGGCGGTTTTTTTATAATGCGCGATGTAGTATATGGTTCACCATCTGGTCAGAAAGTGTCTTTCTAAAACACTACGGCGTAATGAATTCATAGATTGATTGTCTGGCGGAAGTCAGGTTCATAACGTATTATTAGCGCTTGTCTACAAGGCAATGTGTATTTCCGCGATGAGTAAATGAAAATAAAAAGTGAAGATATATTCATCAAGATAATCAATAAATAATCTTTCAGGTATTCTTAACATGAATAAAATTATAGAATATATAAATAAAATTGAATTTGACATGTCAATCAAGTTTCCTCCAGTGTATAAACGTTTTTTGATAGAAGAAATTAAAGATAGTGAGACCTATGAAATAACTAATAAGAAGCACGAAACATTATATTTATATAACTATTCTGATCTTATTGAAAGAAATGAAACATATGATATTCAACAAGTGGAACCTGACTATTTTTTGATAGGTCAAGACGGAGATTTAGGCTATTTTATCTATGTTGGGAGTGCTAAGGAAAGTGATACTATATTTAGTATTGATTTAGGTGCCTTAGGAGCCATGGAGTTTTCGGTAGAAGCTGATGATGTATATTTTTGATTTTCATATTGTAATAAATTTATGAATGTTAATTTCATCTTTTTTTGATAGACGATTTACTACTGAAATTTAACTGGATGATATGGAAATTAAAATGCAAGATGTTATTCTTAAATTGATTGCCAGAGGATTGATTGATATCAGAATTGCAGCTAACTCTGGAAATTCAAAGGCTTGTTTTATATTGTCTGATTTTATACATGTTCTGCCTCATACAGCTAATTGTATGGTCAATGATGGACAGAGTTATGAGGATGTTATGAATGATTTATATGCGCGGGCTAAAATTAAAAACATGGAAGATTGGCTTGATAATGCTTTAAATGATATATACACGTGATCATTGACACTGCTTGATTTGATTCTGTCAGGGGATAATGCTCAAACTATGAACATCAGACTATCACCTGAACTTTAGTTTCAACACCGTCAAGGCTGTGACTGCCGCGTCTGCAACCTGAGTGGTGGCAGGATACGTAACGGTGAGCGTAAATCTGTTAAAACCACTGGCAGTCGTACCCGGATGAATATTATTGCCGGTGCTGTCGCAGGCGGTGCGTTGACCGGATTGATGTGTGGTCCAGGAGCACCTGTTTGCGTACTTATTGGCGGCTTTGTCGGCGGTGCACTTGCCGCATGGGAAATGGGGCGCTTGTGGAATTGATTATGCAACAGGTTAATTCGATATCGTTGGTCAAGGTTCACAAAGCGACTGATTTATCTCAGGCTCAGTCTGACGTTGTGCTTAATGGCAATAACACAGGTATTATTGTACCAGGGCAAATACTGGAAGCGGCAATTCAGGTTAATGACCAGCGTTATATCCTTTTTCTGACGGATGACGTTATTTTTGAGGAATCACTGACAATTGTCCTTATCGATGTTAACGATGGAGTTAAAGAGACCGTACGTTTGGGTAATGAGTATGCGACGGGAAGTTTTGAGGGATTATCCGTTACAGCGGATAGCATCAATTTCAGATTCATTGGTGATTCTCTCTGGACAATCCAAACCGTTGACTCACCATGCTTGACGCTTCCTTTTGGTTCAGATCCGAAAGGTGTGAAACGAGAAGCCAGACTGAAAAAATACATGACAATTTCGGTCATCCCTGCACCTGAGCAAACTCGCTGATGTTATTTCAGAAAAATTATAGCAAACAAAGGTACTATAAATTGAAAAATAAAGAAACCCTAAAACAGATTTATCACCTGCAATATGATTCGTTCGCTTTCAAAAGTGGTTTAATAAACTGGTATAATTCTTTATTAGATAAAACACCCGATGAACTGGATGAAAATGATATTGCCAAAATGCTTCGTCAGAATATCTTACCGGCGCTTGCTGTACAAAAAGCAATTGAGATGATAGAGATTAATCTTATGGTGGGCTATTTATATGATGGGGAGCTATTGCTGGTATTGAGTAATCTCATCGGAGTGACTATTTTTCTCCTTTGCAGTTACTGAAATTAAAAAATATCATCAATAATTTTGATGACAACATGTTAAACGTTGCTGCCATGAGCGATGAAGAAAAGAAACTATTTCTTGCCACCATGAAATTTATTATGAATAATTGAATTTTTTTACTGTTATCATTTATTCGTTTCGTTTTTTCAGTACCGCCGTCTACACTTACTCCTGTAAACCGCCCAGGAGTAGTAATGAATCAACAACTTTTTGATGACAGCACCCTTATCCGCATTTTTGCTTTGCATGAGTTACACCGTCTTAAAGAGCGAGGCTTAACGCGCGGGGCGCTCAACGATTATCACAGCCGCTATAAACTCGTCTTTCTGGCTCATTCCCAGCCGGAATACCGCAAACTTGGCCCGTTTGTGGCTGATATTCACCAGTGGCAAAATCTGGATGACTATTACAACCAGTACCGCCAACGCGTAATTGTTTTGCTTTCTCACCCCGCCAACCGACGTGACCACACCAATGTTTTGATGCACGTTCAGGGATATTTTCGCCCACATATTGATTCCACAGAACGCCAGCAGCTGGCGGCGCTTATCGACAGTTATCGCCGTGGCGAGCAACCGCTTCTTGCGCCGCTGATGCGTATCAAACACTATATGGCGCTTTATCCTGACGCCTGGCTTTCAGAGCAGCGTTATTTCGAACTTTGGCCGCGGGTGATTAACTTGCGCCATGCAGGAGTTTTATGACTACCCATCTGGTCTGGTTTCGCCAGGATTTACGTCTGCATGATAATCTCGCGCTGGCGGCCGCTTGCCGCTATTCGTCTGCACGCGTGCTGGCGTTGTATATCGCTACACCACGCCAGTGGGCGGCGCATAATATGTCGCCGCGTCAGGCTGAATTTATCAATGCACAACTGAACGGGCTACAAATCGCGCTGGCGGAAAAAGGCATTCCTTTGCTGTTTCATGAAGTGGATGACTTTGCCGCCAGCGTCGAAATAGTTAAACAGGTGTGCGCGGAAAATCGTGTTACCCATCTGTTTTATAACTATCAGTATGAGGTGAATGAGCGGGCTCGGGATGTGCAGGTTGAGAGAACGCTGCGTAACGTGGTGTGTGAAGGATTTGATGACAGCGTGATCCTGCCGCCGGGGGCGGTGATGACTGGCAATCATGAGATGTACAAAGTCTTTACGCCATTTAAAAACGCCTGGCTGAAACGGCTGCGAGAAGGGGGGCCGGAGTGCGTCGCTGCACCAAAAGTTCGTAGTAGCGGATCGATAGAGCCCGCGCCATCCATTACGCTGAATTATCCTCGTCAGTCTTTCGATACTGCGCATTTCCCGGTGGAAGAAAAAGCGGCGATTGCGCAATTACGCCAGTTTTGCCAGAACGGTGCCGGAGAGTATGAGCAACAACGAGATTTTCCGGCAGTGGAAGGCACCAGTCGTTTGTCCGCCAGCCTGGCAACGGGCGGGTTATCGCCTCGCCAGTGTCTGCATCGCCTGTTGGCGGAACAGCCGCAAGCGCTGGATGGCGGGGCTGGTAGCGTCTGGCTTAATGAGCTGATCTGGCGCGAGTTCTACCGTCATTTGATGACGTATCACCCGTCACTGTGTAAGCATCGCCCCTTTATTGCCTGGACCGATCGCGTACAGTGGCAAAGCAATCCCGCCCATTTAAAGGCCTGGCAGGAAGGCAAAACGGGATACCCAATTGTTGATGCCGCCATGCGTCAGCTTAATAGCAGTGGCTGGATGCATAACCGGCTACGGATGATTACAGCCAGTTTTCTGGTGAAAGATTTATTGATCGACTGGCGCGAAGGCGAGCGATATTTCATGTCGCAGCTGATTGATGGTGATTTGGCAGCCAATAACGGTGGCTGGCAATGGGCGGCCTCCACCGGAACCGATGCTGCGCCGTATTTTCGTATTTTTAACCCGACAACCCAGGGCGAGAAATTTGATCGCGAAGGTGAGTTTATCCGCCGATGGTTACCGGAGCTGCGCGATGTACCAGGGAAAGCGGTGCATGAACCGTGGAAGTGGGCAGATAAATCAGGTGTGACGCTGGATTATCCGCAACCGATAGTCGATCACAAAGAAGCGAGAGTACGAACGTTGGCAGCGTATGAGGCGGCGAGGAAGGGGAAATAACAGACGCGTCAGGCAATCTTGCCCGGATGCCGGATACTGCGTGAACACCTTCTCCGGCCTGGCAAATAGTGCAAATTCAATATATTGCAGGGACATCCAGGCCTGATAAGACGCATTAAGCGTCTTATCAGGCATCGGTGCTGGCCTGTTAAGACTCCAGCGCCAGCGCGCGGTTTCTGAACTTAAGCGCCTGATACAGCCAAATCATCAGTACCAGTCCTACACACGCCAGTGCACCCCAGGTGATTTGATCAAACACTTCAATATATGCATTGATGGAGTAGTTGATCGCTCCGGAAGCATCAAACGAAGCTTGCGATGTCTGATCGGCAATCACGCCCGCCAGATAGTTCGCAATCGCGCCGGAAAGCAGCATATAAATACCGGTTAATACGCCGGTCACGCCGGGGATTTCAATGCGCGTAATCTGCGACATAGCAACCGGGTCGATAAACAGTTCCGCAAACCCCATCACCGCCAGGCCTAACACCATCAGTGGCAGAGAAGAGTGACCATACATTGCAGACCAGCGGGCGCTTAAGGTCAGAATGCAGAATCCGGCGCTCATCAGGCCGAGACCAAGAGCAAATTTTCCCCAGATGCGCACGGTACGATTACCTGCGACGCTCTCTTTAACTACCCACGCCAGGAACACACCGCACAGCATAACTGCGAAGGCATTAATCGACTGGAACATCGCGGTCGGAACCGTATAACCAAACATATCGCGGTTAACAAAGCGGTCGATATAAAGGCTAATCGAGCTACCGCCCTGTTGTGCGAAGGCCCAGAACAACATACTGAAGAAGGTGAGGGTAACAATCAGCCCCAGCTCCTTACGCTGTTTCTGGTTTTCTGCTTTGCGATAAATTTTTGCCAAAACGCCAAGGCCAATGATAGTCGCGACAATCAAGGCGTATACCGACCACTCTTTCCAGAACAGTACGGTAATCAGCGCAGGTGTTGCCACCAGCAGAACCAGCAGCCATCCCCAGTTAGGCAGGAGAAAGTTTGTCGCACGCAGTACGTCTTTGTTAACGCCACGGGTATGAGCAAAATGACGATTGCCACATAAGAAGATAACCAGACCCGCGATCATGCCAACCGCCGCCAGGCCAAAGCCCATCGCCCAACTGTACTCTTCCTGGGCGTAGCCACAGGCGATAGGTGCGATAATAGACCCCACGTTACCCGCCGCATACATCAGCGAGAAACCGCCATCACGACGCGGATCGGTTGGCTCATACAGCTCGCCGAGCAGGCAACTGACGTTGGATTTAAACAGACCGTAACCACAAACGATAATCGCCAGGGACAGATAGAGGAATGACGGATGGATCTCACTGGCACCCAGCACCACATGTCCGATCGCCATCAATAACGCCCCCAGCATCACCGCCATACGGTTGCCGAGAACTTTATCCGCCAAAAAGCCACCGAGGATTGGCGTGACATACACCAGCGAACAGTAGGCGCTAAATAACTCGTAGGCGTGAGTATCGTTGTATTTTAGTTGATTGGTGAGATAGAGAATCAGCAGGGCACGCATGCCGTAAAAGCTAAAATATTCCCAGATTTGCAGCGCAACGACATAGTAAATAGCGCGCGGCTGTGATGCGTGTTTATTCATAATAATTCCACAATTAACTGCAACGTCACGTAATAGTTGCGCGGCGTGCTTGTGTTTCCTTAAAGTTAAAACTTTGATACAGATCTGATTATTTGTGCAATATGCTGTCTGATTGCATAAATATACATTAGCTGAAGCGTGATGATATAAACAATTTGCGTCTTTTGGCGTCGGGTTTGTTTCTTAATATGTCAAAAGATTGGCTATCGACGAACAGGCGAGGTAACGCTATGTTAACGGTATAGCTATCAGAATACGGAAGGCGCGAAGATGAAAAACACCGAACTGGAACAACTGATTAACGAGAAACTGAACAGCGCGGCCATAAGTGATTACGCGCCGAATGGTTTGCAGGTAGAAGGCAAAGAGACGGTGCAAAAAATTGTTACCGGTGTCACCGCCAGCCAGGCGCTGCTCGATGAAGCGGTGCGTCTGGGCGCGGATGCGGTCATTGTGCATCATGGCTACTTCTGGAAAGGCGAATCCCCGGTAATTCGCGGCATGAAGCGTAACCGTTTAAAAACGTTGCTGGTGAATGATATCAACCTGTATGGCTGGCATTTGCCGCTTGACGCACATCCAGAGCTGGGCAATAACGCACAGCTGGCGGCGATACTGGGGATCACGGTCATGGGCGAAATTGAGCCGTTGGTGCCGTGGGGCGAACTGACCATGCCTGTGCCGGGACTGGAGCTGGCTTCCTGGATTGAAGCGCGTCTGGGACGTAAGCCGTTATGGTGTGGCGATACCGGACCTGAGGTGGTTCAGCGCGTCGCCTGGTGCACGGGCGGCGGGCAGAGTTTTATCGATAGCGCCGCGCGTTTTGGCGTGGATGCTTTTATTACTGGCGAAGTTTCTGAACAGACCATTCATTCAGCCCGCGAGCAGGGATTGCATTTTTATGCTGCGGGTCACCATGCCACTGAACGCGGTGGTATTCGCGCATTGAGCGAGTGGCTGAATGAAAATACCGATCTTGATGTGACCTTTATTGATATTCCTAATCCTGCATAACGAATAATCAGAGGGATCGAAAGTGCAACGAGCGCGTTGTTATCTGATAGGTGAAACGGCGGTAGTGCTGGAGCTGGAACCGCCGGTGACGCTGGCTAGCCAGAAACGTATCTGGCGACTGGCGCAGCGTCTGGTGGATATGCCGAATGTGGTTGAAGCCATTCCCGGCATGAACAATATCACGGTGATTTTACGTAATCCTGAGTCGCTGGCGCTGGATGCCATAGAGCGTTTGCAACGCTGGTGGGAGGAGAGTGAGGCGCTGGAGCCGGAGTCTCGTTTTATTGAAATTCCGGTGGTTTACGGTGGCGCAGGCGGACCGGATTTGGCGGTGGTCGCGGCGCATTGTGGATTGAGCGAAAAACAGGTTGTTGAATTGCACTCCTCTGTGGAATACGTGGTCTGGTTTTTAGGTTTTCAACCGGGCTTCCCGTATCTCGGGAGTTTGCCGGAACAACTACACACGCCACGGCGCGCTGAACCGCGCTTGCTCGTTCCGGCAGGTTCTGTCGGGATCGGCGGGCCGCAGACCGGTGTTTATCCGCTGGCAACGCCGGGCGGCTGGCAGTTGATTGGTCATACCTCACTCAGCCTGTTTGATCCGGCGCGTGACGAACCCATCTTATTACGTCCGGGAGACAGCGTGCGCTTTGTACCGCAGAAGGAGGGAGTATGCTGAAGATTATTCGTGCGGGCATGTATACTACTGTGCAGGATGGCGGTCGTCACGGTTTTCGCCAGTCGGGTATCAGCCACTGCGGCGCACTGGATATGCCTGCGTTACGCATTGCTAACCTGCTGGTGGGTAATGACGCCAATGCCCCCGCGCTGGAGATAACGCTCGGTCAGTTAACGGTAGAGTTCGAAACTGATGGTTGGTTTGCCCTGACGGGGGCAGGTTGCGAAGCGCGGCTGGATGATAATGCCGTCTGGACTGGCTGGCGATTGCCGATGAAAGCAGGCCAGCGTTTAACGCTTAAACGCCCGCAGCACGGGATGCGCAGTTATCTGGCGGTCGCGGGTGGTATTGATGTTCCGCCGGTAATGGGGTCATGCAGTACCGATCTCAAAGTGGGGATTGGTGGGCTGGAAGGCCGTTTACTGAAGGATGGTGACCGACTCCCGATGGGTAAATCGAAGCGTGATTTTATGGAAGCGCAGGGCGTTAAACAGCTGCTGTGGGGCAACCGCATTCGCGCCTTGCCGGGGCCGGAATATCATGAGTTCGATCGCGCCTCGCAGGATGCATTCTGGCGTTCGCCCTGGCAGCTTAGCCCGCAAAGTAACCGGATGGGCTATCGCCTACAGGGGCAAATCTTAAAACGCACCACCGATCGCGAACTGTTATCTCATGGTTTGTTGCCGGGCGTGGTGCAGGTGCCGCATAACGGGCAGCCGATTGTATTGATGAACGACGCACAGACCACCGGTGGTTATCCGCGTATTGCCTGTATCATTGAGGCTGATATGTACCATCTGGCGCAAATTCCGCTCGGTCAGCCGATTCATTTTGTCCAGTGTTCACTGGAAGAGGCACTGAAAGCACGGCAAGATCAGCAACGTTATTTCGAACAATTAGCGTGGCGGCTGCACAATGAAAATTGACCTGAACGCCGATCTGGGCGAAGGCTGTGTCAGCGACGCAGAGCTATTAACGCTGGTTTCCTCAGCCAATATTGCCTGTGGATTTCATGCAGGCGATGCACAAACCATGCAGGCTTGCGTGCGTGATGCCATACAAAATGGTGTCGCCATTGGCGCTCACCCGAGCTTTCCGGACAGGGAACATTTTGGCCGTAGCGCCATGCAATTGCCGCCGGAAACCGTTTACGCCCAAACGCTGTATCAAATTGGTGCGCTGGCCGCTATTGCTCGCGCGCAAGGCGGCGTGATGCGTCATGTCAAACCGCACGGCATGTTATACAACCAGGCGGCGAAAGAGGCACAACTGGCAGACGCCATTGCCAGAGCAGTTTACGCTTGCGATCCGGCGTTGATTCTCGTTGGGCTGGCGGGAAGCGAGCTGATTCGTGCAGGCAAGCAATATGGCCTGACAACGCGCGAGGAAGTGTTTGCCGATCGCAGTTATCAGGCTGACGGCTCGCTGGTGCCGCGAAGCCAGCCAGGCGCGTTGATTGAAAACGAAGAACAGGCGCTGGCGCAAACGTTGGAGATGGTGCAACACGGCAGAGTCAAAAGTATCACCGGCGAATGGGCGACGGTCACGGCGCAAACGGTCTGCCTGCATGGCGATGGAGAACACGCACTGGCGTTCGCCCGCCGACTACGCTCTACATTTGCCGAAAAGGGGATTGTTGTCGCAGCATAACCCCGCTTAATAAAGAATGAAAAAAGGATATCACCATGCCTGAAGGCCCGGAGATCCGCCGTGCAGCGGATAACCTGGAGGCGGCGATCAAAGGTAAACCTCTAACTGATGTCTGGTTTGCCTTCCCGCAGTTAAAACCGTATCAATCACAACTTATCGGTCAACACGTTACCCATGTGGAAACGCGAGGTAAGGCGTTGTTAACTCATTTTTCCAACGGGTTAACGCTCTACAGCCATAATCAGCTTTACGGCGTCTGGCGCGTGGTTGATACCGGCGAAGAGCCGCAGACCACGCGAGTATTGCGGGTAAAACTGCAAACGGCTGACAAAACCATTCTGCTTTATAGCGCCTCGGATATTGAGATGTTGACCCCGGAACAACTGACCACGCATCCGTTTTTACAACGCGTTGGCCCCGATGTGCTGGATCCGAAACTGACGCCGGAGGTGGCGAAAGAACGGTTATTGTCGCCGCGCTTTCGTAACCGTCAGTTTGCTGGATTACTACTCGATCAGGCGTTTCTGGCTGGGCTTGGCAATTATTTGCGGGTGGAGATCCTCTGGCAGGTGGGGTTAACCGGCAATCATAAAGCGAAAGATCTCAATGCGGCGCAACTGGATGCACTCGCACACGCGTTACTGGAGATTCCTCGACTTTCTTACGCTACGCGGGGGCAGGTGGATGAGAATAAACATCATGGGGCGCTGTTTCGCTTTAAGGTTTTTCATCGTGATGGCGAACCGTGCGAACGTTGTGGCAGCATCATTGAGAAAACCACGTTGTCCTCGCGCCCGTTTTACTGGTGTCCAGGCTGCCAGCACTAGGCCGACCGCTTCGGCGCATAGGTTGAAATAAACCGCGCAATGGCTGGCCCCGTCAGCAAAATACTGAACAGGCGTAGGGTTTGCATCGCCATAATAAGCGCCATATCGGCATTGCTCCCTGCGGCGATGACCGCCACGGTATCAAGCCCGCCGGGACTGGTGGCGAGGTAGGCAGTCATAAAATCAATATGCATAAACCGGGTCAGTCCCCACGCCATACCTGCACAAATAGCCAGCAGAGCAAAAATCGACAGCAAGATTTGTGGCAGCGGGCGCAATGCCCGCAGTAAGATTTGTTTATCGAAACCAAGACCAATCCGCCAGCCAATTGCCATATACGCCATCGCCAGCAGCCATTCTGGTAGTTCGATGGTGATGAGCTGACCAGACTGGAGCACTGCGCCCGCCAGCATCGGGATGAGCATCGTGCCGGAAGGAAGACGTAGCAAGCATCCCGCCGTACCGGCAACGACCGCGAGCAAAATCGTAAGCAGGAGATTAATGCTCACTGGCGGGAACCAGACGATCTGCTGGTTAACCGCTTCAGCGTTATCGCCCAGCATCATGCGGGTGACCAGAACAGCGGCCCCCGCGACGAACAGCACTCGCAGATATTGCATAAATGCCACCAGGCGAATATCTGCGCCGTAATCTTGCGCCATAGCGACCATTGCCGCCGCGCCGCCAGGAGAAGAACCCCAGGCACCGGTATTTCCAGGCAGTGAGCTATAGCGCACCAATAACCAACCCACGACGGCGCTGGAAAGTAACGTCACCAGTAAAATAGCTAACACAATCGGCCAGTTCACCGCTAGCGTGGTCAGGATCGAACCGGTCAGGTTTTGCGCAATCATGCAGCCAAGAATGGCCTGCGCGGCGAGAAAAGCGGATCGGGGAAGTTGCAGAGTAATTCCGCGCATACTAAAGATGATTCCGGCGATCATTGGCCCAAGTAATAGTGCCGCCGGAAGATGTACCGCGAGGAAGCCAATAGAAAGGAGAAGTGAAAGCACACATAACATTCCCCACTGCAAAACTGGCATCCTTCGCTTCCTCATTATTTTCTCTTTGGTGTATCGATACAGCATAAAGAAAGCCGGGCCAGGAAAAAATAACAGCAATCAAGGAAAAGGGGAAAATCAGCAATTTTCTGAAAGAGATGCCCTTTCGGTTGCAAAGGGCATCATGGGAAATTAGTTATAGTTAATCTTAAAAAGCACCACGGTATCGAAGGAGCCAGCCTCAATGGGAGTGCCGGGAATAGACGAAAGTTCAGCCGTATAGGTTTTTTCGTAGATCAGCATGTCACTGGTGAAGTCGGCATATTCGCTGTATTTGTTGAAGGTATAGGGCGAGGCGTTTTCATCCAGTAAACGTAGCTTCAGACCATTACCAATCAGCAATGCTTTATCTTCTTCAACCAACGTTTCTTCGGTATAAAACGAGGAGCTGACTTTGAATCCGTCGGTACATTGATCGTTTTGTGATTTTGTCGTTTTAATACCGAATGTTTTTGTCATGTTGTGTCGCCGGATATCCAGTACATTAAATTTACCAAAATCAATGACCTGGTTGGCTGGGGTAATAGAAAAATTGACGCTGCAATCCAATACCCGAATGTTTTCCAGACCGGTAATATGATATTTCAGGTTTTGGGCGGTAGGGTCCTCATTAACGCTTCCTTCGCCATCAAATTGCACCACAATGTAATCGCTGAGCGTGCTTTGATAATCATGCGGCGGTATCTCTCGTATCTTGACGTATAACCGCATGCGAGCGAGAAACGTACGCGACATATGAATATTATTGGGATCACCAGAGCAAATTTTGTTCTGCCATCCCATCGCGATGATCTGCTCAGGGGTATAAATATTAATGTTTTTGCTGTCGATGCACTGGTAAGTGTCGATGCGGCTTTTTCCCTGGTTAGCATCATAATCAACACCATTGTAAGTTACGCCGAGTTGATAATAGCGATCCTGAATTCCCGGGTACGGGTTAACCCAGGCGTAGACATGCTCGCTCTCAAAGTTGCCGTTGGTATTGTTGTCACAATAGACGGGAATTTTAATATCGTCAGACTCCCAGATCTTATCGCCGGGTTTGGCATTCCCTGGTACAGCAAATGGTTGAATAGATTCCGATTTTTCTACCGAACCACCGGATGAACCAAAGTAACAGTTCAGGGCAAGCGCAGATTTTAACGGTAGAAATAACAGACAGATGATGAGCAACAATCCCTTGCCAGCACTCATTTCTTCGCCTCCACCGCCTGTAAACGGCATTGCCCGTTACAGTTGAGCGTTGTCATGCGTAATGCGCCATAATCATCCATATAACCGAGATAAAACTGGCTGCCACTATAATTTCCAGTGGTTGTGCTTACTGTACTAAAAGGCGCAATCATCACAGTTTTGAAGCCCGGGAGAACGCTTTGCTCATTTCGCCCAAGATACGCGATGGTCAGATAATAGCCAGTAGGGTTTTTTAAGCTAAGCTGATTGCCCTGCTGGCTGACCTGTAACTGCAGTTCGACCTTTTCTCCTGTTTTCTTGCGTAATGCAGACGGTCGCCAGAACACCTTGATACGGCTCTGGATGGCGACTTGCAGAACGGCATGGTCGCTGTTTTTTTCCGGGGCGGGAGGAATTTCACGCATATTGTAGAAAAATAGCGTTTCGCGATCGCCAGGTAATTTCGAGGTCGAGGCTTGCTTGACTATCCGCACCTGCGTTGTTGCTTTCGGTTCCAGACGTTGTATCGGTGGCAGGGCGACCAGAAGATCGTCGCTTTTCTCCCCTTTTTCATTTTCGAGCCAGGAATAAGCGAGGTAGGGGAGTTTATCGCTACGATTATCTACTCGCAGACTGGTAGCTTTATCATTAGCGTTAAACACAATGCGAGTGCGGTCGGGTTGTAGTGCAGCGTGGCTACACAGACTGGTAACCAACAACAAAAGGGGAAGTCCTTTCATAAATGTCATTTTCATTTCCTTAATTAATGACAAGGTAAAATCAGGCGATTTGCGGTGTCTTCCATATGTTCAGGAAGATGGATCGAGCAACGCTGACTATCACTCCAGACCACGGTAAACCTTTGATTTTCAGCGACTCCGCTTAACCAGGCGTGTCCTTCCTCGCCAACCATCCCCACGCTAATGCTGCTGCCATCCTGACGGATATCCGCACCGAGGGGAGGGAACTGACCGCTGGCGTTGCGAATGATGACGTTAATGTCTTTACCGGAACGGGATGCCAGTGATTTGTAACCTATTGCGCCTTCAATCCACGTTTCTTTGATGACGTTTTCTGTTACCGTCACGCCGTCGGGTAAGTCGTTCATGTTCACGGCCACGGTGGAAGGTTGATAACTGGAAACCAGCGGTACCACTGCAATGCCAAAATGGTTGGTGTAGTCGAGATTGCCCTGAACCGGAATATCTGCCACGCCATCGGTGCTGACCATCAGGCGTGGTTCATTGGTGGAGCTGCGGCGATGGAAGGCTGCACCATATTGCGTCGCCGTGAAAGAACCACTCCAGCTGCTGCTAACAGAACTGTAGTCATTGGCAGCATAAGTACCAGAAAGATCCCACTCACCCGCTGAACTCAGGTGCTGATAGTTACCGCTCACCTGGGCTCCATTGTCCGGACGGTCGGATTGTAGTCCAGCAGACATCCCCCAGCTATTTCGTTCATCCAGCGTATCGTTCCACGACATGCGGTGTGTGGTGCTGTGGCTACTGTTTTGCATGTCATAACCGACCCGACCACCGTTACCGAAGGGAAGCGAAATCGACAGGTAAATCTGGTTGTCGCGATCTTTATCTTCGTAATGGGTTGTATTGAATGACGTCGAAATAGAGATATTTCTCCAGTCACCAATATCAACATTAAAACCTGCCGTGATGTTGGCGGTCGTGGAGGCGTCTGCATTCCACCAGGTTTGATGCAGCAGGTTGGCGTACAGATTGAGGTTCAGTGGGGTAATCGGTTGCCCCACGGATAAGCTGATCGTCTGTTTTTCGTCCTGCGCATCGTTGTCGTTGTATTTGTGATCCAGATAGTTGGCGTAGCTGTGAAAATGACGATCTGAGAAGCGATAAGCGGCGAGCGAAATCGTGCTGTTAGTGGCATCCACTTGTTTGCTGTAATTAAAGCGGTAACTTAAGCCCCGCTCGTCCTGCAGAGTATCAAACTGACTACTGGCCCAGGTGACATCAAACGACAATGCACCAAGCCACAGCATATTTTGCCCGATACCCATTGCGGCAGAATGGTAGTCGTCACCCGAAATCAGCAGGCCGCCGTACAGCGAGGTATTTGACAGCATCCCCCAGGAAACTTCATTGCTAAAAAAGGTTTCATTTTCAGTTTGATGAGACATAGATGTTCGCGGCTGACCGGCGGCCAGTTTATAGCGAACCTGTCCCTGGCGCGTAAGGAAAGGCGTCGATGCTGCCGAAACCTGGAAATTGTTCACCCGACCATCTTCTTCCGTCACTTTGACATCCAGCGTCCCCTGGACGGACTGATTCAGATCATCAATGATAAACGGGCCTGGCGGGACTTTTTTCTGGTAGATGACGCGGCCTGATTGACTGATCGTCACCGTGGCATTGGTTTGTGCAATACCGCTAATTTGTGGAGCGTAGCCGCGCAGTTCCCACGGTAACATCCGGTCGTCACTCGCCAGTGCCGCGCCGGTATAAGAAAAACCGTCGAAAATATTGGAACTAAAATCCGTTTCGCCGAGGGTTAATTTTGAACCTAATTGCGGTAATGGACGAAAAAGATAGGTGCGTGATATTTCGCCTGACTGTTCATGGTTATCATCGCTATCGGTCTGATTCAATTGGTAATCACTGCGTAAACGCCATGCTCCCGCGTTAATTCCGGCTGTTCCATAGGCGTTCAGGTTAGTGCTGTTGCTACCATCCTGTGGGCGGTAGCTGCTGGCAAACAAGTTGTAATCCATCAGGACACCGGGGACACCTTCTTTCCATGTGGAGGGTGGAGTCCAGTTATCTGAGTGCCACGCCAGCCAGGCCTGTGGGATGGTGATATTCAGTTGCTGACTGGCCTGATCAAAATTGAAGAGCATTTCTGGTCGGGTGCTAAAATCGACGCACTGATTAATCAGGGGTAACGACTGACGGACTTCGGGTTTTAAGCCAAACTTATCGACCAATAACTCATTGATGCACGGAATGGTATTGTCACCCTTTTTTTGCCAGTTAATTTTTTGCCCATTACTGATTTGGTTATTATTTACCGCAACGCTGACAAAATATTCACCGGGAGCAATGACACCTTTTTCCTTTAATAATGAAATATCAATGCGCTCACGCATCGATTTGTCGAGGACATTCAGGTTGAATTCAACCGCCATGGCGGAAGGCATCGCCATGACCAGGCAGGATACAAAAGAGAGTCGATAAATATTCACGGTGTCCATACCAGATAAATATTTTAAGAAAGGCGGCAGTGATGCCGCCCAATAACGCTTATTTATAATCCAGTACGTAGGTTGCATTCGCTGTAACAGCCCCTGCCGTTACTGGTGTCGCTTGATCAATTTGTTCCATCCAGGCAAAGAAGTTCAGTGTTTGTTCACTGGACGTTGGTGCGAGGTCGATATCCGGAGAAGCAGTGCCTAAAATGATATTGCTTTGATCCTTATTCATTAAACGCACGCCGACACCGGTGGCTTCGCCAGTGCTGGTATTGTTGAGTATCGGATCTGCGCCAGTGGTTTTCGCTGAGCTATCGAAGGTGACCGCGACTTTAGAAATCTTGCCACCGGAACCGTTATTAGAGTTTTCCAGGTCGCAGTTGATTAAACGCAGGTCGACAGCAACCGCATCGCTGTGATGAGACTGATTAATGTGGCTGGTGGTCACCTGACCTAGCTCAATTTCTTTATCAATATCATCATGATGTATTTCACATGGTGCTTCTATAACCTCACCTTTAAAGTGAATTTCACCAGAACCTTCATCAGCTGCATAAACCGGTGCAGTGAATAACAGAGATACGGCCAATGCGGCCAATGTTTTTTGTCCTTTAAACATAACTGAGTCCTTTACAGAAATAGAAAAAGTATAGCGATATCAGAATATCTTATTTGATTGTCGAATGTTTTTAGTTTTACTTAAAAATATTATTAATTATATTAAATGCAAGGTTAACTAATTGATGTGATGAATTAATAATTTAATGAATGTTATCGGGGGGAATGAGAGAGATATACCTCATTTTCATGAGGTTATAAAAGTAACTAAAAGCAGATACCTTAATTAAAATTTATTATTTTGCCTATAAAATGAACAATTTTATTATTTTGCAATATTAATGTCAGCCGGTTAATTAATTTTATTTTTACATTTTTTTGTGTTCAGGTAGATAAAAATTAACCCGCCTTTTAAAGGCGGGTTAACAGAATTTACTGCTTAGGAATCAGCAGTTAACGTTTGATGTCGCTTTTAAAATCGCGTTTTTCATAGCCGGTATACAGCTGACGTGGACGGGCAATCTTCATGCCGTCACTGTGCATTTCGCTCCAGTGGGCGATCCAGCCAACTGTACGTGCCATAGCGAAGATCACGGTGAACATGGAAGACGGAATACCCATCGCTTTCAGGATGATACCAGAGTAGAAATCGACGTTCGGGTACAGTTTCTTCTCGATAAAGTACGGGTCGTTCAGCGCGATGTTTTCCAGCTCCATAGCCACTTCCAGCAGGTCATCTTTGGTACCCAACTCTTTCAGCACTTCATGGCAGGTTTCACGCATTACGGTGGCGCGCGGGTCGTAATTTTTGTACACGCGGTGCCCGAAGCCCATCAGGCGGAAAGAGTCATTTTTGTCTTTCGCACGACGAACAAATTCCGGAATGTGTTTAACGGAGCTGATTTCTTCCAGCATTTTCAGCGCTGCTTCGTTAGCACCACCGTGCGCAGGTCCCCACAGTGAAGCAATACCTGCTGCGATACAGGCAAACGGGTTCGCCCCCGAAGAGCCAGCGGTACGCACGGTGGATGTAGACGCGTTCTGCTCGTGATCTGCGTGTAGGATCAGAATACGGTCCATCGCGCGTTCCAGAATCGGGTTGACTTCATACGGTTCGCACGGCGTGGAGAACATCATATTCAGGAAGTTACCGGCATAGGAGAGATCGTTGCGCGGGTAAACGAATGGCTGACCAATGGAATACTTGTAACACATCGCGGCCATGGTCGGCATTTTTGACAGCAGGCGGAACGCGGCAATTTCACGATGACGAGGATTGTTAACATCCAGCGAGTCGTGATAGAACGCCGCCAGCGCGCCGGTAATACCACACATGACTGCCATTGGATGCGAGTCGCGACGGAAAGCATGGAACAGACGAGTAATCTGCTCATGGATCATGGTATGGCGGGTAACCGTCGTTTTAAATTCGTCATATTGTTCCTGAGTTGGTTTTTCACCATTCAGCAGGATGTAACAAACTTCCAGGTAGTTAGAATCGGTCGCCAGCTGATCGATTGGGAAACCGCGGTGCAGCAAAATACCTTCATCACCATCAATAAAAGTAATTTTAGATTCGCAGGATGCGGTTGAGGTGAAGCCTGGGTCAAAGGTGAACACACCTTTTGAACCGAGAGTACGGATATCAATAACATCTTGACCCAGCGTGCCTTTCAGCACATCCAGTTCAACAGCTGTGTCCCCGTTGAGGGTGAGTTTTGCTTTTGTATCAGCCATTTAAGGTCTCCTTAGCGCCTTATTGCGTAAGACTGCCGGAACTTAAATTTGCCTTCGCACATCAACCTGGCTTTACCCGTTTGTTATTTGGCTCGCCGCTCTGCGGAAGAGGGGAAAACCTGGGTACAGAGCTCTGGGCGCTTGCAGGTAAAGGATCCATTGATGACGAATAAATGGCGAATCAAGTACTTAGCAATCCGAATTATTAAACTTGTCTACCACTAATAACTGTCCCGAATGAATTGGTCAATACTTCCACACTGTTACATAAGTTAATCTTAGGTGAAATACTGACTTCATAACTTTTACGCATTATATGCTTTTCCTAGTGATGTTTGTAACAACTTTGTTGAATGATTGTCAAATTAGATGATTAAAAATTAAATAAATGTTGTTATCGTGACCCAGATCACTGTTCGGGATAAAACCCGACAAACTATATGTAGGTTAATTGTAATGATTTTGTGAACGGCCTATACTGCCGCCAGGTCTCCGGAACACCCTGCAATCCCGAGCCACCCAGCGTTGTAACGTGTCGTTTTCGCATCTGGAAGCAGTGTTTTGCATGACGCGCAGTTATAGAAAGGACGCTGTCTGACCCGCAAGCAGACCGGAGGAAGGAAATCCCGACGTCTCCAGGTAACAGAAAGTTAACCTCTGTGCCCGTAGTCCCCAGGGAATAATAAGAACAGCATGTGGGCGTTATTCATGATAAGAAATGTGAAAAAACAAAGACCTGTTAATCTGGACCTACAGACCATCCGGTTCCCCGTCACGGCGATAGCGTCCATTCTCCATCGCGTTTCCGGTGTGATCACCTTTGTTGCAGTGGGCATCCTGCTGTGGCTTCTGGGTACCAGCCTCTCTTCCCCTGAAGGTTTCGAGCAAGCTTCCGCGATTATGGGCAGCTTCTTCGTCAAATTTATCATGTGGGGCATCCTTACCGCTCTGGCGTATCACGTCGTCGTAGGTATTCGCCACATGATGATGGATTTTGGCTATCTGGAAGAAACATTCGAAGCGGGTAAACGCTCCGCCAAAATCTCCTTTGTTATTACTGTCGTGCTTTCACTTCTCGCAGGAGTCCTCGTATGGTAAGCAACGCCTCCGCATTAGGACGCAATGGCGTACATGATTTCATCCTCGTTCGCGCTACCGCTATCGTCCTGACGCTTTACATCATTTATATGGTCGGTTTTTTCGCTACCACTGGCGAGCTGACATATGAAGTCTGGATTGGTTTCTTCGCCTCTGCGTTCACCAAAGTGTTCACCCTGCTGGCGCTGTTTTCTATCTTGATCCATGCCTGGATCGGCATGTGGCAGGTGTTGACCGACTACGTTAAACCGCTGGCCTTGCGCCTGATGCTGCAACTGGTGATTGTCGTTGCACTGGTGGTTTACGTGATTTATGGATTCGTTGTGGTGTGGGGTGTGTGATGAAATTGCCAGTCAGAGAATTTGATGCAGTTGTGATTGGTGCCGGTGGCGCAGGTATGCGCGCGGCGCTGCAAATTTCCCAGAGCGGCCAGACCTGTGCGCTGCTCTCCAAAGTCTTCCCGACCCGTTCCCATACCGTTTCTGCGCAAGGCGGCATTACCGTTGCGCTGGGTAATACCCATGAAGATAACTGGGAATGGCATATGTACGACACCGTAAAAGGGTCGGACTATATCGGTGACCAGGACGCGATTGAATATATGTGTAAAACCGGGCCGGAAGCGATTCTGGAACTGGAACACATGGGGCTACCGTTCTCGCGTCTTGATGATGGTCGTATCTATCAACGTCCGTTTGGCGGCCAGTCGAAAAACTTCGGTGGCGAGCAAGCGGCACGTACTGCGGCGGCAGCTGACCGTACCGGTCACGCACTGTTGCACACGCTTTATCAGCAAAACCTGAAAAACCACACCACCATTTTCTCCGAGTGGTATGCGCTGGATCTGGTGAAGAACCAGGATGGCGCGGTAGTTGGTTGTACCGCACTGTGCATCGAAACCGGTGAAGTGGTTTACTTCAAAGCCCGTGCGACTGTGCTGGCAACCGGCGGGGCAGGGCGTATTTATCAGTCCACCACCAACGCGCACATTAACACCGGCGACGGCGTCGGTATGGCTATCCGTGCAGGTGTACCTGTGCAGGATATGGAAATGTGGCAGTTCCACCCGACCGGTATAGCAGGTGCGGGCGTACTGGTCACCGAAGGTTGCCGTGGTGAAGGCGGTTATCTGCTGAACAAACATGGCGAACGCTTTATGGAGCGTTATGCGCCGAACGCCAAAGATCTGGCGGGCCGTGACGTGGTGGCGCGCTCCATCATGATCGAAATCCGTGAAGGTCGCGGCTGTGATGGTCCGTGGGGGCCACATGCAAAACTGAAACTCGACCACCTGGGCAAAGAAGTTCTCGAATCCCGTCTGCCGGGTATCCTTGAACTCTCCCGTACCTTCGCACACGTCGATCCGGTGAAAGAGCCGATTCCGGTTATCCCAACCTGTCACTACATGATGGGCGGTATTCCGACCAAAGTGACCGGTCAGGCGCTGACGGTGAACGAGAAAGGCGAAGATGTGGTTGTTCCGGGGCTGTTCGCGGTAGGTGAAATCGCTTGTGTATCGGTACACGGCGCTAACCGTCTTGGCGGCAACTCGCTGCTGGACCTGGTGGTCTTTGGTCGCGCAGCTGGCCTGCATCTGCAAGAGTCTATTGCCGAGCAGGGCGCACTGCGCGATGCCAGCGAGTCTGATGTTGAAGCGTCTCTGGATCGTCTGAATCGCTGGAACAACAACCGTAATGGTGAAGATCCAGTGGCGATTCGTAAAGCACTGCAAGAATGTATGCAGCATAACTTCTCGGTCTTCCGTGAAGGTGATGCGATGGCAAAAGGGCTTGAGCAGTTGAAAGTGATCCGCGAGCGTTTGAAAAATGCCCGTCTGGATGACACTTCCAGCGAGTTCAACACCCAGCGCGTTGAATGCCTGGAACTGGATAACCTGATGGAAACGGCGTATGCAACGGCTGTTTCTGCCAACTTCCGTACCGAAAGCCGTGGCGCGCATAGCCGCTTCGACTTCCCGGATCGTGATGATGAAAACTGGCTGTGCCACTCCCTGTATCTGCCAGAGTCGGAATCCATGACGCGCCGAAGCGTCAACATGGAACCGAAACTGCGCCCGGCATTCCCGCCGAAGATTCGTACTTACTAATGCGGAGACAGGAAAATGAGACTCGAGTTTTCAATTTATCGCTATAACCCGGATGTTGATGATGCTCCGCGTATGCAGGATTACACCCTGGAAGCGGAAGAAGGTCGCGACATGATGCTGCTGGATGCGCTTATCCAGTTGAAAGAGAAAGATCCCAGCCTGTCGTTCCGCCGCTCCTGCCGTGAAGGTGTGTGCGGTTCCGACGGTCTGAACATGAACGGCAAGAATGGTCTGGCCTGTATTACCCCGATTTCGGCACTCAACCAGCCGGGCAAGAAGATTGTGATTCGCCCGCTGCCAGGTTTACCGGTGATCCGCGATTTGGTGGTAGACATGGGACAATTCTATGCGCAATATGAGAAAATTAAGCCTTACCTGTTGAATAATGGACAAAATCCGCCAGCTCGCGAGCATTTACAGATGCCAGAGCAGCGCGAAAAACTCGACGGGCTGTATGAATGTATTCTCTGCGCATGTTGTTCAACCTCTTGTCCGTCTTTCTGGTGGAATCCCGATAAGTTTATCGGCCCGGCAGGCTTGTTAGCGGCATATCGTTTCCTGATCGATAGCCGTGATACCGAGACTGACAGCCGCCTCGACGGTTTGAGCGATGCATTCAGTGTATTCCGCTGTCACAGCATCATGAACTGCGTCAGTGTATGTCCGAAAGGGCTGAACCCGACGCGCGCTATCGGCCATATCAAGTCGATGTTGTTGCAACGTAATGCATAAATTCCAGGCCTGATAAGACGCGCAAGCGTCGCATCAGGCAACCAGGGCCGGATGCGGCGTGAATGCCTTATCCGGCCTACAAAAGAAATGCAGGAAATCTTTAAAAACTGCCCCTGACACTAAGACAGTTTTTAAAGGTTCCTTCGCGAGCCACTACGTAGACAAGAGCTCGCAAGTGAACCCCGGCACGCACATCACTGTGCGTGGTAGTATCCACGGCGAAGTAAGCATAAAAAAGATGCTTAAGGGATCACGATGCAGAACAGCGCTTTGAAAGCCTGGTTGGACTCTTCTTACCTCTCTGGCGCAAACCAGAGCTGGATAGAACAGCTCTATGAAGACTTCTTAACCGATCCTGACTCGGTTGACGCTAACTGGCGTTCGACGTTCCAGCAGTTACCTGGTACGGGAGTCAAACCGGATCAATTCCACTCTCAAACGCGTGAATATTTCCGCCGCCTGGCGAAAGACGCTTCACGTTACTCTTCAACGATCTCCGACCCTGACACCAATGTGAAGCAGGTTAAAGTCCTGCAGCTCATTAACGCATACCGCTTCCGCGGTCACCAGCATGCGAATCTCGATCCGCTGGGACTGTGGCAGCAAGATAAAGTGGCCGATCTGGATCCGTCTTTCCACGATCTGACCGAAGCAGACTTCCAGGAGACCTTCAACGTCGGTTCATTTGCCAGCGGCAAAGAAACCATGAAACTCGGCGAGCTGCTGGAAGCCCTCAAGCAAACCTACTGCGGCCCGATTGGTGCCGAGTACATGCACATTACCAGCACCGAAGAAAAACGCTGGATCCAACAGCGTATCGAGTCTGGTCGCGCGACTTTCAATAGCGAAGAGAAAAAACGCTTCTTAAGCGAACTGACCGCCGCTGAAGGTCTTGAACGTTACCTCGGCGCAAAATTCCCAGGCGCAAAACGCTTCTCGCTGGAAGGCGGTGACGCGTTAATCCCGATGCTTAAAGAGATGATCCGCCATGCTGGCAACAGCGGCACCCGTGAAGTGGTTCTTGGGATGGCGCACCGTGGTCGTCTGAACGTGCTGGTTAACGTACTGGGTAAAAAACCGCAAGATTTGTTCGACGAATTTGCCGGTAAACATAAAGAACACCTCGGCACGGGCGACGTGAAATACCACATGGGCTTCTCGTCTGACTTCCAGACCGATGGCGGCCTGGTTCACCTGGCGCTGGCGTTTAACCCGTCTCACCTTGAGATTGTAAGCCCGGTAGTTATCGGTTCTGTTCGCGCCCGTCTGGACAGACTCGATGAGCCGAGCAGCAACAAAGTGCTGCCAATCACCATCCACGGTGATGCCGCAGTGACCGGGCAGGGCGTGGTTCAGGAAACCCTGAACATGTCGAAAGCGCGTGGTTATGAAGTTGGCGGTACGGTACGTATCGTTATCAACAACCAGGTCGGTTTCACTACCTCTAACCCGCTGGATGCCCGTTCTACGCCGTACTGTACTGATATCGGCAAGATGGTACAGGCACCGATTTTCCACGTTAATGCGGATGATCCGGAAGCCGTTGCCTTTGTGACCCGTCTGGCGCTCGATTTCCGTAATACCTTTAAACGTGATGTCTTCATCGACCTGGTGTGCTACCGCCGTCACGGCCACAACGAAGCCGACGAGCCGAGTGCAACTCAGCCGCTGATGTATCAGAAAATCAAAAAACATCCGACGCCGCGCAAAATCTACGCTGACAAGCTGGAGCAGGAAAAAGTCGCGACGCTGGAAGATGCCACTGAGATGGTTAACCTGTACCGCGATGCACTGGATGCTGGCGATTGCGTGGTAGCAGAGTGGCGTCCGATGAACATGCACTCTTTCACATGGTCGCCGTACCTCAACCACGAATGGGACGAAGAGTACCCGAACAAAGTTGAGATGAAGCGCCTGCAGGAACTGGCGAAACGTATCAGTACGGTGCCGGAAGCGGTTGAAATGCAGTCTCGCGTTGCCAAGATTTATGGCGATCGCCAGGCAATGGCTGCCGGTGAGAAACTGTTCGACTGGGGCGGCGCGGAAAACCTCGCTTACGCCACGCTGGTTGATGAAGGCATTCCGGTCCGCCTGTCGGGTGAAGACTCCGGTCGCGGTACCTTCTTCCATCGCCATGCGGTGATCCACAACCAGTCCAACGGTTCCACTTACACGCCGCTGCAACATATCCATAATGGTCAGGGCGCGTTCCGCGTCTGGGACTCCGTACTGTCTGAAGAAGCAGTGCTGGCGTTTGAATACGGTTATGCCACCGCAGAGCCGCGTACGCTGACCATCTGGGAAGCGCAGTTTGGTGACTTCGCTAACGGTGCGCAGGTGGTTATCGACCAGTTCATCTCCTCTGGCGAACAGAAATGGGGCCGGATGTGTGGTCTGGTAATGCTGCTGCCGCACGGGTATGAAGGGCAGGGGCCGGAGCACTCCTCCGCGCGTCTGGAACGTTATCTGCAACTTTGTGCTGAACAAAACATGCAGGTGTGCGTACCGTCTACCCCGGCACAGGTTTACCATATGCTGCGTCGTCAGGCGCTGCGCGGGATGCGTCGTCCGCTGGTGGTGATGTCGCCGAAATCCCTGCTGCGTCATCCGCTGGCGGTTTCCAGCCTCGAAGAACTGGCGAACGGCACCTTCCTGCCTGCCATTGGTGAAATCGACGAGCTTGATCCTAAGGGTGTGAAGCGCGTAGTGATGTGTTCTGGTAAGGTTTATTACGACCTGTTGGAACAACGCCGTAAGAACAATCAACACGATGTCGCCATTGTGCGTATCGAGCAACTCTACCCGTTCCCGCATAAAGCGATGCAGGAAGTGTTGCAGCAGTTTGCTCACGTCAAGGATTTTGTCTGGTGCCAGGAAGAGCCGCTCAACCAGGGCGCATGGTACTGCAGCCAGCATCATTTCCGTGAAGTGATTCCGTTTGGGGCTTCTCTGCGTTATGCAGGCCGCCCGGCCTCCGCCTCTCCGGCGGTAGGGTATATGTCCGTTCACCAGAAACAGCAACAAGATCTGGTTAATGACGCGCTGAACGTCGAATAAATAAAGGATACACAATGAGTAGCGTAGATATTCTGGTCCCTGACCTGCCTGAATCCGTAGCCGATGCCACCGTCGCAACCTGGCATAAAAAACCCGGCGACGCAGTCGTACGTGATGAAGTGCTGGTAGAAATCGAAACTGACAAAGTGGTACTGGAAGTACCGGCATCAGCAGACGGCATTCTGGATGCGGTTCTGGAAGATGAAGGTACAACCGTAACGTCTCGTCAGATCCTTGGTCGCCTGCGTGAAGGCAACAGCGCCGGTAAAGAAACCAGCGCCAAATCTGAAGAGAAAGCGTCAACTCCGGCACAACGCCAACAGGCGTCTCTGGAAGAGCAAAACAACGATGCGTTAAGCCCTGCGATCCGTCGCCTTTTGGCTGAACACAATCTTGATGCCAGCGCCATTAAAGGCACCGGTGTAGGTGGTCGTCTGACCCGTGAAGATGTGGAAAAACATCTGGCGAAAGCCCCGGCGAAAGAGTCTGCACCGGCAGCAGCTGCTACGGCGGCGCAACCGGCTCTGGCTGCACGTAGCGAAAAACGTGTTCCGATGACTCGCCTGCGTAAGCGTGTGGCAGAGCGTCTGCTGGAAGCGAAAAACTCTACTGCCATGCTGACCACGTTCAACGAAGTCAACATGAAGCCGATTATGGATCTGCGTAAGCAGTACGGTGAAGCGTTTGAAAAACGTCACGGCATCCGTCTGGGCTTTATGTCCTTCTACGTGAAAGCGGTGGTTGAAGCCCTGAAACGTTATCCGGAAGTGAATGCTTCTATCGACGGCGATGATGTGGTTTACCACAACTATTTCGACGTCAGCATGGCGGTTTCTACGCCGCGCGGCCTGGTGACGCCGGTTCTGCGTGATGTCGATACCCTCGGCATGGCAGACATCGAGAAGAAAATTAAAGAGCTGGCAGTTAAAGGCCGTGACGGCAAGCTGACGGTTGAAGATCTGACCGGTGGTAACTTCACCATCACCAACGGTGGTGTGTTCGGTTCCCTGATGTCTACGCCTATCATCAACCCGCCGCAGAGCGCAATTCTGGGTATGCACGCTATCAAAGATCGTCCGATGGCAGTGAATGGTCAGGTTGAGATCCTGCCGATGATGTACCTGGCGCTGTCCTACGATCACCGTCTGATCGATGGTCGCGAGTCCGTGGGCTTCCTGGTAACGATCAAAGAGTTGCTGGAAGATCCGACGCGTCTGCTGCTGGACGTGTAGTAGTTTAAGTTTCACCTGCACTGTAGACCGGATGAGGCATTATCGCTTTCTCCGGCAATTGAAGCCTGATGCGACGCTGACGCGTCTTATCAGGCCTACGGGTGACCGACAATACCCGGAAGCGATACGAAATATTCGGTCTACGGTTTAAAAGATAACGATTACTGAAGGATGGACAGAACACATGAACTTACATGAATATCAGGCAAAACAACTGTTTGCCCGCTATGGCTTACCAGCACCGGTGGGTTATGCCTGTACTACTCCACGCGAAGCAGAAGAAGCCGCTTCAAAAATCGGTGCCGGTCCGTGGGTAGTGAAATGTCAGGTTCACGCTGGTGGCCGCGGTAAAGCGGGCGGTGTGAAAGTTGTAAACAGCAAAGAAGACATCCGTGCTTTTGCAGAAAACTGGCTGGGCAAGCGTCTGGTAACGTATCAAACAGATGCTAATGGCCAACCGGTTAACCAGATTCTGGTTGAAGCAGCGACCGATATCGCTAAAGAGCTGTATCTCGGTGCCGTTGTAGACCGTAGTTCCCGTCGCGTGGTCTTTATGGCCTCCACCGAAGGCGGCGTGGAAATCGAAAAAGTGGCGGAAGAAACTCCGCACCTGATCCACAAAGTTGCGCTTGATCCGCTGACTGGCCCGATGCCGTATCAGGGGCGTGAGCTGGCGTTCAAACTGGGCCTGGAAGGTAAACTGGTTCAACAGTTCACCAAAATTTTCATGGGTCTGGCGACCATTTTCCTTGAGCGCGACCTTGCTCTTATCGAAATTAACCCGCTGGTTATTACCAAACAGGGCGATCTGATCTGCCTCGACGGTAAACTGGGTGCTGATGGCAACGCACTGTTCCGCCAGCCTGATCTGCGCGAAATGCGCGACCAGTCGCAGGAAGATCCACGTGAAGCACAGGCTGCACAGTGGGAACTGAACTACGTTGCGCTGGACGGTAACATCGGTTGTATGGTTAACGGCGCAGGTCTGGCGATGGGTACCATGGACATCGTTAAACTGCACGGTGGCGAACCAGCTAACTTCCTGGACGTTGGCGGTGGCGCAACCAAAGAACGTGTAACCGAAGCGTTCAAAATCATCCTCTCTGACGACAAAGTGAAAGCCGTTCTGGTTAACATCTTCGGTGGTATCGTTCGTTGCGACCTGATCGCTGACGGTATCATCGGCGCGGTAGCGGAAGTGGGTGTTAACGTACCGGTCGTGGTACGTCTGGAAGGTAACAACGCCGAACTCGGCGCGAAGAAACTGGCTGACAGCGGCCTGAATATTATTGCAGCAAAAGGTCTGACGGATGCAGCTCAGCAGGTTGTTGCCGCAGTGGAGGGGAAATAATGTCCATTTTAATTGATAAAAACACCAAGGTTATCTGCCAGGGCTTTACTGGTAGCCAGGGGACTTTCCACTCTGAACAGGCCATTGCATACGGCACTAAAATGGTTGGCGGCGTAACCCCAGGTAAAGGCGGTACTACCCACCTCGGTCTGCCGGTGTTCAACACCGTGCGTGAAGCCGTTGCTGCCACCGGCGCTACCGCTTCTGTTATCTACGTACCAGCACCGTTCTGCAAAGACTCCATTCTGGAAGCCATCGACGCAGGCATCAAACTGATTATCACCATCACTGAAGGCATCCCGACGCTGGATATGCTGACCGTGAAAGTGAAACTGGATGAAGCAGGCGTTCGTATGATCGGCCCGAACTGCCCGGGCGTTATCACTCCGGGTGAATGCAAAATCGGTATCCAGCCGGGTCACATTCACAAACCGGGTAAAGTGGGTATCGTTTCCCGTTCCGGTACACTCACCTATGAAGCGGTTAAACAGACCACGGATTACGGTTTCGGTCAGTCGACCTGTGTCGGTATCGGCGGCGACCCGATCCCTGGCTCTAACTTTATCGACATCCTCGAAATGTTCGAAAAAGATCCGCAGACCGAAGCGATCGTGATGATCGGTGAGATCGGCGGTAGCGCTGAAGAAGAAGCGGCTGCGTACATCAAAGAGCACGTTACCAAGCCAGTTGTAGGTTACATCGCTGGTGTAACTGCGCCAAAAGGCAAACGTATGGGCCACGCGGGTGCCATCATTGCCGGTGGGAAAGGGACTGCGGATGAGAAATTCGCAGCTCTGGAAGCCGCAGGCGTGAAAACCGTTCGCAGCCTGGCGGATATCGGTGAAGCACTGAAAACTGTTCTGAAATAAATATCTGTAATAAGAAATAGCCCTCGCCGCTTCCCTTTACAGGAATGGCGAAGGGCTGTCGGTTTCGACATGGTTGGCCATCATATGATGGCCTTTTTTATGCTTTAAACGTTAACCACGGTCGAAATCTGACCGCTGGCTGAATTAATCCGGCTTCTTGTTGAGCTTCGATAACCGGACCAATATCTTTATAAGCCGCTGGCGCTTCTTCAAGACGTCGTTCTTCGCGCAATGTGACGCATTGCCACGGCAACGTTGACTCTTCAGTCGCGCGTGAGCGCATGGCCTGCCGACGCTGGCTGCGTCCTGCTCCGTGACTGCATGACCACAGCCACTCCGGGTTGCCGCAACCTACCGCAAGCCAGGAATAATCGCCCATTGAACCGGGGATTAACGCCAGATTGCCCACTCGTGCCGGTGTTGCGCCTTTGCGATGAATATTCATTTCATGCTCGCGAAGGATGATGTTATGTGGCACATCCACCACCAGATGCGAATTGTCCTGATGAAAGAGATTGGCAAGACATACGCGCACCATTTCGGCAATTGTCACGCGATTTAACCACGCGTAACGCGCCGCCATTCCTATCGCTTGTAGATATTCCTCCGCCAGTCCGCCTGCCAGACCATATAACCCGCTTTGTGGATGTTTATGTCCGGTGGGCCATTCAGCACGGGCGCGATCCATCCAGCGTCTTCCGACGTAAAAGCCAACATCTCGCGATCCACTGTGGATCATCACCACAATATCGCCTGTTTTCAGCCCTTGTTGCCAGGCTACATGGCGATCAACCACGCTATCAACGACCTGAAGTTCAATAAAATGATTACCTGAACCCAGCGTACCCAGACAAGGATCGCGGAGTAATGCGCGGTCCGTTGCCAGCAGGGCGGGTGGGGCATAACGCGAATGACTGTTATGCTCGTTAAGCCCAATGCAGCGGTCAATCTCTTGTACCATTCGGGGGATATTCGTGCGTGTCCAGAGACCTGCTGATGGCAAGGCTGACATGCACTCTGCCGGTCCGCCATCAAAAAGCGCGGTGAACGCCTGTGCGGATAACGGAACATCGCGCTCATTTTGCAGTAGCACTTGCGTTAACCGCTGAGTGATGATGTCTTTATGCGCTTCGGCTTGCTCAAGTGTTAATCCGGTCGTCAGCAGCCGCATGCCACAAGAAATATCGGTGCCGATGGCCGCAGGAATGACTAAATCCGGCGTAGAGGCCACCACCGCGCCAACGGGGACGCCATTGCCGGGATGAAAATCTGGCGTCGCACAGGTCTGGCGTACGTAACCTGGATGGCCTGGTATCTTCACTTCTGCAAAATCAAGCAGTTGTGTCACTGCTTTTTCTTCCAGCAGCAGTTCGTCCGGCAGCAGTACGCGGGCACTGGCTCCTGATGGACGACATAATGAAACAATATTGTTGGCGCGGGAAAGTTGGATCCCTTTGCGCAGAAAGGCTTTATCAAGCCTTGAAAGATGATGCATAACGCTGTCCTGAAATATAGACGTTAATCAACCCCCTGTATTGCGAGGGTAATTTTGTCTTTCCGGTCAGCAGCCAGCAAAAGGGAAAGAAAACGCGCGTAGTGTATGTGGCGATAGCAAGTTTTACAAGTGGTAAATCTGGCTTATTGTTAAAGAGGAATTATCTTTTGTGAAGTCTTTTAAGGCTATGACTCATTCAATTTAACCGGACATAGATAATATATAACATAGGGTATATAAATTTATCATTGTATACTTGTCATAATTCAAGTTGCATGTGCTGCATCGATGTTCGCTCACCCAGGTCACTTACTTATGTAAGCTTCTGGATATTCATTATTTGTTCCCTTCCTGCAACTTGACTTATTTAGAGTATATTCATGTATATGAATAATATTCTTGCAATAATAGCTTTAAAGTATTGCATGCGGATAACTGAGGTGAAATTCCTGTTTTAGGATTATTGTCACTTTATTTTCCTGGTTAGACATATAGCTGACTGGTTTGTTTATTTGAATTATGATATTCATTAGTGCTACTGTTTTTTATAAAATAATTTTTGAATTGTTATTTTTTCACGGACGGCATTATGCGAGGAAAAATACCTAAAACGGAGCTGCTGGTGACTTTTGAGGTCGTCGCACGTCATGAAAGCTATACCAGAGCGGCAGAGGAGTTAGCGTTAACCCAAAGTGCTGTATTCAGACAAGTAAGTGCGCTGGAGGAATTTTTACATACTCCGTTATTTTCACACTCTAAAAAACGCATTTTTCTTAATGATGCAGGGAAGTATTACCTGGGGATAGTAAAAGAAACATTAAATAAGCTGGAACGCGATACCAATACGATTATGACCTGGCAGCCTACGGTTCAGGTTATTGAACTTGCCGTTAATCCTACGTTTAGTACCCACTGGTTAATCCCAAATTTACATGAATTCACAAAGTTACATCCCGATATTATTGTTAATATTCATTCTTTAGCTAATAACGGCGATTTTCTTAATCGGGAGTACGATGCTGTCATTATGCGCGAAAATTTTTGCGCGCCCTGGGCGGAGGTCGAATATCTCTTTGAAGAGGAGATTTTGCCGGTATGCAGCGGCAGTTTGCTTGCAATGTCCGATCAAAAACTGTCAGTGGCAGAACTGCTTACTGAGTTACCACTTCTGCATCAAAGCACCCGTATTACTGGCTGGGAAGAGTGGTTTGCTTTATCTGGCGTTAGCAGTCCGCTGGTCAATAACGGACCACGTTTCGATTTGCTTTCAATGCTGATTGCCGCCGTGCGCTCTAATCTCGGCGTGGCGCTGTTACCACGGTTCGCTATTCAACATGATTTGGATAGTGGCGATATGGTGATTCCCTGTGATGTGCCTATTCGTACCGGTAATCGTTTTATTATGACGTGGCAGGAAGAGAAGTCTGACTCGCCGCACTTGCAGCAATTTCGTGAATGGTTGCTGGCGAAATCGGTCGTACCGCAGGAGATGTAAAACCTGCGCCTGGCGGGATGCCAGGCGCAGTTATTACCAGTCGATACCCGGCTGCGCCTGAATGCCGTTATCAAAAGCATGTTTGACGGGGCGGATTTCGCTGACCGTATCCGCCATTTTTAATATCTGACTGTGGCAACTGCGTCCGGTGACAATGACACTTTGTTGTGCCGGGCGGTTTTGCAGAGAAGTGATCACTTCTTCGGTGTCCAGATAATGGTAAGCCAGCATATAGGTCAGCTCATCAAGCACCACTAAGTCGTAACGCTTGTCAGCCAGCATCCGTTTGCTTTCCGACCAGACCTCTTTCGCCGCGTCGATATCCGCTTGCCGGTTCTGAGTCTCCCAGGTAAAACCGGTTCCCATAATATGAAACTCAACCCCCAGCGGCTGGAGAAGGTTGTATTCGCCGTTGTCCCATTGCCCCTTGATGTACTGCGCAACCCCCACCGTTTTGCCATGGCCCACCGCGCGCGTTACAGTACCAAACGCGGCAGTGGATTTCCCTTTGCCGTTGCCGGTGAAAACAATCAAGATCCCTTTTTTCTCTATCGCCGCCGCGACGCGCGTATCGACCTGTTCCTTCAATTTCTGCTGGCGCTGCACATGCCGTTCAGTTGAAATTCGCGCTTCCATTCATTTTCCTTAATGTCCCGCAGGGCAACTGGCGCAGCGGTGTTGCTGCTCAAACTGACTAAAGAAATTATTGCCTTTATCATCGACCAGGATGAATGCGGGCAGATTTTCCACTTCCATCATCCACACCGCTTCCATACCCAGCTCCGGGTATTCCAGGCAACGCAGACTTTTGACATATTCTTGCGCCAGTAACGCAGCTGCACCGCCAATACTTCCCAGATTGAAGCCGCCATGTTTGTGACAGGCATCGGTGACCTGCTGGCTGCGGTTACCTTTCGATAACATTACCAGACTGCCGCCAGCCGCCTGGAAGGTTTCGACATAACCGTCCATTCGACCGCCCGTGGTTGGACCCAGTGAACCGCAGGCCATGTTCTCCGGTGTTTTCGCCGGGCCAGCGTAATAGACAATATGATGCTTCAGGTAATCCGGCATCGA
The DNA here is from genome assembly GCF_002965285.1 of Escherichia sp. MOD1-EC5990. Lineage (NCBI taxonomy): Bacteria > Pseudomonadati > Pseudomonadota > Gammaproteobacteria > Enterobacterales > Enterobacteriaceae > Escherichia > Escherichia sp. MOD1-EC5990. Next base: position 21,167 of record NZ_PTRV01000021.1, on the reverse strand, counting down.
TTCGCCGCTATCCAGCCGCGCTTTTATTTTTGCGTGGGCGATATCGCGCGCCACTACGATGGGACCACTTAACGACACACGGGTACCTACCGGTAATCTGGCGAGATCCTGCATCACGTCACGCAACGGACGGTTTAGATCCAGGTGTACATGTTGCGCGTGATTTTCTTCCCGCAATGAGGCTGGAATATATTGCCCCGGATTGTGTTCGAGTTTTTCCAGCCAGATACCGTGCTTGTTAATTTTGGCTTTGATATTGCGATCGGCAGAACAGGAGAGCGCCATAGCTATCGGGCAGGAGCCACCGTGACGCGGCAGACGAATGACGCGAATATCATGAGCGAAATATTTACCCCCAAATTGCGCACCAATACCAAATTGCTGACTGGCCTCGAGCAATACTTTTTCCAGCTCAATATCACGGAATGCTTGTCCTTGCTCATTTCCGCTGGTGGGCAAATTGTCGTAATATTTCGTTGAGGCCAGCTTGGCAACTTTTAAGGTTTGATCGGCTGAAAGCCCTCCGACGACAAAGGCGATGTGGTAGGGCGGGCAGGCGGCCGTGCCCAACGATTTCATTTTGTCGATTAAAAACGCGGTCAGTTTTTCTGGTTGCAATAAGGATTTGGTTTCCTGATAAAGCGCGGCTTTATTGGCGGAGCCGCCCCCTTTATTAACACAGAGAAAATGGTACTCATTACCAGCGACAGCGCTGATATCAATCTGCGCCGGGAGATTGGTTTGCGTATTGACTTCGGTATACATATCCAGCGGCGCATTTTGTGAAAAGCGCAGATTATTTTCCTGGAAAGTACTGTAAATGCCTTTGCTTAAGGCTTCAGCGTCGTTACCTCCCGTCCATATCTGTTGCCCTTTACTGGCAACAATAGTTGCGGTGCCGGTATCCTGACAGTTGGGTAATACCCCTTTTGCTGAGACTTCAGCATTACGTAATAACTGCAACGCAACGTATTTATCATTACTACTGGCCTGCGGATCGTTAAGAATGCTGGCGACCTGTTGCAAATGAGCGGAACGTAAGAAAAAAGAGGCTTCATAAAATGCCTGCCGGGCAAGCAGCGTTAATGCTTCAGGAGCGATTTTTATCACTTCTTCGCCGTCTAATTCCGTTACTGTAATATGTTGATCGCTAATTAATGTATATTCTGTACCGTCTTTATTTTGTAGAAACGGTTCTTGCCAGATAAATGGTTTGGACATATTTCACTTTTCACCTTAAACGTTAGTGTTACTTAATTGCCGTCTAACTTCATGATCCGGCTTATAAAAATGCGTAGTCATTGGCTTCTGATTGCTTAAGATCCCCCTCAGGGCAGAGCAACGTTCGATTCGTTGGGTTTTAATGCTTTACCCCGACAACCCTCGCCGAAATGTTCGCCTTCCCACCGACTCACCATCGCAGCGCCCATTGCGTTGCTCATGACGTTTGTCGCGGAACGCCCCATATCAAGGAACGGATCAACGCCCATCAGCAAGATCAGCCCCGCTTCCGGAATATTGAACTGGTTGAGCGTGGCGGCGATAACCACCATTGAGGCGCGTGGTACGCCAGCCATTCCTTTCGAGGTCAACATCAGGATCAACAGCATGGTGATTTGCTCACCGATGGATAAATGGATATTGCAGGCCTGGGCGATGAAAACTGTGGCGAAGGAGCAGTAGGCCATTGATCCAACGAGATTAAATGAGTAGCCAATGGGTAAGACAAAGCTGGCAATTTTGGGGGAAACGCCAAATTGCTCCAGTTTTTCAAGCGTTCCCGGAAAAGCAGCTTCAGAACTGGATGTGGTAAATGCCAGCAGGGCGGGTTCTGAAAGGGCGCGGGTCAGGCGTCTGATGCAGGGGCCGACATAAACGATGGCCAGACCGATAAGCAGCACCCAAAGTAATAACATGGTGAAATAAAATTCACCCATAAAGATCCCGGCGCTCACCATAACTGCCAGTCCTCGTTCAGCAATCAATGCTGAAATAGCGGCGAATACGGTCAGGGGAGCGAAGAGCATGACGTAGCCAGTGAGCTTTAACATGGCATGTGCCAGCGAATCTAAGGCGTGAACGATGGCGCTGCCTTTCTCACCAATCGCCGTCAGGCTACAGCCGAGGAAAATTGAGAACACCACGATTTGCAAAATTTCATTGTGCGCCATGGCATCGACAATGCTGGTGGGGAAAGCATGCGAAATAAATACTTTTAGTGTAAAGGGTTCTGACGCGACCACTCCGGTGGTTTCGGCACCGTGTGCAACAAAATTAATTCCTGTGCCTGGCATGAAGAAATTTACCGTTATCAAGCCTAAGGCAATTGACAGCAATGAGGCGCAAATAAATAAAAAGAGTGTTTTAGAAAAAATACGACCAAGGGCTTTGGCATCGCCCATTTTAGCAATACCTACCACCAGGGTAGAGACCACTAACGGAGCGATAATCATTTTTATTAGTCGTAAGAAAATCGTCGTGAATATCGATATTTCTTGCGCATAGAGTTTTGCTGTTTCCGGTGAAGCAGTGTTATTGAGCACTACGCCGATAATCATTCCAAGTACCAGCGCCAAAAGAATCATCATGGTTAAACTTATTTTCTTCATTTTTTCCTCCATCAGGTGCACGGCGATAAATCAGAATCAGGAGAAGTGGATGCCTGAATAGAGATTCAGGCATCTACCTGCTATAACAACCTTACAAATAGCTGAAGTGTTGAGCTGCAATAAGTGACGGGATGTCAGTTGGCTAAAAGTGTTCGGATTTTTACAAATCGAAACTCATATTTAATAAAGGTGCATGTTGCTGTGCGCCATAGACATCATTGTCACCTACATTCCCGGAGATAATATCTCGTGGCATGACAATTTTTACTGCGTTAGAAGGATCAAACCAGACAATACGATGAATAAAGTCAGGTTCAACATGATATAAGCGCGCAATCAGTTCTGGGGTTAATTGCCCTGATGATTTTACTCGCTCATAGTTTTCTTTCGTTTTAAATAAAATATCTAAAACCAGTTCGTAAGGTCCGGCATTTTTCGAACGAATGACTTGCGCCAGTGAGACAATTGACTGTTTCATGCCTGAACTCCTTCTGGCGTCACCTGTTCAATATGGAAATCAAAACGCAGAGCGTCGTTGGCTTCAATCAGGTGATATATGGAAAATTCGTATACCGGCCCGCCCTGGATATCAGAAGGGGAGAACGGGAACGCCAGGTTGCCTGCGGTAGCGATGCGGTTTTCATAGCCGTAGTGCAGCATGGTAGAGCGCACCAGCGAGCAAACGCTGTTGGCAATTTCCTGGGTCGGTGCAACTACATCAAGGACAATCCCCAGCTCATGCCCGGCAGTTTGCATCGATTCATGGTCGCCCATCACCCCGTTTTTGCCGTACAGGTGGAAATTGATGCGAATGCTGTCATCGTCGAGCGACAGGTTACGCGAAACGCTGGTTTTGACTTCATCGATGATTTTATCGATCCCGGCGATCATGATCGGGTCGCGCGTTCCTGCGATGGTCAGACAGCGGAAGCCCACCCGTCGCGCACCTTCCAGTTTCAGGGCATACGGCGTTTCTTCATGCTTAGAACCGCTGACGTACACTTCGCCGTCATTGACCGCTTTAAATGTGCAGCCTTTCAGGTTCAACACGCCGCCAGGTCCTGGCAGGAAGTAGGGATCGGATTTGTGCAGCCGCTGACGTTTCGGTAAATTTACGCTTCGGATTAAATGTCTTCAGCGTAAAGCCGTTGTCATCAATGATGCCCATCGCACAGTCAGAGCCTGAGCCGGGCGTTGCGGCGATTGCCGCGCATTCAAGGATTTTCCCACAATGCAGCGCCAGACCTTCATCAAAGCCTTGCATGATCGGTAGCGCAGCAAAGCAGGCCGGGTCGTAAGCGCGCCCGCCCAGCACTACTTGCGCGCCTTCTTTCAGCGCCTGCTGGAAGGGTTCGATGCCCATTTGCGCGACGATATAAGTACTTTCGTCAATCGCGTCGTGGGTTAACGGCGGGACAAAATCCAGCGCCGTGATTTTGCCGTTATCCAGCGCCTGGTGGACGATGGCTTTGTCAACGTCTGCCGGGATCAGCGCCATCGAGAACGAGAGGCGCTCTTCCCGGGCAATCTCATGAATTATTTCTCGGCACCACTCCAGGTGTGGAGCGGCACCAGAACCGCCGGCCGTTCCGATCACCACCGGTATATTATTTTGCACGCCTGCGGTGATCATATAGCGCAGATCGCGCTTGACTCCTGCGCGATCGGTAAACGGTTTGCCTGCCCCGAGGTAGTGGGGACCTGGATCGGAAGAGCCTGCATCAACGGCGATCAGATCGGGCGATTCTGCCATCGCTTTGCGGAAGCTCTCTTCCGGGAATCCATACCCGAGGATTGCCGTTGGCGATAAGACTTTAAAAGAACGAGCCATTTGTTAATCCTTAGCCTGCAACAGCGCTATAGTACGATTCATTTCGTTGAAGACGATATCGAGGCCTTCGTCAAAGCCCATCCCCGGTTTTACCAGCATACGCATAGGGCGAGCGGCAAGGGCGACGTGGACACACGTGCGGGCACTGACATCAGTTTCATTGCAGGTGCCGCCCTGGTACGCTTCCATGCTGTGGTCGTTGCAGTAAAGAACTGCATCGACGATGTTGTGAATACTGCCAAGGTCCGGGGTTTTGATTTGCACCATGTGGCAACTGGCGGCATCAGTGAAATCAACAATATCCTGGTAGGTGTTACACCATTCATCGGCCACGATTTTCACGCCGGAACCGAGGCGCGTCAGCTCTTTGGTAATCGCGGTCAGCAGGCGAATTTGATCGGGCTTGTTACCGGCATCGACCGGCCCCTCAATGTAGAGCGGCAGGCCTTGCGCCTCTTTTTCCAGACTGGCGATGTATTGCGCACAGCGAAGCGGATCCATATCGAAGATCAGACCAATAGTGCCGTATACATCGATGTGCAGGGTAGGGTGGTAGCGTGCGCTGGTGCGTTTGCTTAGAATCCGATCGGATAGCCAACGGACATATTCGCGCAGTTTTTCTCCTTTAAAGCCTAGTTTCTCTTCGACGTTATTAATCAGCGCATGAGGTAGCACGTCGATGCCCTTAAGGATCATCTTATCGACAGCGATATATCGATCGTCGCCGCTCTGACCAAATAATGGAATGGATTCCGCCACGCGTGGCAACTGCCATTCATCACAGACCACTTCAGTTTTTAGACGGCCGGTTGCCAGCGCGGTAGCATCAAGCAGCGCCTGTGATAATCCGTAACGTACGGCGGTATGCAGCAAGTTGCCGTCAATACGCAATTTGTCGAAGAAACGGGCATTCGGCAGGAAAGCATCCACATCGCGGCCTACCAGTAATGGCTTGATATGGTCGTTGAGGAACGGAATAAAGTGCTCTGCGAGGAACAGTGGATCGCGACCGCCTGCCCCGGAATACTGTACGGCAGCACAGTCGCCTACGGCGACCGCACCGTTTTCCAGAATCAACTGAACCGAAACGCACTCCCCGGCCTGACGTACGGCGTTAAACCCCTGTGTTACCGGCTCTCCGGTGTAGAAAAAGCCGTCGTGACCCGCTCCGTTTTTTATCGCCTGCTGATCATCGAAATAGAATGAGGAGTAGCCAGCGGTAAAAAGGGCCTGTTTTATTTTCATTATGGTCTTCCTATTAATTTACTGTGGGATACAGCATTGATGTCATCTACAACCATCTGGAATGTCGGTTGGCGTCCTTCAAAGCGCGCGCGTTCCGCAACGTAATCGTGGTGGAGGTCGAGAATATCTTTTGGCAATGGAACGGCTCCGGCTTCCAGTACGCGTATCGCGCCGGTGTTGTCACGGACCGGAAGAATTTTGCCCGCGTTGCAGGCGGCTGGTGCAAACGGCACATCCAGTACGCCCGCTTCAAATGCCAGCACCGTACCGCGCGCAATATCACCATTACCCAGTTCGAACACTTTGTTCAGTACAGCGCGAACCTCGCTCTTAATCAGTTCAATTTCTAGTTCAACCGCCGGGCACGGCGGGAATTTCTGCTCGTTGACCATGTTGAGCATCTGGCGGGAGGCTTTTAGCCCCTGAATGTTGGCAGCAGCAGTCGGGATGCCCCAGGCTTCGTGCGGACTTTTGGTGATGACTTTGGTAGCACCAGACATCCCCGCGACGGCAGCACCCCAGGAGATAATGGCGAACGCTTTCGATTCGTCCTCCGGAAAGCCTCCCATCCACTGGTGAAACACGGTACTTAATTCGTAGTCGGTATAGCCATAGCTCTGAAAATATTCGTGTGCAAGTTCCCGCAGAGACTGGATCGCCGCAACATCCTGCGTCAGGCTACCGACCTGACCATAACCAACGGTGATAGACTTCACACCCTGTTCCAGTGCCAGCAAGCCTTCGATTATTGCGATAGAGTGCGAGATAAACGGCGGGATCAGCGTACCCGTTAGTGGGCCAAACGGTTCGCGGTTGATGCGGATCCCGTGTTCTTCGTACATCCCCATTAAACGATCGCAGTACTGCCAGTCGCGGATCGATTTTTCCAGCGTTACGCGCTTGGCATACGGAATATTGTAGGAAATGCCGCCGCCTTCATAACTGGTAAAGCCGCTGGCCATCGAGATTTCAGCCAGCAGACGCGCATCTGGCGTGCCGTGGCGGATCTGTAGCGGTTTTTGCAGAGTTTCGGTGAGGCGACGGCAAGCTGCGACGCCGTGGTTAACTACCGGTAAACCGTTCAGTTTAGAGGTTCCGGCTTCGATGGATTTTTTAATCCCTACAGCCGCTTCTTCGTACCGATTCAGACGGGTATATGCATCGATAGTGCTCGGCAGCAGATCGCACTCTTCTTGTAGTGTTTTCAGTAGTTCGATGTGTTCGTCCATCAGCGCCACGCCTGCGCGCGGTTGGCTAAGGGTTTTACCTTCCTTGTCTGCTTTCAGCAGGGCAAGAGAGAAGCGTTTATGCTCAGGAATGGTTTGTTGGTATTTAACGCCATCTTCAAAGTTTTCAACATCCTTGCCGGTTTCCCAGGTTTTCAGTACCTGTTGCCGCTCGGTCATGAATTCGTCATGGGTTAATTTCTTATTTCGAAGTTCCATTGATTGCAGCCTTAATTGTTATAGGGTTAAGCATTGAATACTGGTGCGCGCGGCGGCCAGCGGATCGACTCTTGCGACGTTTGCCAGCAGTGGTAATAGCCCCCGGGAATCGCGGTAATATTCAAATTCGGTCGGTAAGAGAATGCGTTTACCGTCGTCGTTTAACTCGCGGTATTTCAACCAGCGATGCATATCGAACTGACTGGCACGCGAGAGCCATCCGCCGGATCCAACGACTTTACGCACAGTTGTCAGGTCGCGGCCCATCTGTAAATCGACATTGCCGATGCAGGTGCAGACCTCTTTTTTGGTGCCCGCATGTCTTTCGGTGGCATAACCCACACACAGTCCGGCCAGGACGGTATCGAAATATTTTTCATCTGCATTCGCGGGTAAGTAGTCGGGATGAGCGACTAGATGACGGAGGTAATGATAAAAAGCGTCCAACTGTGCGGGTTGCTGAGCAAAATTCACACTGACTAACTCTTTCGCACTTTCACCAACCACCATTGCCGAGACGCGCATTCCCAGATCGCCTTCCACCGTCCGTTTTACGAAGGGTTCCGGTACGCCATGTAAAACAGTGTCGGGCGAGAGCGTGTTGGCACAGGCGGAATAGACATCGGTGGTTGCGCCGCCCATGTCGATCAGCATGAACTCTTTCCAGCTGTGATCGACGTTACTGATTGCCTTAACCAGTTCAAAGACCGTCCATGGTGTCGGCATTGGTTCTTCGCCTGTTTTATCAACAATGACATCCAGCCCTTTCCCTTTAATGATGCGTTTAAGGAATATGTCGCAGATAGCCTGGCGTGCAGCTAAAGGGTTCGGATGGTCAAGATCGGGCAGAACGTTGTCGACGATGGTCAGGTCTTTATGCCCGAGGATCTCCTGCACCTTGTCCTGAATATCCCGGTTTCCGGCATAAATAATGGCGCAGTCGAGTTTGGATTCTGCCAGCACACGGGCGTTATTCAGTCCGTAGCTTTCTTCTCCGCCGTCGGTGCCGCCGGTGAACAAGAGAATATCGGGCTGCGTTTCTTCCAGTGCCTGGATATCACGGCGGTTCAGCTTGTAGGCGTAATATTGCGCAATTTTAGCACCCGCAGAGTGAGCGGTTACTTTCGCGGTTTCCAGGGTGATAGAAGGCACCAATCCCATTGCGGCAACCGCCAGCCCACCTTTGGCAGAGGAGGAATACTTCAATGCAACCTCACCACGGTTTAACAGGGGGAGGGCATTATCTACGTTTAACACCTGGTTAAGGCTGGAGAAAAATCCCTCTGCCAGATGATGGATGGTGGTTGGGGTCAGAACGTGGTTAACCAACGTTAACGCGTCCCCCTCCCGGGTGAAGAGGGCTGCTTTGGTCCACGTCGATCCAATATCGACAGAGACGATTTGCATCAGATTGCCTCTTCAAGAATGCGAGTATCAACGTCATGACGTTGGTTGATATCGTGGGCCATCAGCTGACAAACATCTTCTAAGTCATGACTTGGGGAAAAGACGCGATCAAATCCCATCTCTTTGAACTTGGTTTCCACGTCAGCGAAGTCATGTTTTCCGACCACCAGGTTGCCGCCCACATAGAGCAGGATGTCCCCCAAGCCACGCTCAATGCAGCGTTCGCGCATGCCCAGACAGTCGATATCGCCATGCCCATAGATAGAGGAGACGACAATTGCGTCAGCGCCAGTTTCAATGGCAGCATCAATATATTCGTCCTGGCTGACCATTACGCCCAGATTAATGACTCTGAAGTCATGGTTGCTAAAAACGCGGTCCAGAACTTTATTGCCTACTGCATGGCAGTCCGCGCCAATAACGCCAATCACAAGTGTTGCTTTCTTCATGGGTAATCCTTTGTAAGACAGAGAGTAAATTAAGTTACACACGTCGTATTTATGGCCGTTCATAACGGCACAGGTTTAATATCAGAGGAGTGTCTTTATCTGACCGTAATGTTGCAATTGATCTATTTTCAAAATGTCTTTCGGGAAATGATTGTTTAAAGTGTGTTTTTAAATTCTCATTTTAATTCAGCGTGTTATGTCAACTAATGTCATGAATGTTAAATTTTTAAAATTAACTTGATTTGATGTATTGAGATAATTGTGATCAACTTCTAATTTGCATTTTTGTGACGTGGATTTAGCCATGAGTAAATGCATTTCATAAAAGTTAAGTCGAATTTCACTGCAATTCATATATGCTTAATGTAAAAATAATGTTGAAAATAACAAATAATTAATGATTTATACGAATTATGCCCTTTGTTAGTTCTTTTGATTGTTCGTAAAAAAGAGAGGCACATGAAGGTGCTACTGTATGAGTAACGTTAAGCAAAGATTCTAATACTTCTGGCATAAATGCAGGACAGGTTCGCACAGAGTGGATTTAATCAGTATAATCCTCATAAAATAGTTCAGAATTATTTGAATCGTTAACGGTGATTTGATGTCGATGTTCAGAAATAGCTGAGTCAATCAATGAAGACAGTATCGAAAAAATGACTGTATCAGAACTAATTTCGATTAATTCTTCTCTTTTTTGACCTAAAAAGATATTTATCTTGATTTCATTTGTACTACGGCAATCTATATAAAGTAATTTTTGATCGCTGAGATTTTCCGTTTCATAAATGTTTTTGGCGAGTGTCGGGTGTAATGATGCCAGACATCTGCTCAGATAAGCCAGATCCTTTAGGGAATACCCCACTGAGTAGAGGATGTCAGAGAATTTTTGTGTGTTTACTGTTATCTCTGAAGTGCATGTTGCATTGACAGGAAGAGTATTAAAAGAAATCTGAGATGGTATCATTATTTAAATCTTTCCGTGAGTAATAAAAATTAATCCCCAGGTATTGTTTAGTAATATTTACCATAGGGGATATATAGAAAATTAAAGTATTTGATTGGCGTCGGTTAACTGATCAATAACTAGTGCTAAATTGGTAAACATTTTGAAATGTCGATACTGGCTCGGAATATCATTTTCAAAGACGAAGGATTCAAGGTTATTGTCTGAAAAATAAAGGACAAGTGTTGCTGATTCGTCAGGGGAAATATGGAAATATATCTGGTTACCAGACGGAGGATTGTCCAGAAGAAGAGCATCTTTGCCCGTCACATACCTGTTATGGTCGTGGACACTACGCTCACACTTCATCAGAGGTGTCATGATACTCATGTATTCATCTGATGTTAATATATTAAAATCGCCATTCATTTTAAAGAAACGATAAAGTATCAGTACATCCTCTAGCGTAACCGGTTGGTTTGTTTTTAGAGGGAAATAAGTGGGAACCAGAAGATGAGGTTCTAATCTATTTTGTTGGGCGCTATAACTGAATTTAAACATAAATTCCGGATCGCTCATCAATTTAGAAACATAATTATGCCTGGCTTCAAAGATTTTAATTTTTACCAGGTTAAATAAATCTGGTTCTTCATCCTGTATTAAAAGACATTGGCCATAACAGAAAGGTTTTTTTTCATTATAAGCAGAAACGGTTATTCTGTCAGGAGTGTCAACGTTATATCCAAAAGCCAGATAGTTACCCTCCTCATCACGATCTGTTTCCAGGTTATTTAAATTCATCACATTAAGTGTTTTCAATGCTGATTCAATGAGTTGTTGACCCTCTGAGGTAAATGTTTTGCGCTGCGTTGTATAAAGTGTATCGATACCAACGACTATCCGATGTGGGTCAAGGATGGCGGCAATCAACTTTATTACCTGCACAGTCACGGGTGATGTCATTGATTCGTTATCTGTTTTTAGAGGATCATTTGATGGCCAACCAGAGAAGCGATTGACAACAGAACCTATATTATCAAGACCCATGGCAGCAACCTCATTGTAATCAAGCGAGGCGCTCAGCGTACCCGGCTATAGAAAAACTAACTTGCAAAAATCGCTCATTTTTCATTTATCAGGCGAAAGTTGCCTGTGTTCATGCAGACACAGTCGCCTCTGTTAAGCGATATCTCTCTCATCGATACTTATTGGTGATTATTACAAATGAAACAATAACATGGCGGTCTTACGGCAATGCTCATAAAGGCAACAATCAATTAACTTTGATAAAAATATGTTATGTAAAATAGCAACAAATTGGCTACTCTAATCAATTGGTATTATAAAAAGTTGATAAGGCGATTCTGTTAAATAAAACACTGGTTTTTTATCTATGTCTTTTTATTGTAATAATTGTGTTACATAAATATTTCACAATAAATTAACAATAAAATTACCAATGGTCTATGGTTTATACATAATTAACATACTTGACTGGTTTTGATATAAATCAATTTTTAATTCTTGAAAAAAATCTGCAAAACACGATAAATTGTCGTAGATCAAATTGGTGAGGTCGTGACAATTTCGCTATAAATTGATCACTGTCGAAAAATGCAAATTTGCTCAATAAAAACCTGTTTATTGTAAGGATTTTGCGGCGTAATATAATTACGGGATCAATTTGGTTTATTCATTAACATATTTGTAACTTTTTTATCATTGTCTTTTCCACTTTTGAGGAAAAGACAGCGATAGAGGCGAGCAAATAATTTTGTATTGGGGCATGCGTGTGACCCTTTCTAACGGGGTTCACTCTCGGAGTCTTCATGCGATGAGCAAGGAGTCATGATGTTAGATATAGTCGAACTGTCGCGCTTACAGTTTGCCTTGACCGCGATGTACCACTTCCTTTTTGTGCCACTGACGCTCGGTATGGCGTTCCTGCTGGCCATTATGGAAACGGTCTACGTCCTTTCCGGCAAACAGATTTATAAAGATATGACCAAGTTCTGGGGCAAGTTGTTTGGTATCAACTTCGCTCTGGGTGTGGCAACCGGTCTGACCATGGAGTTCCAGTTCGGGACTAACTGGTCTTACTATTCCCACTATGTAGGGGATATTTTCGGCGCGCCGCTGGCAATCGAAGGTCTGATGGCCTTCTTCCTCGAATCCACCTTTGTAGGTCTGTTCTTCTTCGGTTGGGATCGTCTGGGTAAAGTTCAGCATATGTGTGTCACCTGGCTGGTGGCGCTTGGTTCAAACCTGTCCGCGCTGTGGATTCTGGTTGCGAACGGCTGGATGCAAAACCCAATCGCGTCCGATTTCAACTTTGAAACTATGCGTATGGAGATGGTGAGCTTCTCCGAGCTGGTGCTTAACCCGGTTGCTCAGGTGAAATTCGTTCACACTGTAGCGTCTGGTTATGTGACTGGCGCGATGTTCATCCTCGGTATCAGCGCATGGTATATGTTGAAAGGTCGTGACTTCGCCTTTGCTAAACGCTCCTTTGCTATCGCTGCCAGCTTCGGTATGGCTGCCGTTCTGTCTGTTATTGTTCTGGGTGATGAATCTGGTTATGAAATGGGCGACGTGCAGAAAACCAAACTGGCTGCTATTGAAGCCGAGTGGGAAACGCAACCTGCACCTGCTGCCTTTACTCTGTTCGGCATTCCTGATCAGGAAGAGGAGACGAACAAATTTGCGATCCAGATCCCTTACGCGCTGGGCATCATTGCAACGCGTTCCGTGGATACCCCGGTTATCGGCCTGAAAGAGCTGATGGTGCAGCATGAAGAACGCATCCGTAACGGGATGAAGGCGTACTCTCTGCTCGAGCAACTGCGTTCTGGTTCTACTGACCAGGCGGTTCGTGACCAGTTCAATAGCATGAAGAAAGACCTCGGTTACGGTCTGCTGCTGAAACGCTATACGCCAAACGTGGCGGATGCAACTGAAGCGCAGATTCAACAGGCAACCAAAGACTCCATTCCACGTGTAGCGCCGCTGTACTTCGCGTTCCGTATCATGGTGGCGTGTGGCTTCCTGCTGCTGGCAATCATCGCGCTCTCTTTCTGGAGTGTCATCCGCAACCGTATTGGCGAGAAAAAATGGCTGCTGCGCGCTGCATTGTACGGTATTCCGTTGCCGTGGATTGCTGTAGAAGCGGGCTGGTTCGTGGCTGAATATGGTCGCCAACCTTGGGCTATCGGTGAAGTGCTGCCGACAGCTGTAGCGAACTCGTCACTGACCGCAGGCGACCTCATCTTCTCGATGGTGCTGATTTGTGGCCTGTATACCCTGTTCCTGGTGGCAGAATTGTTCTTAATGTTCAAGTTTGCACGCCTCGGCCCAAGCAGCCTGAAAACCGGTCGCTATCACTTTGAGCAGTCTTCCACGACTACTCAGCCGGCACGCTAAGACAGGAGTCGTCAAATGATCGATTATGAAGTATTGCGTTTTATCTGGTGGCTGCTGGTTGGCGTTCTGCTGATTGGTTTTGCAGTCACTGACGGTTTCGACATGGGGGTGGGCATGCTCACCCGTTTCCTCGGTCGTAACGACACCGAGCGTCGAATTATGATTAACTCCATCGCACCACACTGGGACGGTAACCAGGTATGGCTGATCACTGCGGGTGGCGCTCTGTTTGCTGCCTGGCCGATGGTCTATGCCGCTGCGTTCTCCGGCTTCTATGTGGCGATGATCCTCGTGCTGGCGTCTTTGTTCTTCCGTCCGGTCGGTTTTGACTACCGCTCCAAGATTGAAGAAACCCGCTGGCGTAACATGTGGGACTGGGGCATCTTCATTGGTAGCTTCGTTCCGCCGCTGGTGATTGGTGTGGCGTTCGGTAACCTGTTGCAGGGCGTACCGTTTAACGTTGATGAATACCTGCGTCTGTACTACACCGGTAACTTCTTCCAGCTGCTTAACCCGTTCGGCCTGCTGGCTGGCGTGGTGAGCGTAGGGATGATCATTACTCAGGGCGCAACCTATCTGCAGATGCGTACCGTGGGCGAACTGCACCTGCGTACCCGTGCAACGGCTCAGGTGGCGGCTCTGGTGACACTGGTCTGCTTCGCACTGGCTGGCGTATGGGTGATGTACGGTATCGATGGTTATGTTGTGAAATCAACAATGGACCATTACGCGGCATCTAACCCACTGAATAAAGAAGTGGTTCGTGAAGCTGGCGCATGGTTGGTGAACTTCAACAACACGCCGATTCTGTGGGCTATTCCGGTACTGGGTGTGGTTCTGCCTCTGCTGACCATTCTGACTGCAAGTATGGATAAAGCGGCGTGGGCGTTTGTGTTCTCCTCCCTGACGCTGGCCTGCATCATCCTGACTGCCGGTATTGCAATGTTCCCGTTTGTGATGCCGTCCAGCACCATGATGAACGCAAGTCTGACAATGTGGGATGCAACTTCCAGCCAGCTGACGCTTAACGTCATGACCTGGGTTGCGGTGGTTCTGGTACCGATCATTCTGCTCTACACCGCCTGGTGCTACTGGAAAATGTTCGGTCGTATCACCAAAGAAGATATTGAACGTAACACCCACTCTCTGTACTAAGTAAGGAGCTAAAAATGTGGTATTTCGCATGGATTCTTGGAACGCTTCTTGCCTGTTCGTTTGGGGTAATCACCGCGCTGGCGCTTGAGCACGTCGAATCAGGCAAAGCCGGTCAAGAAGACATCTGATGAGTAAGATTATCGCAACCTTGTATGCGGTAATGGACAAGCGCCCCCTGCGGGCGCTTTCCTTCGTGATGGCGCTTCTGTTAGCAGGATGTATGTTTTGGGACCCGTCACATTTCGCCGCGAAGACCAGTGAACTGGAAATCTGGCATGGTTTATTGCTGATGTGGGCCGTCTGTGCTGGTGTTATTCACGGCGTGGGCTTTCGTCCGCAGAAGGTTCTCTGGCAAGGGATTTTTTGCCCTTTGCTTGCCGATATTGTTCTCATTGTCGGGCTGATTTTCTTCTTCTTTTAAACCAGAATTCTCTTTAAAAATTTATGGGCCGCTTCAGGCCCATAAATTTTTACGCTCCCTTAACTTGCCCTCATTCCCAAACCTCAATCGCGCGCGTATAGTAGCAGCGTTTAAAAGCTCTAACTTTTGTTGCATTACCGGGATGTAAAGTGAATACAACGCTGTTTCGATGGCCGGTTCGCGTCTACTATGAAGATACCGATGCCGGTGGTGTGGTGTACCACGCCAGTTACGTCGCTTTTTATGAAAGAGCACGCACAGAGATGCTGCGTCATCATCACTTCAGTCAGCAGGCGCTGATGGCTGAACGCGTTGCCTTTGTGGTGCGTAAAATGACGGTGGAATATTATGCACCTGCGCGGCTCGACGATATGCTCGAAATACAGACTGAAATAACATCAATGCGTGGCACCTCTTTGGTTTTCACGCAACGTATTGTCAACGCCGAGAATACTTTGCTGAATGAAGCAGAGGTTCTGGTTGTTTGCGTTGACCCACTCAAAATGAAGCCTCGTGCGCTTCCCAAGTCTATTGTCGCGGAGTTTAAGCAGTGACTGACATGAATATCCTTGATTTGTTCCTGAAGGCTAGCCTTCTGGTTAAACTTATCATGTTGATTTTGATTGGTTTTTCAATCGCATCCTGGGCCATTATTATCCAGCGGACCCGTATTCTTAACGCAGCGGCGCGCGAAGCCGAAGCGTTTGAAGATAAATTCTGGTCTGGAATCGAACTTTCTCGCCTCTATCAAGAGAGCCAGGGGAAACGGGATAATCTGACCGGTTCGGAACAAATCTTTTACAGCGGGTTCAAAGAGTTTGTGCGCCTACATCGTGCCAATAGCCATGCGCCGGAAGCCGTAGTGGAAGGGGCGTCGCGAGCGATGCGTATTTCCATGAACCGTGAACTTGAAAATCTGGAAACGCACATTCCGTTCCTCGGTACGGTTGGCTCCATCAGCCCGTATATTGGTCTGTTTGGTACGGTCTGGGGGATCATGCACGCCTTTATCGCCCTCGGGGCGGTAAAACAAGCAACACTGCAAATGGTTGCGCCCGGTATCGCAGAAGCGTTGATTGCGACGGCAATTGGTCTGTTCGCCGCAATTCCGGCGGTAATGGCTTATAACCGCCTCAACCAGCGCGTAAACAAACTGGAACTGAATTACGACAACTTTATGGAAGAGTTTACCGCGATTCTGCACCGCCAGGCGTTTACCGTTAGCGAGAGCAACAAGGGGTAAGCCATGGCCAGAGCGCGTGGACGAGGTCGTCGCGATCTCAAGTCCGAAATCAACATTGTACCGTTGCTGGACGTACTGCTGGTGCTGTTGCTGATCTTTATGGCGACAGCGCCCATCATCACCCAGAGCGTGGAGGTCGATCTGCCAGACGCTACTGAATCACAGGCGGTGAGCAGTAACGATAATCCGCCAGTGATTGTTGAAGTGTCTGGTATTGGTCAGTACACCGTGGTGGTTGAGAAAGATCGCCTGGAGCGTTTACCACCAGAGCAGGTGGTGGCGGAAGTGTCCAGCCGTTTCAAGGCCAACCCGAAAACGGTCTTTCTGATCGGTGGCGCAAAAGATGTGCCTTACGATGAAATAATTAAAGCACTGAACTTGTTACATAGTGCGGGTGTGAAATCGGTTGGTTTAATGACGCAGCCTATCTAAACATCTGCGTTTCCCTAGCTTGAAAGAGAGCGGGTAACAGGCGAACAGTTTTTGGAAACCGAGAGTGTCAAAGGCAACCGAACAAAACGACAAGCTCAAGCGGGCGATAATTATTTCAGCAGTGCTGCATGTCATCTTATTTGCGGCGCTGATCTGGAGTTCGTTCGATGAGAATATAGAAGCTTCAGCCGGAGGCGGCGGTGGTTCGTCCATCGACGCTGTAATGGTTGATTCAGGTGCGGTAGTTGAGCAGTACAAACGCATGCAAAGCCAGGAATCAAGCGCGAAGCGTTCTGATGAGCAGCGCAAGATGAAGGAACAGCAGGCTGCGGAAGAACTGCGTGAGAAACAAGCGGCTGAACAGGAACGCCTGAAGCAACTTGAGAAAGAGCGGTTAGCGGCTCAGGAGCAGAAAAAGCAGGCTGAAGAAGCCGCAAAACAGGCCGAGTTAAAGCAGAAGCAAGCGGAAGAGGCGGCAGCGAAAGCGGCGGCAGATGCTAAAGCGAAGGCTGAAGCGGATGCAAAAGCTGCGGAAGAAGCAGTGAAGAAAGCGGCTGCAGACGCGAAGAAAAAAGCAGAAGCAGAAGCCGCCAAAGCCGCAGCCGAAGCGCAGAAAAAAGCCGAAGCAGCCGCTGCGGCGCTGAAGAAGAAAGCGGAAGCGGCAGAAGCAGCTGCAGCTGAAGCAAGAAAAAAAGCGGCAACTGAAGCTGCTGAAAAAACCAAGGCAGAAGCTGAGAAGAAAGCGGCTGCTGAAAAGGCTGCAGCTGATAAGAAAGCAGCGGCAGAGAAAGCTGCAGCCGACAAAAAAGCAGCAGAAAAAGCGGCTGCTGAAAAGGCAGCAGCTGATAAGAAAGCAGCGGCAGAAAAAGCCGCCGCAGACAAAAAAGCGGCAGCGGCAAAAGCTGCAGCTGAAAAAGCCGCTGCAGCAAAAGCTGCCGCAGAGGCAGATGATATTTTCGGTGAGCTAAGCTCTGGTAAGAATGCACCGAAAACGGGGGGAGGGGCGAAAGGGAACAATGCTTCGCCTGCCGGGAGTGGTAATACTAAAAACAATGGCGCATCAGGGGCCGATATCAATAACTATGCCGGGCAGATTAAATCTGCTATCGAAAGTAAGTTCTATGACGCATCGTCCTATGCAGGCAAGACCTGTACGCTGCGCATAAAACTGGCACCCGATGGTATGTTACTGGATATCAAACCTGAAGGTGGCGATCCCGCACTTTGTCAGGCTGCGTTGGCAGCAGCTAAACTTGCGAAGATCCCGAAACCACCAAGCCAGGCAGTATATGAAGTGTTCAAAAACGCGCCATTGGACTTCAAACCGTAATCGCGATGCTGACTGTTCCGACGGTCAACATCAGACACCGGTTGCCACGGGGTTCTGGTAGTTTTGTGTATTTTAGTTTGTTAACATTCTGCTAAATTATCGTGGGCCATCGGTCCAGATAAGGGAGATATGATGAAGCAGGCATTACGAGTAGCATTTGGTTTTCTCATACTGTGGGCATCAGTTCTGCATGCTGAAGTCCGCATTGTGATCGACAGCGGTGTAGATTCCGGTCGTCCTATTGGCGTTGTTCCTTTCCAGTGGGCGGGTCCTGGTGCAGCACCTGAAGATATTGGCGGCATCGTTGCTGCTGACTTGCGTAACAGCGGTAAATTTAATCCATTAGATCGCGCTCGTCTGCCACAGCAGCCGGGTAGTGCACAGGAAGTACAACCAGCAGCATGGTCTGCGCTGGGCATTGACGCTGTGGTTGTCGGCCAGGTCACTCCGAATCCGGACGGCTCTTACAATGTTGCTTATCAGCTGGTTGACACTGGCGGCGCACCGGGTACTGTACTTGCTCAGAACTCGTACAAAGTGAACAAGCAGTGGCTGCGTTATGCTGGTCATACCGCCAGTGATGAAGTGTTTGAAAAACTGACCGGCATTAAAGGTGCGTTCCGTACCCGTATTGCCTACGTTGTTCAGACCAATGGCGGTCAGTTCCCGTATGAACTGCGCGTATCTGACTATGACGGTTACAACCAGTTTGTCGTTCACCGTTCTCCGCAGCCGCTGATGTCTCCGGCGTGGTCACCAGACGGTTCTAAACTGGCCTATGTGACTTTCGAGAGCGGTCGTTCAGCGCTAGTTATTCAAACGCTGGCAAATGGTGCTGTACGTCAGGTGGCTTCATTCCCGCGTCACAACGGTGCACCTGCATTCTCGCCAGACGGCAGCAAACTGGCATTCGCCTTGTCGAAAACCGGTAGCCTGAACCTGTACGTAATGGATTTGGCTTCTGGTCAGATCCGCCAGGTGACTGATGGTCGCAGTAACAATACCGAACCGACCTGGTTCCCGGACAGCCAGAACCTGGCATTTACTTCTGACCAGGCCGGTCGTCCGCAGGTTTATAAAGTGAATATCAACGGCGGTGCGCCACAACGTATTACCTGGGAAGGTTCGCAGAACCAGGATGCGGATGTCAGCAGCGACGGTAAATTTATGGTAATGGTCAGCTCCAATGGTGGGCAGCAGCACATTGCCAAACAAGATCTGGCAACGGGAGGCGTACAAGTTCTGTCGTCCACGTTCCTGGATGAAACGCCAAGTCTGGCACCTAACGGCACTATGGTAATCTACAGCTCTTCTCAGGGGATGGGATCCGTGCTGAATTTGGTTTCTACAGATGGGCGTTTCAAAGCGCGTCTTCCGGCAACTGATGGACAGGTCAAATTCCCTGCCTGGTCGCCGTATCTGTGATAATAATTAATTGAATAGTAAAGGAATCATTGAAATGCAACTGAACAAAGTGCTGAAAGGGCTGATGATTGCTCTGCCTGTTATGGCAATTGCGGCATGTTCTTCCAACAAGAACGCCAGCAATGACGGCAGCGAAGGCATGCTGGGTGCCGGCACTGGTATGGATGCGAACGGCGGCAATGGCAACATGTCTTCCGAAGAGCAGGCTCGTCTGCAAATGCAACAGCTGCAGCAGAACAACATCGTTTACTTCGATCTGGACAAGTACGATATCCGTTCTGACTTCGCTCAAATGCTGGATGCACACGCAAACTTCCTGCGTAGCAACCCGTCTTACAAAGTCACCGTAGAAGGTCACGCGGACGAACGTGGTACTCCGGAATACAACATCTCCCTGGGTGAACGTCGTGCGAACGCCGTTAAGATGTACCTGCAGGGTAAAGGCGTTTCTGCAGACCAGATCTCCATCGTTTCTTACGGTAAAGAAAAACCTGCAGTACTGGGTCATGACGAAGCGGCATACTCCAAAAACCGTCGTGCGGTACTGGTTTACTAAGAGAATTGCATGAGCAGTAACTTCAGACATCAACTATTGAGTCTGTCGTTACTGGTTGGTATAGCGGCCCCCTGGGCCGCTTTTGCTCAGGCACCAATCAGTAGTGTCGGCTCAGGCTCGGTCGAAGACCGCGTCACTCAACTTGAGCGTATTTCTAATGCTCACAGCCAGCTTTTAACCCAACTCCAGCAACAACTCTCTGATAATCAATCCGATATTGATTCCCTGCGTGGTCAGATTCAGGAAAATCAGTATCAACTGAATCAGGTCGTGGAGCGGCAAAAGCAGATCCTGTTGCAGATCGATAGCCTCAGCAGCGATGGTGCAGCGGCGCAATCAACCAGCGGCGATCAAAGCGGTGCGGCGGCATCAACGACGCCGACAGCTGATGCTGGTACTGCGAATGCTGGCGCGCCGGTGAAAAGCGGTGATGCAAACACGGATTACAATGCAGCTATTGCGCTGGTGCAGGATAAATCCCGCCAGGATGACGCAATGGTGGCATTTCAGAATTTCATCAAAAATTACCCTGATTCAACTTATCTGCCAAACGCCAATTATTGGCTGGGTCAGTTAAACTACAACAAGGGTAAAAAAGATGATGCGGCGTACTATTTTGCTTCGGTAGTGAAAAACTATCCGAAGTCACCGAAGGCTGCAGATGCGATGTTTAAAGTCGGCGTCATCATGCAGGACAAAGGTGACACCGCAAAAGCGAAAGCCGTATACCAGCAGGTTATCAGTAAATACCCTGGTACTGATGGCGCTAAACAGGCGCAAAAACGTCTGAACGCGATGTAATGCATAACACACGACCAGAAGTCGCATTATTTCTGGTCGTGTCGTGCGAATCATAAGCAGTTGAGTGATCTGCATCGAAATTTTTGTTGCGCTCAAGTCTGAAATCAGTAATATATGCCGCCGTTGCCACGGGATATCAAACAAACCGAAAGCAACGAAAAAGTGGGTCGTTAGCTCAGTTGGTAGAGCAGTTGACTTTTAATCAATTGGTCGCAGGTTCGAATCCTGCACGACCCACCAATCGCTAAGGTGGAAGCGGTAGTAAAACGTGAAGGATAACGTTGCGTCAGCAACGGCCCGAAGGGCGAGACGAAGTCGAGTCATCCTGCACGACCCACCACTAACCTAGTTAGTTGTAGTATCCAGCGTAGTATCGGGTGATTAGCTCAGCTGGGAGAGCACCTCCCTTACAAGGAGGGGGTCGGCGGTTCGATCCCGTCATCACCCACCAC